>CAKTIH010000081.1 GCA_934565615.1 uncultured Oscillospiraceae bacterium | reverse complement strand
ACAGCTTGTGTCTGTCACAATTGCTGATAAAGTTCTCAAATCCGAGAGATTATACACTTTCAGCTCGCAAAGCAGTTTGAATTATGCGTTGCGGACGGAGTCGATGTGGCGGGTGAGGTCAAGCATCTTGTTGGAGAAGCCCCACTCATTGTCGTACCAAGCGACGAGCTTGACGAAATGATCGTTGAGGGAGATGCCGGCCTGTGCGTCGAAGATGGAGGTGTGCAGATCGGTGCGGAAGTCAGAGGAGACGACCTCATCATCAACATACTCCAGAACGCCCTTCATGGAGCCTTCGGAAGCTGCCTTCATAGCGGCCTTGATATCGTCCATAGTAGCGGCCTTCTCGAGGCGGACGGTCAGGTCAACGACGGAGACATCGGGAGTGGGAACGCGCATGGACATACCGGTGAGCTTGCCGTTGAGCTCGGGGATGACCTTGCCGACTGCCTTTGCAGCGCCGGTGGAAGCGGGGATGATGTTGTTGTAGACGGAGCGTGCGCCGCGCAGATCCTTCTTCTTGGGGAAGCCGTCAACGATAGCCTGGGTAGCGGTGGAAGCATGAACGGTGGTCATGAGGCCTTCGACGATGCCGAAGTTGTCATTGATGACCTTTGCCATAGGGGCAAGGCAGTTGGTAGTGCAGGAAGCGTTGGAGACGAACTGCATATCCTTGGTGTACTTGTCGAGGTTGACGCCGCAGACGAACATCGGGGTATCGTCCTTTGCGGGGCCGGACATGATGACGACCTTTGCGCCGGCATCGATGTGAGCCTGTGCCTTTTCCTTGGTCAGGTAAACGCCGGTGCACTCGAGAACGTAGTCAACACCCAGCTCGCCCCAAGGAATGAGGGTAGCGTCACGGTAGGACTTGTCGGAGAGGACCTTGACGACCTTGCCGTTAACGGTAACGGTGCTGTCCTCGTCGTTGCCGACGACTTCGCCGTCGAAGCGGCCGTGAACGGTATCGTACTTTACGCAGTAAGCGATGTGGGAAGCGGGATGGCCGGGAGCGTTGATGGCGACGACTTCGATGTCATCAGACTTGATGGCTGCTCTGAAAGCGAGAGAGCCGATGCGGCCGAAACCATTGATACCAACTTTGATCATTGTAATATCCTCCATTTTTAAGAAAATACAAAATTGATCTCATATATGCACCCCGCGCGGCGAGAAAGTGCCAGGCAGGAAATATATGCTTTTGTTTACGTTCAAATAATAACATATAATATTCGTAAAAATCAATATGAAAAGCCCAGTTTTCGAAATAAAATGTGCCGAAATTTCGATATTTTATCCGTGATTTTTCTGCTCGCTCTTGTTTATTTTGTCCAGCTTTGATAAAATATCCGTATAAAAGCCACAGGAGGAATGTTGACATGCTTATGATCTCCGCAGATGTTCTCGCGTTATCCAGCGAAGCCGCTGTGCTCGTGCGCAGCGGGAGGATACAGTTCGCAAATTCCGCCGCGAAAGCGATCTTTGGAGAGGGCTGTGTCGGCAGCCAGGTAAAGAGCGTGTTCGGTGTTGAGATCGCCGAGGCGCAGGCCGCGTCATTTATCGGCGACCTGCCGATAGGCGGGGTGCGCTACATCGTCCGCGTGACCTCGATGGAGGGAGTGCGCGCAGTGTTTCTCACAAAGCACGAGGAGTCCGCCGCACTTATAAACGACGCGCTGATCTACTCCCTGCGCAATTGCCTGATGGGACTGGGCGTCACGACCGCGATGCTCCGCACCCGCGCCGAGGAGGCCAGGGACGCCGAGCTCCTCGCGGGGCTCGCCTCCGTGACGCACGACTATTACAGGATAAACCGGATGCTCTCGAACGTTACGCTGATACGCTCAATAAACGACGGGAGCTTGTTCTTCGTCCCGCGGCCGACAGACCTTGCGGCGCTGCTGACTCAGCTTGCCGACACTGTGAACCTCGTAAGCGACGGGCCGCGCGTTGTATACTCCGGACCTGAGGAGCTGACTGTGAGCATAGACCCGACGCTTGCGGAGAACCTTGTTCTGAACCTCATTTCAAACAGCCTGACGCATGCCGCGGGCTGCACGAGGATCAGCCTGCGTCTCATAGAGGACCGCGAGAGGGTCGTGATCTCCGTCAATGACGACGGCTGCGGCATCGCGCCGGAGAAGCTGCACTTCGTATTCGACCGCTACAGGCACGGCTTCGGTATCGCGGACATAGACCACGGGGCGGGGCTTGGGCTCACAGCCGCGCTCGCAATAGCGAATCTCCACGGCGGTACGCTTCTGCTGGAGAGCCGGGAGGAGATCGGCACGACGGTGAGGGCGTCCTTCAGCAGAAACCCCGTGCCATCGCAGCAGCTCTATGCCGCGCAGGAGGAACCGGAGAGGGGCATGCGTCTGCTGCTGACCGGCCTGGCCGACTGTCTGCCGGATCGCTGCTTCAGCGAAAAATATACCGAATGATCATTGTGTCCCTTCGGGACGTTTGATATTTAAGGCGCGCCGCGTGCGGCGCGCCTACTTTTGCAGTTTCTATAATTTCAGTGCCTGGGCGAGAGCCTTTGCCGAAAGCGCAAGCTCCTTTGCAAATTCCGCATCGTCTGCACGCACGCCTATCCTGACGGCGGAGCGGCCGGCGCAGGGGCGGATGTGCAGCGAATAGCGCTCCGTGCGCAGACGCAGACCGTCGGAATAGTCCGCGCCCATATCGAGCATCAGCTCGGACAGCGCGCCCATGAGCTCTGCGCGGCTTTCGCAGGGACACTCCTCGGTGAAGTCCGCGTCATCGGGCATGTCCTCCGCTTCGGGCGCGCTGCCCGGACGAAACGCCTCGGGCAGATCGAGGCGCAGCTGTCCCTCAAGCGCATCGACACAGCAGCGGTAATAGGACAGTGGCGTGCCGACGTCGCACCAGTAGCCGTCCATCGGCACACCGAGGACTGTTCTGCCGCTCTCAAGGAGCTGCGGGAAAAGCTGCTTGCCGAAGTCGTACTCCGCGCTGTCGGGCACAAGCTCCATCGCACGCGGGGAGAGCACATATATCCCGGTGTTCACAAGGTCAGTGACGACGCGGCTCCAGTCGGGCTTTTCGATGAACGAGCGCACGAGCCCTTCGGAGTCCGTGACGGCGAGGCCATATCGCAGCGGCTCGCTGCTGCGATATAGCGCGATAGTCGCGTCAGCGCCGCGGCCGCGGTGTGCCTCCATGAGCGCGCGCAGCTCAAAGTCACAGGCGGCATCACCGCTTATGACAAGGAAATCGTCGACACCGTAGAAGTCCCGGCAGTTCTTCACGCCACCGGCGGTGCCGAGCGCGCGCTCCTCCACGCGGTACTGGAGCCTTACGCCGAAGCGGCTGCCGTCGCCGAAATAGCCCATGATATCGCCCGCGCGGTACCTCACCGCCGCGCAGATATCCGTAAAGCCCTGCTCACGCAGGAGGATGATTATGTGTTCCATCATCGGCCGGCCGAGCAGCGGCACCATCGGTTTCGGTGTATCGCCGGTGATGCTTCTGAGCCGAGTGCCCATGCCGCCTGCCATGATAACTGCTTTTATAATGACGCCCTCCTTCACTTACGTTTGCTTTACGCTTATTATCTGTGAACGGACGCAAATTATTTGTTGTAAACGGGGGACGGATTTGATATAATAAAATATCGTATCGTGGATTACTATGGAAATTTATCCCATACGGATAGCAAAAGAAGATAGAGAGACATCTTAAAGAGGAGGTGCGCGGCTTGAACAAGAATCTCAGGCGTCTTGCCGAACCCGGCAAGCTGCCGCTGATCCTGCTGGTCGCATTTGCCGCCGCGACGCTGCTGTACGGTATGTACACGCTTGCGGCTATAGAGGGCGGAGCCATTCTGCTGCTCATGATCTTCTTCTTCCTGTCAAAGCGCAGGAGAGAGAAACAGCTCAAGGCGTATATCGAATCCGTGACCTACGAGACGGAGAACGCCAAGAGCAGCACGCTGACGAATTTCCCGCTGCCGATCGCGGTGTTCGGGCTGGACGATTCGCGCATTATCTGGGGCAACGAAATGTTCTTCAAGATGTGCGGCGAGACCGGTACGCGGCTCGACGCGAACCTCACGGAGCTTGTGCCGCAGTTTTCGGGCAAGTGGCTGCTCGAAGGTAAGACCCGGTACCCGACGCTGCTTGAGGTAGGCAACCGGAAATATCAGCTGCACGGCAACATCATCCGCTCCGATAAGGACAAGGAAAAGAGCCCGTTCATGGGCATAACCTACTGGGTGGACGTCACGGACTACGACAACATCCGCATCGAGTACGAGAACAGCCGCCCAATCGCGGGCGTCGTCATCATCGATAACCTTGAGGAGCTTACCAAGAACCAGCCGGAGCGTATAAAGAACGATATCCGCGACGCGGTGGAGGACAAGCTCGGCCAGTGGTGTGCGTCCTTTGACGGCATCCTGCGCCGCTATGACCGTGACAGATACATCGTCCTGATGGAGCGGCGCGACCTTGAGTGGCTCAAGGCCGGCAAGTTCAAGATCACCGAGGAGATGCACGAGGTCGAAAGCCCAAGCGGCATCGCCGCGTCTATAAGCATCGGCCTTGGCGCGGATGCGGACACCTTCGGCGAAGCGCTCCAGTTTGCGGACATGGCAGGTGAGCTTGCGCTCTCCCGCGGCGGGGACCAGACCGTTATCAAGAACAAGATGAGCTTCGAGTTCTACGGCGGGCGCGGCTTCGAGATAGAAAAGCGCACCAAGGTCAAGTCCCGCGTTATGGCCAATGCCTTCTCCGAGCTTATAAAGGACTCCTCCAAGGTGCTTGTCATGGGTCACCGCTTCGGCGATCTGGACAGCATCGGCGCGGCAGTCGGCGTATGCTGCCTTGCGCGGCAGCTCGGCATACACGCCTCAATAGTTGCGGACACGAAGCACTGCGCCGCGGCTCCGCTTATCGACATGGTGCGCCGCGAGCCGGAGTATAAGGACATATTCCTTACCCCGCAGGAAGCGCCCTCCAAGGTCGACGCGCACACGCTGCTCGCCGTTGTGGACACGAACCGCCCCGAGCAGGTGGAGTGCCCGGACCTGCTGAACCTATGCAAGCGCGTCGCGGTCATAGACCACCACCGCGTCGCCGCGACCTATATACACGACGCCGCGCTCGGCTTTATCGAGCCCTACGCGTCGTCCGCGTGCGAGCTTATGACCGAGATACTTCAGGAGCTTCCTGAGGCGACGGACATGCTCCGCTGCGAGGCCGAGGCACTGATGGCCGGCATCGTGCTTGACACCAAGAGCTTCACCATCCGCACCGGCGAGCGTACCTTTGATGCGGCGGCGGTGCTGCGCCGGCACGGCGCGGACACGGCGGCGGTCAAGCGCCTGTTCCAGTCGGATATGGAGGACACCGTCGCAAAGTATAAGATACTCCAGAGCGCGAAGCTCTACCGCAAGGTAGCGGTCGCAGCGCCTGAGGAGCCGCAGGAGCGCATAGTCGCCGCACAGGCGGCGGACGAGCTGCTGAACGTCTCCGGAGTGGATGCGTCTATCGTCGTCGCGCCCGACGGTAAGGGCGGAGTGTTCGCCTCCGCGCGCTCGATAGGCGAGCTTAACGTACAGCTCATCATGGAAAAGCTCGGCGGCGGCGGCAACAGAAGCGCCGCGGCGGTGCAGTTCCAACAGGGTGAGACCCTCAAAGAGGCGGTAAGCAAAATATATGCCGCCATAGATGATTATTTTGCCTGAAAGGGGATAATAGAAAATGAAGGTTATTTTTCATGAAGATGTCAAAGGTCAGGGCAAGAAGGGCGAGATGAAGGAAGTCTCCGACGGCTACGCAAGGAACTACCTGCTCCCGCGCAAGCTCGCCTCCGAGGCGACCGCTGACAACATAAATGCGCTCAAGCTCAAGGAAAAGGCCAAGGCCGCGCAGATCGCAAAGGAAAAGGCACAGGCCGAGGAGAACGCAAAGAAGCTCGGCGGCGTACAGGTCATCATCAAGGCCAAGGCCGGCAACGCCGGTAAGCTCTTCGGCGCTGTCACCTCGCAGGAGATAAGCGACGCGCTCAAGGCGCAGTTTGATATCGACATCGAGAAGAATAAGATCGTTCAGGCTGAGCCTATAAAGACCTTCGGCAGCTTCAGCGTCAAGGCGAAGCTTGGCTACGAGGTCAGCGGAACTATAAACGTTCTGGTCGTAGAGGGATAATAGATCAGGCCGCAAGGCCGGACTGAGGAATCAGGTAATGGACGAACTGCTGGGCAAAAAAACACCGTACTCCGCACCTGCGGAGCAGGCGGTCATAGGCTCGATGCTCATAGACCCCCGGTGCATCCCGGAGGTGCTCGAAAAGCTGAAGCCGGATGAGTTCTATGTGAAGCTCAACCGGGATATTTATGAGACGATGTACGCCATGTTCTCCTACGGGCAGACCATCGACCCCGTCACAGTGCTTGACCAGATGAAGGTCAGGGGCGTATATCAGGAGAATAACGACGCGTACGTCGCCGAGGTCATGCGTGTCACGCCGACGGCGGCAAACGTCATGGAGTATGCCGCGATAGTGCGTGACCGAGCGCTGCTGCGCCGTCTCGGAGAAGCGGCAGACGAGATAAACAGCATGGTCTATGAGGGCTCCGGCGAAGCGGAGACGATGCTCGAAGCCGCGGAGCGGCGCATCTATGCGCTGCGTCAGGGACGCAACGTCGGCGGACTTATGCCGGTGTCAACGGTCGTGCAGAGCGTGTTTGACGAGCTGTCCGAAGCCGCGTCCTCCGGAAACCAGATCCCCGGCATTTCGACCGGGCTTCCCGACCTTGACCGGGTGACCCTCGGCCTCAATAAATCCGAGCTTATTCTTGTGGCCGCCCGACCCGGTATGGGTAAAACGAGCATCGCGCTGAACATGGCGCTCAACGCGGCTATGAGCCAGCACAAGACCGTTGCGATCTTCTCGCTCGAAATGTCGCGAGAGCAGCTTGTCATGAGGCTGCTGTCGAGAGCGGCGCTGATACCGTCGCAGAACCTGCTGACAGGCCAGCTCACCGAGCAGCAGTGGCGCGACATTTCCGACGCCGCCCAGACTCTCAGCCAGACCGACATACGCATCGACGATAACCCGACGCTCACCGTGTCGGACATGAACGCACAGTGCCGCCGTGTGCCGAACCTCGACCTTGTGGTCATTGACTACCTCCAGCTGATGCAGTCCGCCGGCAGCGGGCACAGCTGGTCGAACGAGAGCCGCACTCAGGCCGTCAGCGATATAAGCCGCATGCTGAAGATCATGGCCAAGGAGCTGAACGTCCCGGTCATCTGCCTGTCGCAGCTGTCGCGTGCAAACGAATCGCGCCAGGATAAGAGACCTATGCTCTCCGACCTGCGTGAATCGGGAGCTATCGAGCAGGATGCGGACGTCGTCATAGGCCTGTACCGCGACGGATATTATAATAAGGAAAGCGAAAACCCGAATCTTGCCGAGGCTATCATACTCAAGAACCGCAAAGGCCAGACCGGCACGGTTGAACTGTCATGGCTGCCTGAGTTCACGAGCTTCAGCTCACTGGAAAAGCGCCGCGAAGATAACTGAAGATGACTATTAAGCTTGATTTGGCCGCATTTGCCGGGGAGCGCATACTGTGCGCCGTGTCCGGCGGCGCGGACTCGATGTGCCTGCTGCACCTGCTCTATACTTATGGCGCGGACGTTATCGCCGCACACTATGAGCACGGCATCCGCGGCGAGGAATCCCGGCGGGACGCGCGCTTTGTCGAAGATTGGTGTGCTGAGCGGGGAATAGAATGCGTCGTCGGTCACGGGGACGTGCCGGGCTATGCCTCGGCGCACGGACTCGGCACCGAGGAGGCCGCACGGCAACTGCGCTATGAGTTCCTGCAAAGCACTGCGCGGGAGCGCGGCTGCGGGTTTATCGCCACGGCGCACAATGCCGACGATAACGCCGAAACGCTTATTTTCAACCTCACACGCGGCAGCGGCGCGCTCGGCCTGCGCGGCATTCCCGCGCGGCGGGACAACATCATCCGCCCGCTGCTGGGCGTGAGCCGTGCGCAGATCGAAGAGTACCTTGCTGAAAACGGCATTGAGCATATCGAGGACAGCACGAACGGCAGCGACGACTATAGCCGCAACCTCATCCGGCACAAAGTCATGCCCGTGCTGCGGCAGATAAACCCCGCGCTCTCCGATGCCGCGGGCCGCACGGCGGAACTCTTGGGACGGGATGAGGACTGCCTTTCTTCCCTCGCGTCAGACTTCGTTGAAAAGAACTTCCATGATGGGAGTCTCCCCGCAAGAGAGCTTTCCGCGCTGCACCCGGCGATCGCTTCGCGCGTGCTGCGGCAGCTTCTCGGCACGGGGCTTACGATGGAACAGACCGACGCGGCTCTCAGGCTGTGCCGGAGTACCGGAGTGCGGAGCCTTGATATCACGGGCCGCCGGCTCGTGTGCGATCAGGGGAGGTTATACCTCGCGGCGCAGGAGAGCGTCACGCTCCCGGCGCGCGCGGTGATCCCCGGCACAGTGACGGAGCTTCCCGAAGCGGGGCTGCGCATGAGCGCGGAATTTACCGAATACAGGGAAGAAATTAACGGCTTGTTCAAGACTTATTACATCAAATATGAGAATATTAACTCTGCTGTAGCCTGTACCGGCAGGCGTCCGGGCGACCGCATGAGGCCGCTGGGGCGCGGCTGCACAAAGAGCCTGAAGAGCCTGTTCATGGAGGCGGGCTTCAGCCAACATCAGAGAGACACCGCCCCGGTCATCCGGGACGATAAAGGGATACTTGCCGTCTGCGGCATCGCCGTTGACGAGCGCGCCGCCCCGAAGGCGGGGGACAGGGTGCTGAAGATAAGCTTCAGCGAAATATAAGCTCAAGCCGCGCAGCGGCATTGGACAAATAGAAAAGAGAAAAAACGGGAGACACATTCAATGCACGAGGATATTGAAAAAATTCTGATCGGTGAGGATGAGATCAAGGCGCGCGTGGCCGAGGCCGGCGCGAAGATAAGCCGCGACTTTGCGGGCAAGGACCCGATATTCGTGGGCGTGCTCAAGGGCTGCTTCATTTTCATGGCCGATCTCATGCGCTATGTGGACATACAGTGCTCGATGGACTTTATGGCTGTCTCGTCCTACAGCGGAACAAGCTCAACCGGCGCTGTCAAGATAAACAAGGACCTGAGTGAGGACATCGAGGGCCGTCACCTTATCATCGTTGAGGATATCCTCGACTCCGGCGTCACCCTCAGCTACCTCAAGAACTACCTCATGGTCAGAAAGCCCGCGTCGATATCCATCGTCACGCTTATGGATAAACCCGCCAGACGCAAGGCAGACGTCTATGCCGATTACTCCTGCTTTGAGGTGCCGGATGCTTTCGTCGTCGGTTACGGGCTCGACTATAACGAGCGCTACCGCAACCTGCCGTATATCGGCGTACTCAAGCCGGAGATATACTCCTGAGCATTTATATCGTATTCTCCATCGTATAAGAAGGATGTGACATATACTTGAAACCTAACCGCAACCGCGCCCGGGATCTGGGATTTTACGTGCTGCTCATCGTTATAATGATGGCCGTGATCTTCACCATGACCGGGGAGAAGGACACCAACAAGATAAAGAACTACTCCGACCTCGTCGATCTCTTCACCGAGGAAAAGGTGCAGTCATTCAGGACCGAGGGCAGCACCATTATCCTTGAGGTCAGGACGGGCGACGCCATAGCTCCCACGGAGGAAATGAAGTACGACCTCTACAGCTTCGGCGTGTTCTATGAGGACTTCAAGGACATCATAAAGAGCCAGTACGAGTCCGGTGTTCTCGAACAGTACGACTATGACGAAGGCTTTGTTGCGCCGTGGTGGGCGAGCATGATACCCTATGTGCTCGTCATGGTCGGCGTGATGGCGCTGTGGTACGTGATGATGAACAAGGCCGGCGGCGGAGCGGGCGGTATCGCCAAGTTCTCCAAGGCGCGCACCCGCCTCGGCAGCGACGAAAAGAACAAGAAGACCTTTGCCGATGTCGCGGGCTGCGACGAGGAGAAGGAAGAACTCTCCGAGATCGTCGACTTTCTCAAGAACCCCAAGGCCTATACCGCGATGGGTGCGCGCATACCCAAGGGCGTGCTGCTCGTCGGCCCTCCGGGAACCGGTAAGACCCTGCTTGCAAAGGCTGTCGCGGGCGAAGCCGGCGTGCAGTTCCTGTCAATTTCGGGCTCTGACTTTGTCGAGCTCTATGTCGGCGTCGGCGCGGGTCGTGTGCGCGACCTGTTCGAGCAGGCAAAGAAGGTCGCCCCGGCGATCATCTTCATCGATGAGATCGATGCTGTCGGCCGTCAGAGAGGCAGCGGCCTCGGCGGCGGACACGACGAGCGCGAGCAGACGCTCAACCAGCTGCTCGT
>CAKTIH010000080.1 GCA_934565615.1 uncultured Oscillospiraceae bacterium | reverse complement strand
AGCTCGACCTGCTCGTCCGTCAGCGGGTTGCCAGTGAGGTTCAGTGACTCAAGGCTATACATCGCCATAAAGGGCAGCTCGGAGCTTATATCGTTATAGGATACATCGAGCCGCTCAATATTCTGGAGATACGAGACCGGCGTGATGTCCTCCAAGCGGTTGCCGCTGAGATTCATGTCTGTTATCGTGAAGCGGCAGTCGGCATATTGCAGTGAATAAAGATTACTGATGCAGTTTCCGCTGAGATCGACCGACACGAGGTTCGGCAGCTTCGTGATGTTCTCGATATTGATGATGCCGCAGGACGGCAGAGAGAGTGTGTCCGCATCCGTCGTCACAACATGGCCGTCGATGGACACAGAATACGCAAGGCCGGAGTGCTCTATGGTGCAGCTGCCGAGAGTCGCACTGAGTTCATCAACGGCTTCGCCGGTCAGAGAGGGGTTATCCTCAACATAAAGCGTGCGCAGGAGCACAAGGCCGCTGAGACTGTCAAGCCCATCGTCCGTAAGGCCGGTGCCGCTGAGCCCGAGCACGGTGAGGCTGCGCAGCTTGCGCAGGCCGGTGAAGCTTCTGAGGGGGTTATTGTCAAGATACAGCTCGGTAAGCCCGGTCATCATGCTGAAGGGCGCGGTGCTCGTGACGCTGTTGTTTGCGGCATTGAGGAAGGTAAGCGTACTGATGCCCATGAGCGGGCGCAGGTCGCTCAGTTGATTATCCGACACATCGAGCCATACGAGCCCCGGTATGTTCATAAGCGGACTGAGGTCGCTTATCTCGTTATTGCTGAGATTCAGCCGCGTGAGCGCCTTGCAGTTAGAGAGCGCAGAAATATCGCGCAGACCCATGCCGCTGAGATCAAGCTCCGTAACGTCCGACTTGAAGGTCGCACCGCCGAAGCTTATATCCTGCACCTCCTCCTGCGCGGCCTCGCTGTGGATGGCGCAGTTGGGCAGTGCCTTGGAGAGCGTCTCAAGCTGGCTCTCGGTGATGGCGATGCCCTTGATGCTCAGGCTCGTCAGGTTTGTGAGGCTGCACAGCGGCGTGAGATCGGCGATGGGGTTATTGTCAAGATACAGGGTGCGCAGCGCGGTAAGCTGGGTCAGGGGCTGGATATTGCTGATATTGTTGCCGCTGAGATTCAGCGTGGTGAGTCCGCCGAGGGCGGAGAGCTTTGAGATATCGTACAATGAGTTCCCCGACGCGGACAGGCTCTCGAGAGCATAGAGCTGCACGACCTCGTCAAGTGCGGCGTCCGTCAGCCCCTGATTATCGAGGACAAGGCTCGTCGTACTCAGCGAATACTGCCGGCCCGAGACGGTCACCTTCTCCGCCTGACTGAGAGTCTGGCGGTATTTTTCTATAGACGAGATGCGCGAGGCGACCGTGGGGTTCTGCAGGTCCATCCTGCGCAGCACCTCAAGGGCCTTGGTGTAGTTGCCCTGTGTCTCGTAGCAGTCGGCCATGAGCATGAGGCAGTCGTCCGTCTCGTCTATGGCCGCGGCCTTGCGCAGCGCCGAGAGCGCGCTGTCAAAATCATTCGACGAATAGCTCTGCTGCGCCTGCTGCATATAGTTATTGTACACGCGCTTATCCGAAACGCCGCGCAGTACCACCGCGACGGCGATGATGAACACCGCAGCGAGGACAGCGCAGACGATATATATCGTCCGTTTCTCATTGCGCACAGCCGTACCGCCGTGCGCGCTTCTCTTCTCAGGCTTCATTACTGTTCTCCTGAACGGGTTCGGCTTCTGCTGCCGGGGCGGCTTTGGGCTGCTCCGGTGCGGGAGGCTCAGCAGTCGCGGTCTCCTCCGCGGGAGCCTGCGGCGCGTCCGCCGTGGGCGCGCTCTGCGGCGGGATCACCACGGGGTCGGCGATTTTGGGAAGCTCGGGCTCCGCGGGCTGGCGTTTTTTCAGCCCCATGCCGGTGCAGAACAGCGCCGCCATGATGCACAGCACGGACATCTCCTGCATGCCAGCCGAGAAGGTCACGGGCTGGGCGGTGTTCGACAGAGCGGGGAGGTCCTCAACAAAAACATGGTAGATAAACGGCAGGCCGAAGAGCGGCGGCAGGAGCCACTTTGTGCCGATGCTGCCGGTGACGGTGCCGGTATAGAGCACGGCAACGACAAGATACAGCAGGATGCAGAGCACCATGTGCATCTTGCTCTCAAAAGTCAGGGACTTGATTATAAAGAACACGACGCCGAGGAGAACGGGCAGCGCCGACACGAAAAAGCCCTTCTTGCCGAACAGGCAGACGCACAGCGCAAAGAGGACGTTGCACGCGATGGGCAGAACGATCTGCGTCCAGGCAAAGGACGCGTCGCTCCACAGCCCCCAACAGCCGATAAGCCGGAACACCACTGCGATGAGCATGAGCATCACCGCGCCCTGCCCCCAGACGCTCTTGCTGTCGATATAATACCGGACTCTCCCGTTTCCTTTTGCTTCGTTTTTCATATTCAGCCTCCTTCGCGGAGTTACAGATAATATTATAATTCACTATAGTATAGCACATATCCGCAGTATTCGCAAGCCGCCGTGACGAATACGGTTTTAGTATGTACAAATCCGGACGGAAATGCTATAATGCTTTTACCATTGATTGACACAGAGGTGTTTATTATGAGAGAGCCTACTCTTGTCATCCTTGCCGCGGGCATGGGCAGTCGCTTCGGCGGCCTGAAGCAGATCATGGCGGTGGATGACTTTGGCCACGCGATCATTGATTTTTCGCTTTATGACGCTTACCGCGCGGGCTTCCGCAAGGTCGCGTTCATCATCAAGCACGAGATTGAAGAGGACTTCAAGGCTGCCGTCGGACGGCGCATGGAGAAGTACTTCGACGTGAAATACGTCTACCAGCAGCTCGACCTGCTGCCGGAGGGCTACAGCGTCCCCGAAGGGCGCGTGAAGCCCTGGGGCACGGGGCACGCCGTGCTCTGCTGCCGCGGGATAGTGGACGGTCCGTTCGCCGTCATTAACGCGGACGACTTCTATGGCCGCGCAGCCTACGAGGCGATGTACGCTTTTCTCTCGACCGAGCGCGCCGGCACGGAGCACGCGATGATAGCCTATCAGCTACAGAACACGGTGACGGAAACGGGCTACGTCGCGCGCGGTATATGCCAGGTCGAGAGGGGTCTCCTCACAGACGTTGTGGAGCGCACACACATTGAAAAGCACGGAGAGGTCATCGCCTTCACTGAGGACGGCGAGAACTACACTCCCCTGCCCGCCGACGTGCCGGTGTCAATGAACTGCTGGGCTTTCGGCAATTCTATGCTCGATGAGCTTTACAAGCGCTTCCCTGCTTGGCTGGATGCGAATCTCCCGATCAATCCGACCAAGTGCGAATACTTTCTCCCCTTTGTCACGAACGCGATGATAAAGGACGGCGAGGGCACGGTAGCTGTGCTCCCCTGCCGCGAGCAGTGGTACGGCATG
The DNA here is from genome assembly GCA_934565615.1 of uncultured Oscillospiraceae bacterium. Taxonomy (GTDB): domain Bacteria; phylum Bacillota; class Clostridia; order Oscillospirales; family Oscillospiraceae; genus Limivicinus. The sequence goes on along the minus strand of CAKTIH010000080.1, from coordinate 7,095 downwards.
ACATACAAAGAGGATATCCCCACGGTCGTGAACGCGATAAAGGCGCTGCGCGATGAGGGTGTATATCCCGAAAAACTTTTGGACTGAGAGGTAAAGAAAATGGACATTCTTGTTACCGGCGGCGCCGGGTATATCGGCAGCCACACCTGCGTTGAGCTTCTGAATAAGGGCTACGGCGTCGTTGTGATAGACAACCTCGTTAACTCCAACCCCAAGGCGCTTGAGCGCGTCGAGCAGATCACCGGCAAGAAGCTGAGCTTCTATGAGGCGGACGTGCGCGACCGCGCGACGCTCGATAAGATTTTTGAAAAACACGACATCGGCTGCGCGATACACTTTGCGGGGCTGAAGGCCGTCGGCGAATCGGTGGCGATGCCGCTGGAGTACTACGACAATAACCTCAATTCCACGGTCACGCTCTGCCGCGCGATGAAGGATCACGGTGTGAACAACATAGTGTTCTCCTCCTCCGCGACGGTCTATTCCGGTGACAACAGCATGCCGCTGCGCGAGACCTCGCACACGGGCATGTGCACGAACCCCTACGGCTGGACAAAGTACATGTCCGAGCAGATACTGCGCGACACGGCAAAGGCCGTGCCCGACTGGTCGGTCGTCCTGCTGCGCTACTTTAACCCCATCGGTGCGCACAGCAGCGGGCTTATCGGCGAGGACCCGCGCGGCATCCCGAACAACCTCATGCCCTACATATCGCAGGTCGCCATTGGCCGCCGCGATCATCTGAACGTGTTCGGCAATGACTATGACACGCCCGACGGCACCGGCGTGCGCGACTATATCCACGTCGTCGACCTCGCGCGCGGGCACGTCTGCGCGATAGACTACATGCTCAAGCACCGCGGCGAGAGCGTGTTCAACCTCGGCACCGGCGTGGGATACAGCGTGCTCGATATGGTGCATGCCTTTGAGCGTGTCACCGGAAAGAAGATCCCCTACGAGATAGTCGACCGCCGTCCCGGTGATCTCGCGACTGTCTACTCCAGCCCCGACAAGAGCGCAGAGCTCCTCGGCTGGAAGGCCGAATACGACCTTGACGACATGTGCCGCGACACATGGGCATGGCAGAGCAAGAACCCGATGGGCTACGAGAGCTGAAGCGCTCTCCCCTGCCGCACTTAATTCTATACAGTTTTAACCGAAAACCACGTCGGCAGCAAGATTGCTGCCGACGTGGTTTTCATAATACAGTCTACGTAATTTTATTTTCATAATTAAGTTTTCATATTTTAGGCTACGTAATTTATTTTACATATTATAATTCACGTATTTTAAGTTGCATAATATCATTTACATATTTTTGTTTACGTATTTCAATTAACATATTCCATTAAAAACATGGTTGCCAAGCGCTTTGCGGCATGGTAAAATACTGTCAAATATAACGCAATAACAAAGCAAAAAGGAGACGCACTATGATAGAACCCAATGACGTTATGAAGGTCGACGACGAGAACTGGGAGGAGTTCAAGAAGGAAGCCGCAAAGGACGAGCTCTACTACAACGGCCCCGGCGATATCCTTGACACCCCGGAGGGGCGCGCGAAGTTCTGCCGCCTCAATGAATCCAGCGTGTTCAGAAAGCCCGACCCAGAGTTTCCGGGCAGCAAGATATGGGTGTTCAACCTCAAGGGTCAGGGCATGGTTATAAAAAAGAGAAGCCGCGTCGATCCGACGCTCATGGAGGATGTCGAATACAACGCTGAGGGTATAGAGATAAGCAAGTCTTACGAACCGGCATAACGTCAGAAGAAACGAATACCGTTCCGTTTCCCTCTCGCGAGGAAAACTGCACTATATTCGTTCCTTCTTCCTTTTCCTCGCAGTCCCGCTCCGCTGGGCACTGCTCGGAGAAACGAGGGGATAACAAACCACCGGATGGGGTATCGCACTCCATCCGGTGATTTTACGCTTATTCTTTTGCCCGATCCTCAGCAGCCTTTGCCGCCTGCTCCATGATGCTGTCATACACCTTTTCGGAAGCGAAGACTTTTATGCTGAGACGCTGCCCCCAATCGTCGACTTCGCGGCCTGTCTGAGCACTGCTTGTGAACGTCGTCGGATAGCAGTGCCAGTTGATATCGATACGCTCGCCGCTCTCGAGCGTGAGCTCCCAGACGAGACGATCGATAGTCCCCTGCGTCGAAACATTCTGCGATACAACACGGTCGGGCTCTGTCTTTTCGGAGAGGATACTATAAAGCTGTCCCTCCTCCATTCCCCAGAGAATTTCGGTCAGGCGCAGCTGCTTTTCCCAATAAGCCCAGTCGAGCTCCGGCTCTTCCGTCTGCGGTGTGCCCTCAAAGTTTGCGAACATATAGTCCCCGCCGCCGGAATTGCCGCTGCTGATCGCCGCGCGCAGGAGCTTGCTGCCGCCCTCGGTGTAGGTCTCGGTCGTGTCGCGCAGGACGCAGGTGCGCTGATCCTCAGAATAGGACTGGCACTCGTCCGCAGGCAGCTCCCATGGGAGGCCGAGCTCCGTGACGACAGCAGCGATCTTGTCATCCTCAAGCGGGAAGCTGACAGGGTGCGGCGCTTTGCCGCAGCCGCACAGCGCGAGCACAAGCATCAGGCTCAGGATAAGGCTCAAGCTACGTTTCATTTCTCGTCTCCCTTCATAAATACCAATTTCAAAATAAGGACGGGTGTTGGCCGTCCTTATTTTATATATGTTCTGTTTTTACTTTTTATTTCCGAAAAGACCGCGGACGATGGAGTTGGAACCGGAGCGCATGACGGAGCTGAGAGCGTTCCGCGCGGCGCGGGTAGCGATGGTCTTGGTGCTGGTCGTCTTGCCGCCGGTCATGGAATTTATGATATTGGAGCTGAGAGAAGTCATAACTGAGGACGCGGCGTTTGTAACAGCGCGCTGCGCGACCTTAGTCCTCGCGGTAGCTTCCTTCTCCTTCTGCTTCTGCGCGGCGAGTTCTTCCTTCTGGCGCTGCTTTTCGGCGGCAAGCTCCTCACGCTCGCGCTGCTTCTCGGCAGCCTTTTCTTCCTTAAGGCGCTGGCGCTCGGCCTCCTTCTCCTCCTTGAGACGGAGCTTCTCCTCCTCGGCTGCCGCGGCAGCTTCGGCGCGCTGACGCTCAAGCTCCTCATTCGCGCGGTTGAGAATTTCAAAAGCGGACTCTCTGTCAACGCTCTCGCGGTACTTTATATCAAACTCGTCGCTGACGATAAGGCTCTGCACCCTGCGCTCCTCGGCAGGACCCATAAGGCTCTGCGGCGGGAGAATCTTTGCGCGCTGGACGATGCCGGGGACGCCCTTTTCATCAAGGAAGCTCACGAGCGCTTCGCCGACGCCAAGCTCCATGATCGCCGTCTCGGTATCGAAGGCGGGGTTCACACGGAAGGCGCTGGCCGCGGCGCGGACAGCCTTCTGCTCGGCGGGAGTGTATGCGCGCAGCGCGTGCTGGACGCGGTTTGAGAGCTGGGCAAGGACCTCGTTCGGGATATCCGACGGGCTCTGGCTGATAAAGTACACACCGACGCCCTTTGATCGGATAAGCTTGACGACCTGAACAATCTTCTGGACGAGAGCCTTGGGCGCGTCGCTGAAGAGCAGGTGCGCTTCATCAAAGAAGAAGATCATGCGCGGCTTCTCAAGGTCGCCGACCTCGGGCAGGCGCTCGAAGAGCTCTGTCAGCATCCAGAGCAGGAAGGTGCCGTACACGGTTGGGCTCTGGATAAGGCGCTTGCTGGAGAGAATGTTTATATAGCCGCGGCCGTCAACGTCGGTGCGCATCCAGTCACGGATATCGAGCTCCGGTTCGCCGAAGAACAGCTCTCCGCTCTCGCCCTCAAAGGCGAGCAGCGCGCGCTGAATGGCGCCGATGCTGGCGGCGGAGACGTTGCCGTAGGCCGTGGTGAACTCGGCGCGGTTATCGCCGACATACTGGAGCATGGAGCGCAGATCCTTAAGGTCGAGCAGTAGCAGGCCGTTATCGTCCGCCACTCTGAAAACGATGTTGAGTACGCCCGCCTGTATCTCGGTCAGGCCGAGGAGTTTTGCAAGCAGAGTCGGCCCCATAGAGCTGACGGTGACTCTGACGGGGTGACCCTCATCACCGAAAATGTCCCAGAAGCGGGTCGGGTAGGACTTATACTCAAAGCCGTCAAGCCCGAAGCGGGCGATGCGCGCACGCATATCCTCGCTGTCCTTGCCCTTTTCGCACATGCCGCTCAAGTCGCCCTTGATATCCGCAAGGAACACCGGCACACCCATATCGGAGAAGGACTCTGCCATGACCTTCATGGTGATGGTTTTGCCGGTGCCGGTCGCGCCGGCGATAAGGCCGTGGCGGTTAGCCATGGAGGGCAGCAGATATATAGGGCTGTCTGCCTGGGCAAGACGTATCTTTCTATCCTCGTACATTTTATATACCTCTCTTTTCTATATATTGCGGTTATTGGCACACTTCTGTGCTTATAATACCATAGCTTGCCCGCGAGCACAACACTAAACCAGCAATTAACAGAAATGAATTTATCGTAAATCTTTATTCCAGACGGTCAGCAGTTCGCCGGTGTATATTGAGTTTTTTCCAAAGATGTGCTATCTTAAGAGAAATTAAAATAAGTTTAATTTTAAGTTTAATTTTCATTTAAGCCGCAAGCGCAGCAAGCAAAAAAAGAGAGAGAGGTTCCCCGCCTTGAAAACCAGAGTAATTTCCGCCGTTGTCCTGCTGACCATCACATTTACCTGCGTACTGGTCTCCCCTGTCACCCGTGTTCTGTTCTTTGCCGTTGTCGCCGGGCTGTGCGCCTACGAGTTCAGCAAAAACGTTGAGAAGCTTGAAGCGCGCTGCACTCTGTGGGTGATGTTCGTATACATTGCATTCCAAGCGGCGCTCGTAATATTGCAGGATGTATACAAGGTGTTTGACACGGGCATGCTCGCGTACTGCGCGCTGTTTGTGTTCTGCATATATCTGGCGCTCTTCTCCGGTGTGATACACAAAGAGGTCTCTGGCAAGGGCGCTCTCTTCACTCTCGCCGGGCTCACCTATCCCTGCGTTCTGTTCGGGACGATAATGGTGATAAGCGTGAGCCGTATATGGGCGTTCACGCTCATCCTCGCGTGTCTGTCGACCTGGGTGTGCGACAGCTTCGCGATGTTCGGCGGCAAGTGGTTCGGTAAGCACAAGGTCGCTCCGCTCGTGAGCCCCAACAAAACCGTCGAGGGCTGCGTCACGGGCGCGGTCTCGTCGCTGTTCGTCGGGCTTATAGTTTATTTCATTTTCAAGGATCAGCACACGCTGTCCGTATGGCTGTGCATGGGCACGGCGTTTCTCGCCTCGACAATGGGGCAGATCGGCGACCTTGCGGAGTCACTGCTCAAGCGCATGATCGGCGTGAAGGATTTCAGCAACCTTATCCCCGGTCACGGCGGTATGTTCGACCGCGCGGACAGTCTGCTTTTCTCAATACCCACAGCATATCTGTGCCTGCTTCTGGCTAATATCTAAGGACGTTTTCAAGGAGTAATCATGGAAATGGAAAAGGAAATTCTGAATTGTAAGGAGAAATATCCCAAGCGCGCACTGCTGATAATCAACCCCGTATCCGGGAAAAAGCTGGTCATCCGCTACATTCCGGACATCATCCGCCGGCTCATGGACAGCGGCTATCTTGTCACGACAGCCGTAACCTCCCGCCGCGGCGAGGCGACGGATATCGCCGCTCAGCTCGGTGGGGAGTACGATCTTGTCTGCTGCACCGGCGGTGACGGAACGCTCAATGAGGTCATATCCGGGCTTGCCTCAAGCGACACGGAGGTCGCCCTCGGGTACATCCCCTGCGGGAGCACGAACGACTTTGCCGCTTCGCACGGGCTGTCGATAGATATCCCGACGGCTGCTGCGAACATCGCAGCAAAGGAAGTCCGGCAGCTCGACATCGGCTGCTTTGAGGACAGCTTCTTCAGCTACGTCGCCGCCTTCGGCGCGTTCTCGTGGCTGAGCTATACGACCGACCAGAACCTGAAGAACATGCTCGGGCACACGGCGTATATCCTCGACGCGATAAAGGACGTATATAAAATAAAGCCCATCCACCTCAAGCTCTCGGCGAACGGCATATACTATGAGGACGATTATATATTCGGCGCGGTGTGCAATTCCACGTCCATCGCCGGGACGATAACTCTCCCGCCCGACATCGTGGACACGGACGACGGCAAGCTCGAGGTCATACTCATAAAGATGCCCAAGACCATACTCGAACTCGATATGGTGATCCGCTGCATTCTCTCACAGGACTACTCCTGCCCGCTTATAGATTTCTTCCAGGCTGACCATATAGAAATCACGAACCCGCACGGGCTCGAATGGGCGCTGGACGGCGAGTGCAAGGTCGCATACGACAAGGTACACATCAATGTAAAGCGCAGCTTCCTTAAGCTGAAAGGCTGAAACCGCTCCCCTCCGGACATTGTTCCGGAGGGATGCTTTTCTCTGTTGCAAGCCGGCTCCGACGGTGATATAATCTTGCTTCGGTCGCAGTACCTTTTTATTTCTTATTGAAAGGGTTTTGAAATGAGAAAGAAATCGACCGCACTCAACATTGAGTACTCCTTGGTTCAAGCCTTTTTCTGGATGGGCTTCTGCGTATGCTCGTCCTATGCCGCCGTTTTTCTCCAAGGGCGCGGCTACAGCAACTCCGAGCTTGGTCTTATTATCTCGCTCGGCAGCATCGCGGCGTTCATCATATCCCCGTCGCTTGCCTCGAAGCTCGACCGGTCAAAGGAGGGCGCGCTGTTTGCCTCCCTCTGGGTCATAATCGCGGTGCAGCTGCTGACGCTCACCGGCTTTCTGCTGGTGCCAGGCAAGGGCATTGCGGTGTCAGTAATGTACTGCATATATCTCACGACGACGATAGCCGCAAACCCGATACAGACTCAGCTGTGCTTTCTCATGAGCGGCTGGGGCGGAGATGTAAACTACGGTGCGGCGCGCGGAATGGGTTCGCTTGCATATGCGCTCACGTCCATGTTCGTCGGCGCGCGCATCGCAAGGCTCGGCACAGGTGTGCTGACTATCGCGGCGCTCGTAATCCTCGCGGGTCAGGCGGCGATACT
>CAKTIH010000079.1 GCA_934565615.1 uncultured Oscillospiraceae bacterium | reverse complement strand
GGAGATCCGGCACTGCTGCAATTCCGGCGCGGCGATCCTGTACCCGGAATTCGCGCTCGACATGGTGCGCCCCGGCCTGCTGCTCTACGGCTATGGGGACAATACAGGCCGTCTCGGTCTGCGTCCGTGCATGCGCCTTGTCACGACTGTCAGCACCATCAAGCTCTATGAGCCGGGCACCTGCGTGAGCTACGGCCGGCGCTTCACGACCGAGCGGCGCACTCGCATGGGCGTGCTCGCCATCGGCTATGCCGACGGTCTGCCGCGCCTTATCTCCAATAAATGCAGCTTCGCCGCGCGCGGGGGCTTTGCGCCGCAGCGGGGGAGTATATGCATGGACATGTGCATGATCGACCTGACCGATCTGCCGGAGGTCGATGTCGGCAGCGAGGTCGAGATATTCGGCGAGACAAACGATATATACAAGCTCTCCGCCGCTGCGCAGACCATACCGTATGAGCTCCTCTGCGCGGTGTCCAAGCGCGTACCGAGAGTGTATAAGTAAGGCTATGTGTCAATAGTGAAAATAGCAGCGAAGGCGTGAGCGGTGTGCCGCACACGCCTTTGTTACATAAAGACGACCGATAAAGACTATAAGGCTTTTTGTTTCGACCCGTCCGCAATGTCCTCAAAGAAACGGACAAGCGGTAAAAAAACATCCTAATATTAAAATCCGAAGAGAATTGTGGTATTGTATATCGCGAAAAACTAAATTGAAAGTTGGAGATTCCCTATGACTACGATAAAAGAGACCCTGCATGAGAAGAGGAAAGCAACAGAGGACCATATTAAACAGCTCCAAAAGGAAGGGAGACAAGACGTCCGCTATACTGCTATGATGCCGGATATTCCGTTTTTGGTATTGGGACTGCTGAGTGATGTGGGCTGGATGATACATCTTATAGCGGGCATTATTTATTTGTCGGGGAACGGTTTTCACCATGTGCTGGACTATATGGCTCTTATTGCGTTGGCCGCTGTCATGTTCGGTGTTGCCTATATTATTTATCTGAACAGAATACATGAAAAGGAAATTGCCACAAGACGGCAAAAGAACCTTGGTTTTGGCATGACTGTGTATTCCGGATTAGCAGGGGCTGTTATTGCAATACTTCAGATCGTGATGTATACCGGCGCTTCGTCAGAGCTTATGTGGATAGTGATTGGCGGATTTTTGAACTTTGCTGCGGGACTGCCGATTTATCTTTCATTCAAAAAGGGAATCTTTTACGGAGTAAAATAATTTCCGCCCCGTGCCCCGCTATTGACAAAACAACTCTGCCCAACTATAATGCACGATGTATATCGAACGATATACATCGTGCAAACTATATCCGAGCGAAAGGACACGGACTATGGCTCCGAAGAATAAGTTCACGAAAGAAGAGATGGTCGCGGCAGCGCTGCGCGTTGTACGTGAGAAAGGGATCGATGGCCTGACTGCCAAAATCATGGCGGAGGCTCTCGGCACATCGACGCAGCCGGTGTTTACATGCTTCGGCTCGATGGACGGCGTGAGGCAGGAGGTCTATGCTGCGGCGCTGCGCGTGTATAAAGGCTACGCGAGCGCGGGGCTGCAGGAGGAAATACCGTTTCTCGGCGTCGGCATGCAGTATATCCGCTTCGCGCGGGAGGAGCCGGAGCTGTACAGGCTTCTGTTCCTGACGCAGGAGCAGGGGCGGGAGAGCCTTGCTGTGAGGTCGATGCGGCACTTGCAGGGGCTTGTCCGCCCCTCACTTATGGATATCTATCATATTACCGCCGAGGAGGCGGACGTCTATTTCCGCGATATGTGGCTTGCGGCGCACAGCATTTCCACGCTGATCGTGACCGGCGGCTGCCCATACTCCGACCGGGAGATAGGGCAGATACTGACGGGCTTCAGCGTCGGTATCTGCAAAGCCATCAAGGAGATACCCGGCTTCGCTTCCGGCAGCTTTGACCGCGACGCTGTCTTTCGCGCGTTGGCCGATAAAAAGAAGGGATAATGATGCACACAAAGAATATAGTTATATATGTCCACGGCAAGGGCGGTTCGGCGGAGGAAGCGGAGCGTTATAAGCCCTTGTTCCCGGACAGAGAGGTCATAGGCTTTGACTACCGCGCGCAGACCCCGTGGGAGGCAAAGAAAGAATTTGCGCACTTTTTTGCGGAAAAGCGCAGGCTCTGCGATAGGTTGACATTGATAGCCAACAGTATCGGCGCATTCTTCTCGCTGATGTCGCTGGATGCGGCGTATGTCGACCGGGCGTACCTGATCTCGCCTGTAGTCGACATGGAGAAGCTGATCGGGAATATGCTGCTGTGGGCGAATGTGACCGAGCGTGAGCTTGAGGAAAAGCAGGAGATACCGACCAATTTCGGCGAGACGCTCTCATGGCGCTATCTCTGCTATGTGCGCGAGCACCCGGTCACGTGGCATGTGCCTACACGCATCCTGTACGGTGAGCACGATGACCTAACCTCAATGGAAACCATATCGGCCTTTGCAAAGAGAACCGGCGCGGAGCTTACCGTCATGACGGGCGGGGAGCATTGGTTCCACACCGAGGAACAGATGCGGTTTCTGGACGCGTGGATTACGGAGAGCGAAGAATGAAGCAGGAGAAAATTGCGGCGATGGAGAGCACCATTGCCGCGGACTATGCCAATATTGCGGGCATGGTCGTGCTGAAGGACGGGGAGCGCGTTTATGAGAACTACTTCGACGGCTGCACGGAGAATAGCCGCATCCATGTTTTCTCGGTGACGAAGAGTGTTGTTTCTATCCTGCTCGGGATAGCGCTGGACAAGGGATATATCGCCGGGGTAGACCAGAGAGTGCTGGATTTCTATCCGGAATACACGCCGAAGCGCGGCGAAAAGACGCTTCAGAATATCACGCTCCGGGACATGCTCACCATGACAGCGCCGTATAAATACAAATCCAACCCATATACGAAGTATTTCACAAGTGAGGACTGGGTGAAGTTCTCTTTCGATATGCTCGGCAGGAAAGGGCAGATCGGCCAGTTCCGGTATGCGCCGCTCATCGGGCCGGACATTCTGACCGGCATACTAACAAAAGTGACCGGACAGTCCGTTCTCGATTTCGCGTGCGAAAGCCTCTTTGAACCGTTGGGCATCACGGTCGAGCGGAGCATTACCTTTCACAGCAGAGAAGAGCAGATGGCGTTTTACAAGGCGACGGATATGAGCGTCTGGGCCGCAGGTCCCACGGGCGTGAACGCCGGCGGCTGGGGGCTCACGCTCTCGCCGACAGACATGGCAAAGCTCGGTCAGTTGATTCTCAATGGCGGGGTCTGGAACGGACGGCGCATTGTATCTGAGGAGTGGCTGCGCGAGAGCACCGCGGAGCATAGCCGCTGGACGGAACGTGATCTGCCGTACGGATACCTGTGGTGGGTCCTCGAACGGGAGCACGGCTGCGCCGCCATCGGCGACGGCGGCAATATCATTTATGTCAGCCCCGAAAAGAATATGGTCGTTGCCATTGCCTCGCGCTTCAAGCCGGTGGCCAAGGACAGGATAGAGCTTATCCGAGAATACGTCGAACCGGCGTTTGATTGAGAAATACAATGTTGTAAGCTAGACTGTCAAAATCTTTGTTTAGAAGTCAGATAACAGAGCAGCGGGGGAGCTTGAGGGGGCAAGGCCCGCCTCAAATTGGATAAACCGCCGTCGAAATCCTTGATACATCAAGGATTTCGGTAATAGCATTTTGAATGTTTTCAAAATGCTCGGCGGAAAGCGCGGTCAAAAAAGTCCTCACAGGACCTTTTTGACAAGCTGTGTAAACCAGAAATGAGGTATTATAATGAACAAAAAGATCGAAGCCGCCGGGGCACTTGTCGACCTGTTCGCAGTCCTCGGCTTTGCAGTGTGCATGCTGCTTGACTTTGACTCCGGAAGCTATTTCTGCTCCATGTTCATCGCTTTCGGCTTTGTCATAATGATGTGCGGCTTCCTGCATTTCGCTTTGCCCGAACGCAAAACCGCGGGCTATGCCGCCGCTGCTTTTTCGGCGGTCTACGCCGCCATTATCCTTGTTGTCTACTTTACTCAGCTCACCACGGTGCGCCTTACCGGCCTGACCGAACAGGCGCGTGAGCTGCTGGATTTTCAGCAGATGGGGCTCTTTTTCAGCCTTGACCTGCTGGGCTACGCGCTGATGTCGCTCGCAACCTTCTTCGCCGGGCTGACGGTCGAGCCTAAGGACAAGCCCTCCAAATGGCTGCAGGCGCTGCTCATGATCCACGGCGTGTTCTTTATAAGCTGCCTGATAATGCCGATGCTCGGCGTCTTTCAAGCTGACAGCCCTGCATGGATCGGCGTGGCGGTGCTGGAGTTCTGGTGCGCCTATTTCTGCCCAATAGCGGCTCTGTCGCTCCATTACTTCCGCGGGCAGACGGAGCAAAAATAGCAAGGAACGTCGAGAAAAGATCCTCCCGGTACGGTAGAATGGACAGCGCAAAAACGTAAGGAGTTGAAATGCATGAAGGAACAGGTGCTGGCCGTTCAGCGGATGCAGGACTATATCGAAAAGAACCGGACGGAGGACATCAGTCTCTCAGAGCTTGCGAGGGCGTCGCTGTTTTCCCCGTGGTATTCCTACCGGCTGTTCCGGGAATACATAGGCCTTACGCCAACGGAGTATATCCGCAAATACCGGCTCACGCAGGCGGCAAGACGGCTGCGCACCGGGAAAGTCAAGGTCATCGACGCGGCCTATGACGCCGGTTTTTCCAATGCGGATACATTCACGCGGGCGTTTTACCGGGAGTTCGGTCTGAACCCCGGCGATTATATGAAGCACCCAGTGCCTGTCACGTTCTTCATTCCTTACGGCGCAAAATACCGTGAACTCAGAAAGGAGAACATCGACGTGTCAAACATTCAAACCGTTTTTATCCAGATCGTCCGCAAGCCAGAACGCCTGTGCATCATCAAGCGCGGCAGAAAGGCGGAGGATTACTTCCCGTACTGCGAGGAGGTGAGCTGTAACGTGTGGGGAATCCTCACAAGCATGCGCTCGCTCTGCGGGGAGCCTGTTTCCATGTGGCTGCCGCCGAAGTATAAGAAGCCTGATACCTCCACATACGTGCAGGGAGTCGAGGCCGAACCGGACTATACGGGCGTTATACCCGAGGGCTTTGACACTATTCTTCTGCCGGAGGCCGAGTACCTGATGTTTCAGGGGCAGCCTTTCCGGGAGGAGGATTACTGCGAGGCCATCCGTGCAGTGCAGCACGCGATGGACGGCTATGATCCGTCCGTTATCGGCTATCGCTGGGACGATGAGAGCCCACGCATCCAGCTCGAGCCCCGCGGAGAGCGCGGCTATATAGAGCTGCGGGCGGTAAGGAGGCTCAAGGAATGAGTGAAGCGCTTTTTTACTTTTCTTAAGACCGAGCTGAAGCTCAGCCTGCGCGATATGAATATGCCCATCTTTGCCGTCATAATGCCGCTTGTGATCTTCATCATTCTCGGCGTCATCTATGGCACGAAGCCCGCCTATGACGGCGCGGGCTATACGTTCCTGGAGCAGTCCTTCGGCGCGGTGGGCGCGGTCGCCATCTGCGCGGGCGGACTGATGGGGCTGCCGCAGGCGGTGTCGACCATGAGGGAGTATAAGATCCTGAAGCGCCTGCGCGTCACGCCGGTCGGCCCGGTTTTTATATTGGGCGTGGAGCTGACTATGTACATCGTCTACTGCGTAGTGTCGCTCGCGGTGCTGGCCGTACCGGCTGCGCTTTTCTGACATGTCCGCCTGCGCGGCTCGCTGCTGCGCTTCATCGGCAGCTGGGCGCTTACAATGCTCTCGACGCTCTCGGTCGGTATGCTCGTCGGCGGCGTGGCAAAGGACACAAAGCAGGCGAGCGTGATCGCCTCGGTTCTCTATTTCCCGATGCTGGTCTTTTCCGGTACGACCCTGCCGCTTGAGGTAATGCCGCGCACGATGCAGAAGATCGTCAGCCTCTTCCCGCTGACGCAGGGAATCACGATGATGAAGAACGCCTTCATCGGCGCAGACACGGGGAGCGTGCTGCTGCCGGTATGCGTGATGCTCGGTCTTACCGCGCTCTGCACAGCGCTTTCCGTTCGTTTCTTCCGCTGGGAATAAGCAATGATAACGAAAACGTCGGCTGCGAAACACAGCCGGCGTTTAGTCATGTATAAGCTCAAAGTCGCGCAAGAGCGGCGTTGAGCTTTTTATATATCCTCTCGACGAACCACGGCTCGGTCGAAGCCTTGAGCGCATCGTCGAGCGTGAACCACGCGACGCCGGAGTTCTCTGCCTCGCATACCGTGAGTGCGTCATGGTCGTCTGCTTCTAAAAGATAGGTGACGTTCATGTGCAGATGGCTCGGCACGTACTCTCCGCGCTTTTCGTGACCGTCCACTGTGAGAACTTCGAGGGAATAGATATCCTCAGTCACGGGGCGCGCAGACTTCACGCCCGTCTCCTCGCGAACCTCGCGCAGCGCGACGGACAGCAGGTCGCGCTCGCCGTCGGCATGCCCGCCTGTCCACGACCATGAGTTGTATATCTTGTGGTACACCATCAGCACCTTATCCCGTGCGGGGTTCACGACCCATGCGGATGCCGTCATGTGCGCGATGAGGTTCGAGCGCTCGAAAGCGTCGGGGTTAGAATCAATGAATGAGAGTATAACTGCCTTGTCGCGCGCCTCCTGCTCGCAGCAGGGACGGTAGTTTTCTATCGCTTCGCGTATGTCCATAGCGTGTCACTCCGCAACGTTGTATACATCCCGCCGCAGCAGCGGCAGCACCGGGAACTGCGCGCGGGTATTTTCCACCTTGTCTAAATCGATGTCAACATAGAGCACCTGCTCAGTTTCATCGCACTCGGCGATCTTGGCGCCGTATGGGTCGGCGGACATGGAGTGCCCCCAGCATTCATAGCTGAAGCCCTCATACCGTGCAGCTTCCGCACCGACGACGAACAGTTGGTTATCTGCGGCGCGGGAGCGGATAAGCAGCTCCCAAGCGGCAGGCCCTGTGTAGGTGCTGAACTGTGCCGGGAGAAAGACGAGCCTTGCCCCGCGCATCGCCATCGCGCGGAACAGCTCCGCAAAGCGCACGTCAAAGCAGACCGCGCAGCCCATCTTCCCGAACTCCGTATCGAACACGGTTATCTCGTTTCCGGGAGAGAAGGTGTGCGACTCATGTATGTTCAGGGAATCGCTGTCAAACAGATGTATCTTGCGGTGGCGCGCTATCTGCCGCCCCTCGCGGTCAAAGATGAAGCAGGTGTTATAGAGCTTCCCCTCCGCAAGCTCCGGGACGGTGCCGCCGACGATGTATATCCCAAGCTCCTTTGCGAGCGCGGAAAGAATCGCGACAGTCGACTCATGCCCCGCCGAGGCAAAGCTGCGGAAATACTTCCTCGAATACGGGCAGCTGAACATCTCCGGCAGCACAGCGAAATCCGCGCCGTTTGCCGCGGCCTCGCGTATCATCCGCTCGGCCTTGTTCATCGTTTCTTCCCAGTCAAGCTCAGTTCTTATCTGGCACAGTGCAAGCTTTATCATTTAAGGCTCTCCAAATAATTTTCGATATCAAAGCTTTCGGTCTTCTCATCCTTGCGCAGATACAGAGGATGATGCGGGTGACCCTTTGCCGAGCGCTTGCCGGCGCAGAGCCAGTGCGCGCCGTATTCCTCACCGAGGCGCACCATGTCGCGCACGCAGCCGGGGAGGTAGGGGCGCTTTTCGATGATCGTCCCCCACGCGGCCCATATTGCCGGGGAAATGCCATGCGCGACGTTTGAGAGGATATAGCGGAAGGCTGCCATGTTCTCTTCGTGCAGCTGCCGGTTAAGCTCCTTGTCCATATCGTCCGGGCGCGTCGCGCGCTGGGCGTAGACGTTGAACATTATCCAGCTGTCAAAGCCGTTGCCGTCGGCTA
Source organism: uncultured Oscillospiraceae bacterium (assembly GCA_934565615.1). Lineage (GTDB taxonomy): Bacteria > Bacillota > Clostridia > Oscillospirales > Oscillospiraceae > Limivicinus. The sequence goes on along the minus strand of CAKTIH010000079.1, from coordinate 2,781 downwards.
TGCGGGCGACAGACTTTAGAGTGTTGTCAAGATTGTCGGGCTCCGCGGTCGAGGGGTTGATGCCGATGCAGATCAGGGGATTTTCGCCGCGTGTGCCGAGTATGTATCGGTATTCCGTGTAGAAGTCCGGGACGTATATCCACCGGCCGGCGTCATATTCGCCGCCGCGCCCCGAGAGGGCGAGCGCGTCCGCAAAGGAAAGAATGTCTATTGTCTGGCTTGCGCCGCTCGGTATGTGCATGGTGCCGCTCCTATCCTAAAATGTATACCCATACGGGCAATGAGATCATGCTCAGCGCCGTGGTCACAAGCACGGCATTTGAGGAAAAAGCTGCGTCGTAATCATTCTGCAGCGCGAGGATGGACACGACTACGGCGCTCGGGCAGGCTGCGATTATCGTGCAGGTCGCTACGAGCATGGTGTCTGTGCTCAGCAGGCCGACGATGAACCATACCGCGGCGGGGATAACGACAAGACGCATCAGGCTTATCAGATACACATAGCGCTCCTTGAAGCCGTCGGCGATCTTCACGCCGCCGAGCGTTGCGCCGATGACGATCATGGACGCGGGCATCGTCGCGCTCGCGGTGGTGCTGATAAGCTCTCGGAGGATATACGGGAGCTGAATGTCGAAAATGAAGATCAGCAGCGCCGCAAGCGTCGCGAAGAGCGGCACGGTAAACACGTCCTTTATCTTAAAGGCCGCGCCGCTGTCAAGAGCTTTGCCGCTCTTTAGCCGCCAGACACCGTAGCTGTATAAAAGAAGGTTATAGGGAATGCAGCTCAGCGCGCAGTAGAGCACGGCGGTCGCCCCGTATAGCGCTTCGGCTATGGGCAGGCCGATGAATATGTTGTTCATCACGCTGATGAGCAGCTCGAACACCGGAGTGTTTTCGCGCCCCTTGAAGAAAACGCGTGCGCCGAGAGCGCCGAAGGCATAGGATATCAGCATCACAAGGCACAGCAGCAATATGACCTTCACAAGCTGTGCGCCGCTTATGTCAAGGTCACCGGAGGTGACTGAATTGAGGATCGTGCAGCTGAGAAAAACATCCATCACGAGCCAGCTCAGGCTCTTAGCAAAGCCGGGGCACAGAATATTCTTCCGTGCTCCGGCGTATCCGGCAAGCATCAGCGCTATAAATGTGAGCAATTTTGCGAAAAGAGGGGAGAAGTCCATTATCTTTAGCTCCTATATATGCAGAATGAGCTTTGCCACGTAAATGTAGATGAGCAGGGACACGGCGTCCGTCACCGTTGAAATGAGCGGGTTTGCCATGACCGCAGGGTCGACGCCTATCTTCTCCGCCGCAATGGGCAGCATCGATCCGACGACCTTCGCGAACATTACAACGAACACTATCGAAAGGCTCACCGTGACCGATACCAGCACCGTCACGTTGGCGTTGCCGAGAAGGAGCCTGTCGACCAGCAGCATCTTTATGAAGTTCACCGCCGCGAGTGTCACACCGCACAGCAGCGCCACGCGCAGTTCCTTCCACACGACACGCAGCGCGTCGCGCGGCTCGGTGTCGCCGAGGGAGAGGCTTCGTATGACGGCGGTCGAGGCTTGCGCACCGGAGTTGCCGCCGGTGCCCATGAGCATCGGGATGAATGCGATAAGCCCGGCCTGCACGGCAAGGCGGTTTTCAAAGTTCGTGAGGATCATGCTCGTGAACGTCGCCGAGAGCATTAGGAACATCAGCCACGGGATGCGGTTCTTCCACATCTCGATAATGCCTGACCTCGAATACGGCTTGTCGGACGGCGTCATACCGGCCATGATCTCGAAGTCCTCGGTCGTCTCCTGTTCCATGACGTCGATGACGTCGTCGACCGTGACGATTCCGACGAGGCGGCCTTCCTTGTCCACGACCGGCAGCGCCATAAGGTCGTAGTCGGAGAACTTTTCAGATACGCTCTCCTGGTCCTCGGTGGTGGACGCGAATATGACGTTCGTGTCCATGAGGTCCTCTATTATCGTGTCGTCATCCGACAGCAGGAGGTCCTTGACCGTGACTATGCCCTCAAGCTTGCGGTCAGCCGAGATGACAAAGCAGACGTATATCGTCTCCTTGTCCTCGCCGATGCGGCGTATGCGCGCGATGGACTCCTTGACGTTCATGTACTTCTTCAGATCGACGTACTCCGAGGTCATTATGCTGCCAGCGGAGTTCTCGGGGTAGTTGAGGTACTGGTTTATCAGGTTCCTCGTCGCGGGCTTTGCCGTGCGCATGACACGCTTTACGACGTTTGCCGGCATTTCCTCCATCATGTCGACCGCGTCGTCGACGTACAGCTCTTCGACTATGCCTGCAAGCTCGGAGTCGGTGATGGAGTTTATGATGCGCTCCTGCTCGGGCGCTTCAAAGTTTGCGAAAACCTCGGCGGCGGTCTCCTTGGAAAGCAATCGGAACACCATAGGCATTCTGGTGTCATCGATCTCGGAGAGAAATTCGGCGACGTCAAATTCGTTGAGCTCCTCCATGCGCTTCTGGAGCGCCTTCATGTCGCGCTTATCCAGAAGCTCGGTCAGCTCGTCGGTCTTTTTGTCGAGAATGGATTCATAGTCCATTGCTTCCATTTCCTTATTCTCTTCCAACAAACTCACCTCCGACCTTGGTTTTTATTTTTGCGGCAGCGATCATGCGCCGCCGTCTTTAGTTAATGTGTTCAAGGCTCCCCTCGTTTTTCAAGGGGAGGTGGACAGGTTACAATCCGAAGTGCAACACCCTAAAAACAAGAAGACAATACGCCCTCGAAAGTGTAGAATGTAGTTG
>CAKTIH010000078.1 GCA_934565615.1 uncultured Oscillospiraceae bacterium | reverse complement strand
TCCCGGCACAAACGCCAGCAGCGCGCTATACTGTTTCTTTCTTAATATCTGCACAAAGCAGGCCATCAATACCCAAGTATAGAACCCCGCCATGCAGAGGATATTCAGCACCGGGAACCCGATAAACATCTGCCGGATAGAGTCAAACACCTTTGTCGGGAAATCTCCGAACACGCGATATATACCGATCTCCGAAAACGCGGGGTAATAGGTGCTGAGAATGTACCCGTCCAAAGCGGGTCTTACTGGGGCAAAATATCCGTAGCTCAGCATAAACGCCGCTTCAAAGTAGCAGGCCGGATGCTTGATGAACATCTGAAACCAGACTTTGAAATATTCGGGCAGTGCCCCGGCATCCCCACGGTAATTGCTCTTTATAGGGTCAGATACCTCGGGATTATATTTATCAAGCTCATCATAGACCAGCACCGCATCTATGGCGTCATGCTCTTCTTTTGTTACTTCATCCGGATACTGATTCACATATCTTGCTGTCTGCAGGAAGGGCATATTGAAGGCCTCCGCGACAGAAGCCTCCTCAATGTTCAAAGCGGGGTACAGCACATTGTTCACGCAGCTGCTGAGAACCACTGCCGCAAGCGCAGCCGCAAGCATTCTCACGCGGTCGCTCTTCCTGAGCCAGATAACAAGAAGCAGCAGCCCGGGAGTCAAATCATACATACCGGTTTTCCTCAGCAGGATCGCGATGAGGGCCGCCGCGCCGATCCGCAGGGCATCCTTCGTTTCGCAGCGGCGTTTCTCCACAACAGGAAGAACAAACGTAAGACACAGCGTGAAGGTCTGTGCATATAGGAAATCCTTTTCAAACCATTGTGCAAAGCAGCCCCAAAAAGGCGTGGCAGCATAGAACAGGAGCAGCACTATCCAAGCTCTGCGCAAGATACCCATACGGCGCAGCACAGTCAGCGCATAAGAAAAAATAAACGCGCCGCTGACCGACTGCAAAAGTATGTACAGGAAGCAGCCGAAATTCCTGTTCCACACGGCGCTTCCCAATGAAACGCATAAGCCCATTATAGCTGTGCTGAGCGGGGGATGATGCGCATTCCACGCTAATCGCCCGATCCCCTGTTCGATCTGCCATATAGAATCCGGGTTAAATGAGCCGGGATAATTCATAATTATCCACGGCAGCCAGCATGCAAAAATTATCAGAGCGCCGGTCAGCAGCGGACGGCGGAGCGTCCATTCTCCATCCTTTGGCTGACGCTCCATCAAATAAAATATCAGGCTCAGCCCGCTGCCGAAAAGGACAGTATAGCCGATAAGCAGAAAAACCGTGAGAAATATCTGGTAAGCATTTGCGAAAAAGAAAGAGAAATCCCCGATATCTCTGCAAACCGAAGAGATGATATAGAAAGCGGCAAACAAAAAGGCCAGCAGCAGGGTCCACGGGTCGCGTCTGGGTCTTTTCGCCGCAAAGCTCAGCAGCATATAGATAGCTGCAAAAACAAAAACATCCGCAAGGCCGTCATAATAGAATTGGTTTGCAAACTTACTGAGATTGCCCGCAAGAAAGCTGTCGGTTTCCAAGCCCACGCCCACTTCGAAATATACTCTCAGTGAAAGCAGCGCCCAGAAGGAGAGCAGGCAGCGTATAATTATCGTCCGGACGGAAGTGGGCTTTCCATCGGGCGCGTTTTTTAAGTCAAGCGTTTCCATCTTTACTGTTCTCCCCTTGCCCGGCGCTCCATATCATGCACGAGCATAAGCCTAAATTCGTATTCTCTTCTTTCCTGCTGCATGATCGCGTCAAGCACCATGCCGTTAAAGAAGCTCAAGAGCGCCGCGATAGCCACGAAGCCGCAGACGATAAGCGTCGGGAACCGCTCCACAAGGCCGGTCTGCCAGAACGGCACCAGCACGAGCGGGATAAACACAGCGGCTGACACTATGATAAGCAGCAGCGCCAGAAGCGAGAAGAACTGCATCGGCTTATAGTTCCGGAATAGATTGAAAATGGTAAAAATCACCTTTATGCCGTCGCTCACCGTATTGAGCTTTGATTCGCTCCCGCTGGGCCTGTCGCGGTAATCCACAACTTCGTTGACGACATACATGTTTTTTGTGACAGCGTGGATCGTCATCTCGGTCTCTATCTCAAAGCCCTTGGATACCACGGGAAAGCTCTTTACAAAGCGGTAGCTGAACGCCCGGTAGCCCGTCATGACATCCTTGATGCCGCTCTTAAAAATAGTGTTTATGCTCCAGCGCACGATGCTGTTGCCGAAATTATGGAACGGGCGCTTGTTCTCCTCGAAATATGTTGAGGAGAGCCTGTCTCCCACGACCATATCGGCCTGTTCTTCCAACACATGTTTCACCAGCGCGCGGGCATTTTCCGCCGGGTATGTATCATCGCCGTCAGCCATCAGATAGCATTCCGCTTCTATTTCCTGAAACATCCGGCGCACGACATTCCCCTTGCCCTGCTGGTGCTCATAGCGTACCACAGCCCCGGCAGCGCGGGCGATGTCATCCGTCCCGTCCTTGGAGTTGTTGTCGTAAACATAGATCGTGGCTTCCGGCAGCTCCCGCTTAAACTCCTTCACCACTTTTTCTATGGTCTGGGCTTCATTATAGCAAGGAATGAGAACAGCTATCTTATCCATATTTTTCTCCCGTGATCTGATTTATTACTCACTTTTTACTTTATATATTCGCACGCCGAGAGCGCCGCGATGTTCCCCTCGCCCGCGGCCTTGGAAAGCTGGTAGGGCTTTCCGGTACAGTCGCCGCAGGCATAGACGCCGGGGATAGACGTGCTCATGTCACGCTTTGTGACGATCGCGCCGTTTTTATATTCCAGTCCATCCATCAGCTTGGAGACTGAAATGCTGTCCTTGATTATAAACACGCCGTCGACCGGGTGCTCCTCCCCGCCCGCGATGAGCGTGTCCGCTTTCATGCCGCCGCGTATCTCATAGCGCATGTTCTCCTTGAAGTGCAGCACATTGCAGCCGATGCTCTTCAAAAAGTTCGCATCGTCAAACGCTTCGCGGTTATTGCCGATGAGCGCAACGGTCTTACCCTTATAGAGCATCCCATCGCAGGTCGCGCAGTAGCTCACGCCGCGGCCAAGAAACTCCGCCTCGCCCGGATAGAGCTTTTCCCGCGTAATGCCGATGGCAAGGATGGCCGCCTTCGCCTCATAGAAATCGTTCCCGACCGCAACGCCGAAGCTGCCTCCCATGTCCATGACGTTCAGTGCGCGCCCGTGTATAAGCCTTGCACCGCTGGTTTCCAACTGACGGCGCAGCAGCTCTGACATTTCGCGTCCGCCGAGCCCGGCAAGCCCCGGATAATTTGTTATCTTCTCCGCCTTATACAGGCTCTCAGACTCCATAGGATTTGCGATCACCGCGGTGCGTTTTCCGCGGTTCATCGCCGTCAGCGCCGCCGAGGTGCCCGCGATACCGCCTCCGATTATTATAATGTCAAAGCTCTCCGACACCTGCCGTCACCCGCTTCCGTCAATTTTCATATTTAGTCTACCACATTTTTATTGTAATTACCAGAGCAATCGTTTATAATATTCAGGACTTATAAGCATAGGAGAGATGAGGACATGGAAGAAGCTGCCAGAAACTTTATCGACGCATTTGTACAGGAGGATCTTTCCGAGGGGCACCGCTGTTACGGGATGCAGATACACACGCGTTTCCCGCCCGAGCCCAACGGCTATCTGCATATAGGCCACTGCAAGGCTCTGACCATTGACTTCGGTACTGCCGAGCGCTTCGGCGGTATATGCAACCTCCGCATGGACGATACTAACCCCGCCAAGGAGGACACCGAATTTGTCGACGCGATAAAAGAGGACATCCATTGGCTCGGCTTTGACTGGGGCGACCGGTTTTTCTACGGTTCGGATTATTTTGAGCAGACCTACGGTTACGCTATCGAGCTTATAAAGAAAGGTCTTGCCTACGTCTGCGAGCTGACGCCGGAGCAGTTTCGCGAGTACCGCGGGGATGTCAATCGTCCCGCCGTCAGCCCGTGGCGCGACAGACCCATTGAGGAGAGCCTCGACCTGTTCCAGCGCATGAGGAACGGCGAATTTGAAGAGGGACGCTACACGCTGCGCGCAAAGATCGACCTTGCCAGCGGCAACTTCAATATGCGCGACCCCGTGCTCTACCGCATCCGTTATATCGAGCATCACCGTCAGGGCACCAAGTGGTGCATCTTCCCGATGTACGACTTTGCTCACCCGATCCAGGACGCTATTGAGGGCATCACGCACTCGCTCTGCTCTCTCGAATATGAGGACCACCGCCCGCTCTATGACTGGGTCGTGTCAAATGTCTCCATCCCCGGCATAAAGCCGAGACAGATAGAGTTCTCCCGACTCGGCATCAACCACACCGTCATGTCCAAGCGCAAGCTCCGTCAGCTCGTGCAGGAGGGCTATGTCTCCGGTTGGGACGATCCGCGCATGCCGACCCTGTGCGGCCTGCGCCGCCGCGGCTACACCAGCGCATCCATCCGTGAGTTCTGCGACCGCATAGGTGTGTCGAAGGTCCCGTCTACGGTCGACCTTGCACTGCTTGAAAGCTGCCTGCGTGACGACCTCAATGCAAACGCGCGCCGCGTCATGGCCGTGCTCAACCCCGTGAAGCTCACCGTCACCAATTACCCCGTCGGCAAGAGCGAGACTCTCACAGTTGAGAATAACCCACTCCGCCCCGAGGACGGGACAAGAGAGCTCAGCTTCTCGCGTGAGCTTTGGATAGAAGCGGACGACTTCATGGAAGAACCCGCGCCGAAGTACAAGCGCATGTACCCCGGCAATGAGGTTCGCCTCAAGGGCGCATATCTTGTCAAGTGCACCGGCTGCATCAAGGACGCTGACGGCAACGTCATCGAAATTCTCTGTGAGTATGACCCCGACAGCCGCGGCGGCGATCCCGCCGACGGGCGCAAGGTCAAGGGTGCAACGATCCATTGGGTCGACGCCGCCACCGCCGCCGACGCCGAGGTGCGCGTCTACGGCAACCTCTTCAGCGATTCCGATCCCGACGGTCCGGATAAAAACTTCCTCGACTATCTCGATCCCGACAGTCTGAACATCCTCACCGGCTGCAAGGTCGAGCACAGCCTTGCCGAGATGCCCATACCCGAAAAGGGTAAGGACTCCACCGGCTTGCAGTTCATGCGTCAGGGCTACTTTTGCCTTGATAACCGCGACGCGAAGCCCGGCCACCTGGTCTTTAACCGCTCCGTCGCGCTCAAGGACAGCTTCAAAAAGTAAATATCCAATAAACAGTCAACTGCCGCTTCTCTTTCGGGAAGCGGCAGTTTTCTATAATTCATATTATATACGGCACTGTGAACACGGAGACATTTCTGTACCTCTCAAGCTTCTTGCTGAGACGCTGCGTGGTCTGGTTATGCAGCAGCTTCTTCAGCGGCGAGGTCACGACAAGCGCGCCCATCATGACCGTCAGGTTCTCATGCTCATGAAGCTGCGCCGCCTCTTCCTCGACATGCTTTATAAGCACCTCGTTTATATTGCGGTACGCCGTAACGTCATATACAAAGCTCGCGTTGAGGTCAAGCTCATCGAGCTGCGCCCTGAGTCGGCGTGCCTTCTGCTCATCGTCCGTTACGTTATACAGCTCTATCTCGGAAAAGCCGCAGCTGAGCGCGCACCTGAGTGTTTTCACAAACGAACGGTTGAGCGTCTGCACAGGAATGATTACCTTGCCCGGCATGATATAGCGCAGCATATCGCGCGCCTCGTCCGTGCTGCGCAGTGTGAGGTCCGCGGAGACCGATGCGTAATGCTTCTTGATGGACTTCATCACGTACACCAGAAGCGGGATGAGTATAACGACTACCCACGCGCCTTCGGTAAAGCGCGTGATGGCAATGACGAGGCACACCACAGCGCACACGACTGTGCCGAGGGCATTGATGATCGCCTTATGGTGCCAGCCCGGAGTCTTGAGCTTGACCCAATGGGCAAGCATACCGGCCTGCGAGATCGTAAACGAGATGAACACACCCGTAGCATAGAGCGGCAGCAGCGTATGCGTGTCAGCTTTGAAGAGGAAAATAAGCGCAGAGGATGCGAAGAATATCAGCAGCACTCCGTTTGAGAAGTTCAGCCTTGCGCCGCGCTGGGTGTAGCGGCGCGGCATGTACCCGTCGCGCGCTACCATCGCAAGCAGCAGCGGCATACCGGCATACGCCGTGTTCGCCGCGAGAGAAAGGATAACGACCGTCGCGATCTGGAACACGTAGAAGCACACGCTCCCGCTGCCGAACACAGCGGAAGCAAGGCTTGCAATGGCGGTGACGCCCTCCTGCGGGACGATGTGATAAATATCCGTCAACACGGCAACACTTATAAAGGTCACACCGACTGTGAGCGCCATGAGGCCGAGGACTCTTTTCGCGTTCTTCGCCGACGGGTCGCGGAAGGACGGCACACCGTTGCTCACGGCTTCTACGCCTGTCAGTGCGGTGCAGCCGGAGGCGAAGGCGCGCAGGATGAGGAACACCGTCACGTCCCCCGCCACCTCAACGACCGCCGTCGGCTCCGGCGGCTGATACCCGAACACGAACACGCGCGCAAAGCCTGTCACGATAAGCGCAAGGATAGCGAAGATGAAGAAATACGTCGGTACGCCGAACATGACGGCCGACTCACGCATACCTCTGAGGTTGCCCCATGTGAGGATGCAGACGATGATAAAGGCGATCCACGGCTTGTACGCAGCAAGCTCCGGGAACGCCGACGCCACCGCTGCCGCGCCCGAGCAGCTCGACACCGCAACGGTCAGGATATACCCGACCAGCAGCGACGACGCCGCAGTGAGCCCCGGCGCTTCGCCGAGGTTGTCCGCGCCGACGATATATGCGCCGCCGCCCTGCGGGTAGGCGTCTATCGTCTGCCGGTAGCAGAACACAAGGATGAGCAGCAGCGCAATGATCGCACACATGACATATACGAGCGTGTGTGCGGCAAGCAGCCCCATCACCGGCAGCAGCACCATCAGCACTTCCTCACCGGCATATGCCACTGAGGAGATAGTGTCGCTGGAATAGATCGGCAGACCCCACAGCACGCCGAACTTTTCACCGCTAAGATCGGAGTCCTTCAAGGGCTTGCCGATAAAGATGTCGCGGAGCTTATTTTTCATTATGTATTGACCCTCCATCCGCCGCATATGAGACATTTCTCAACGGCGGGAAAAATAAAAAACGCTGTGTTTACTTAAAACACAGCGTAAAGAGACCATATGGAGGCGTGAGGACGCCTTGATCCGCTCTCTTACGCTGACGAGATTAGCTGTCGGGTTCGGGGAAGAGAGTCCCCTATCGCAATGCGAATACACCCCTAGGACGTGCCATAATATGGTTGCCGTCCAATCGGACAAAGTGTCCGGTTCGGTTCTCCCGCTGCCGCGAAACGCGGAATTAAGCATATTTCAGGTGAAATATAGCAGATTTATCCGAGCTTGTCAATAGGCATTTCTTAGCATTTTCTTAACATACCGCATATAAAAATGCCGGGATGCTGCTCCCGGCATTTTACGTTATCAGAATTTTGCAATGATGTCCTTGATCTTGTCAAAGAAGCTCGACACGGAGGTGACGACCTTCTTCACCGTCTCGACGAAGCCGACGACCTTGGTCTTCGCGTCGGATACCTTCTGGAGTGTCCCCTGGACTTCCTCTACTCTCGCCTTGAGCGAGTCGGCGTCAAGCCCTTCGAGCGAACGGCACAGATCGATGAGCTGCTGTATCTGAGTGTTGGTCAGCGAGACATTGTAGCGCCCGGCGATGTCGATGATCTCGGCGCGTATCTCGTCGTCGGTCATCTTCTGCGTCTCATCGAGCATGAGCTTCAGGTCGTTTACGATGGAGGTAGAGTCCATGCTGCCTATCTCGTTTGCAAGCTCGCCGGTGATCGTAAGCTCCTGTGTGCTGACAAGCTTTGCCAGATCATCCAGCTTCTTGCCGGTCATGTCCTCGTATGCTTTATATACGCCGGTAAGCGCCGCGGTGCCGCTGACCTCAAAAGGCGCGGCGACGATGATGCGCGCATCGGTTATGCCCGCCGTCGCAAGGGCGCTTATATACATTTCACCGGTACACCAGGTGATGTTGCTCGTGGTGACGTCCATGCCGCTGCCCTCGGGCAGAAGCTCGACATACACGCAGGAAATAGACCTTGTTCCGATAAGGCTCTCGTCCACATAGCCCTGGAGCCACTGGCGCTCCTCGCCGTTTGTGACGCGCAGTTCGATCGCGTCGCCGCGCTTTATGCCGAAGGCGTTATACACAGCGGCGATCTGATCGTCCGTGAGGTCCGCACCTATGACCGCGCGGCTCTGTATGTTCTCGGCGTAGGCAGGGACTATCATCCCGACCGCCATTACGATTATAAGTAAGATAGTAATAAGCTTTTTCATTTTTGTCTCCCCTTTCAGAGCTCGTTTATAGAGACGAATAGTTCTTCATTTTGTTCCATATATTCAATCCGGGGCATACATTACCACATGTCCGCCGTTAAATAAAGCTTTTTTTATGAATCTTAATATTTTATGTTCAGTACAATTTCTTCCTATATCAGCAATTTTATATGGAGCTGGCTGTTTTTCCCCGGGCTGATCGTCTGCGCCGGGGCGCTTACCATAAGCTGCCGCGCCCTGCAATTCAAGCGCTTCGGCCTTGCGATGCGCCTGACCATCGGCAGCATACGCCTGCGTCCCACAGAGCGCAGAAGCGGGACCGTCACGCCATTTCAGGCCGCTGCGACAGCGCTCGGCTCAACGGTCGGCACGGGCAACATAGTCGGCGTGTCGCAGGCTATCGCAATGGGCGGCCCCGGGGCGCTCTTCTGGCTGTGGGCAGCGGCGCTCATCGGGATGATCGTAAAATACGCCGAGGTCGCCCTCGCGATATATTACCGCCGCGGGAGCATCGGCAGCGGGCCGATGGATTATATCTCCCACGGCCTCGGCCGGCCGCGCCTTGCACGCGTTTACGGCGTTCTGGTCACCTTCTCCGCCTTCTGCATGGGAAATCTCGTGCAGGTCAGCAGCATTGCCGATTCCTTCGTCCGCGCCGTCGATGCGTGTACTGTTGGCCCTATGCCAAACCCCGCCGCCCTGCGCTTCGCGCTCGGCCTCGTTCTCGCCGCCGTCACGGCGCTGCTGCTCTCAGGCGGCGCGGGGCGGGTCGGCACTGCTGCGGAAGCGCTCGTGCCGCTTATGAGCCTGCTGTTCATCGCCGCCTCGATGATGGTCGTCGCTGTGAACCACGATCGGATAATTGGCGTTATGTCAACCGTATTTGTTGAAGCCTTCCGCCCCGGAGCGATCACCGGCGGGATATGCGGCGTCACTACGGCGCAGTGCATACAATGGGGGCTGCGGCGCAGTGCCTTTTCCAACGAAGCCGGGCTCGGCACCGCCGCCATCGCTCACGCCGCTGCCGATACTGACGACCCCGCCGAGCACGGCATGTGGGGCATCTTCGAGGTCTTTGCCGATACGATAGTCATCTGCACCTGCACCGCGCTTGCGATCCTGTGCAGCGGGATCGATATCCCTTGGGGCAGCGTCACCGGGACGGAGGTGTACCAATCCGCCCTTGCTTCGGTGTTCGGTGCGCGTGTTTCAGCCGTGTTCATGGCCGTCACTATCTGCCTTTTCGCCTACACGAGCGTAATGGGCTGGGCAGTTTACGGCAGCCGCTGCGCCGGTTACATAAGCGGTAAGCGCGGAGCCGCTATTTACAGTGTTCTGTTCCCGTGCGTGTGTCTCTGTGGATGCGTTATGTCAACCAAAGGTGTGTGGCAGATCGCTGACCTGATAAACGCGCTGATGTCGCTGCCTAACCTCCTCCCCCTGCTTCTGCTCGCCCCTGTCGTGGGAAAAATAGCGCAGAAAATTGACACTTGACGCTTTCTGCTAAAGCCTATATACTGGACATAGCTAACAAAAAGCCGCCAGAATAGGCGGGCAAATTTCACTTAGGAGGAAATTTTTTGAAAGTAATAATCTGTGACGACTATAAAAGTCAAAGCGCTGCCGGTGCGGATATCATTGAGAAGATAGTCCGCGAGAAGCCCGACTGCTGCCTTGGCCTTGCCACCGGTTCAAGCCCTGTCGGCATGTATCAGGAGCTTGCGCGCCGCTGCCGCGAGGAGGGGCTTGACTTCTCCAAGGTTCACACCGTGAACCTTGACGAATACATCGGCCTTGAGCCGACGCATGACCAGAGCTACAGATACTTCATGGACTCCAATCTCTTCGACCACATAAACATCGACAAGAAAAACACCTACGTCGCCAAGGGCACCGGCGATATCGACGCGAACATCGCGGAGTTCCAAGCTGTTATTGCCAATAGCTGTGTTGAGCTTCAGGTGCTCGGCGTCGGCCCTGACGGTCACCTCGCGTTCAACGAGCCTGGTAAAGAGCTGTACTGGCATGCGCACAAGGAAGTCCTTGACGAGAGCACCATTGACGCAAACGCCCGTTTCTTCGCCTCCCGCGACGAAGTCCCCCGCTACGCGGTGACTATGGGCATAGGAGAGATAATGATGGCAAAGCGCCTGCTGATGATCCTCAGCGGCTCAAACAAGGCTGACGCCGCCCGCCAGCTCCTCATGAGCGACGCTGTCACATGCGCCTGCCCCGCAACGCTCATGAAGCTGCACCACGATGCGACTGTCATCATCACCCGTGAGCTTGCCGACGCCATCGGCTATAAAGGTTAAGTTGGTTTAATTACCGTATAAAATACCCCTTACGCATTTTTGTGTAAGGGGTATCGTTTTATCATGCTATTATCGTGAAGTTTATTTCTCTTCCTCTACAAGCGCGTACTTGTCAAGATATGTGCTTGCAAGCGTCGTCCTGCCG
>CAKTIH010000077.1 GCA_934565615.1 uncultured Oscillospiraceae bacterium | reverse complement strand
TGGAGCTGGTGGACGGATTCGAACCCCCGACCTGCTGATTACAAATCAGCTGCTCTACCGGCTGAGCTACACCAGCATCTAAACCGACGCTGCCGTCAACCCCTACGGATCTGCAGCGCTGGGTTTCGACCGCTCAGTAATAATAGCAAAACAGGCACAATTTGTCAACAGTTATTTTCTGAATCGGACAGAAAAATTTTACATACAAATCGGCTTTATACCGTATTTGCTTTATCGGCCGTTCTGTGATAAAATGCAGTGGCATATCCATGCAGAGACACAAACGGAATGGAGCAGCAAATGAGAACAGCCCGCAGAAATAAAACAGCGCTTATCCTTGTCACGGTGATTCTTGCCGCGCTTGTAGCCGCACTTGTCATAGGCCTCTTGAGCAAAAAAGAGCCGGAGGATCCGCACAAGGGGCAGGTATATATATACGACGGATTTGATTGGATATGGATGACTCCGCTTGAGGGTGTCCCGGCAAACGAGCTTACCGAAGATCTGTTTTCTTCAGACGGAAGAAGCATTAAATATATAGGCAGCGACTATGACGTTCTGCGTGGGGTAGACGTTTCGGAGCACCAGCTCGATATCGACTGGAAGCAGGTCGCCGCATCCGGCGTCGACTATGCCTATATCCGTGTCGGCTGGCGCGGCTACACCGAAGGCGGGCTTTTTGAGGACGCGTACTTTGAGCGCAACATTCAGGGCGCGCTCGACTCGGGGCTGCATGTGGGCGTGTACATGTTTTCCCAGGCCGTGACAGTCCAGGAGGCGATTGAGGAGGCCGACTTCGTCCTTGAGCGCATCGGGAAATATAACGTCACGCTGCCGGTCGTGTTCGACTGGGAGAAGATAGATGCCGCCGAGGCAAGGAGCCACGGGCTGACAATGGAACTGCGGACCGACTGCGCACGCGCTTTCTGCGAGACTGTCAAAGGCGCCGGGTACGTGCCGTGCGTGTACTTCAACCGTAATCTCGGCTACTACGGCTATGATCTGACGAGGCTTACCGATTACGAGTTCTGGTTCTCTCTGCCGGAAAGCGGCTTTCCCAATTTCTATTATGCGTGTGACATGTGGCAGTACAGCTTCACCGAAACTGTGCCAGGAATCGCCGAGCCGACGGATATGAACCTGTGGTTTATAGCAAAGCCCGTGGCATCGCCTACACCGGAAACGTAGAAATGAGAAACTAAATACTTGAAATTTTGCCGTAGATGATATATACTTCTTCACGGTATGCCGGTGTGATGGAATGGTAGACGTAGCGGATTCAAAATCCGCCGGTGGCGACACCGTGTGGGTTCGAGCCCCACCACCGGTACCAAGAATAAATAGCATTGTCCCGCAAGGGATAATGCTATTTATTCTTATATGACGGGATTGGGGCTCGAAGGGCGCGGTAGTGAATGGAGCGCCGGGGGCGCTCCAGAGCCGCGACCTGGCTCGCCCGCAGGCGAGGAGCTCCACCACGTCAGGAGGAGCAAACACCGTTCCGTTTCCGCCTTGCGGCGAAAACTGCACTACGTTAGCTCCTTCTTCCTTTCCGAATCAAACCCGCCTGCGGCTGGGCTTTGATTCGGTTTTTATTACTTCCACGGAAAAAGTAAACACCGCTCCGCCGGACTTCAAGTTGGCTTTATTGCATATTTCGCTGATTGATCCTCGTTTGGAAAGCAACTACGTGCCAACGCCTCCCCCGCGATCACCCGAGCTTCTTTGTTTTCTCGTAGGCCGCGTCGACGGCGGCGATGCAGCCGCTTCTGAAGCCGTGCTCCTCAAGCGCGGCGACGCCCGCGATGGTGCTTCCGCCGGGGCTGCATACCTCGTCCTTCAAAAGCTCCGGGTGCTTGTCGGACCGGAGCACCATCTCGGCGCTGCCGAGCAGCATCTGCGCGGCGTAGCGTATCGCCTTCGCACGCGGCAGGCCGCACTTGACGCCGCCGTCGGCAAGCGCCTCAATGAACATATACGCGTAGGCCGGGCCGCAGCCGGACACCGCGCTTGCAGCATCGATGAGCTTCTCGTCGATGCGGTCGACAACGCCTGAGTGCTCCATCATCACTTCAAACTCCGCCAGCTCCTGCGCGGTCACATTCGCGTTCGCGCACACCAGCAGCACGCCCTGACCGACAGCGCAGGCCGTGTTCGGCATGATGCGGATGATCTTCTTGTCCGCGCCGAGAAGCAGCGCGAGCGTATCAAGGCTTACGCCCGCGATCATCGACACGAACACCGTGTCCGCTTCATGCAGCGGTTTTTCGAGACTCTGCACAACGGAGCGTAGCATCTGCGGCTTGACGCCTAAAAAGACATAGCGGCTGTTTGCTATTATTTCCTCCGCGTTTGCGGCGGCGCAGCCGAGCTTTGCCGCCTTTGCGGCGGTGCTCTCCTCGCTGCTGCACGATACGGCGACCTTGTCTCCTCCTACCTTCTTCATTGCTGCGAGCGCAAGCGCGCCGCCCATGTTGCCTGCACCGATAAAACCGGCTTCATATTTTATCATTTCAGCATCTCCTATATAATAAGAATGCGCGTTGGAATATGCAGGTATGGTAGCACTATACGCGCGGAAAAACAATAGCTGCAAAGAAAAAATTCCCCCACACCATGCACGGTGTGGGGGAAAATATGTGTGTGAGTCATTGGAGGGCGGGGATCAAAGCTTACTTGATCTCCAGACGGCGGCTTGCGGGGACCTCGGCAGCCTTCTTCGGCATCGTCAGCGTCAGGACGCCGTCGGTGTAGGACGCCTCGATGCCGTCGATGTTGATACCGGAGACATCAAAGCTGCGGCTGTAGGAACCGTAGTAACGCTCGCGCTTTACAAAGTTGTTCTTCTCGTCCTTCTTATCCTCGTCGACCTTTCTCTCGGCGCTGATGGTCAGGCAATCGTCCTCGACGTCTATCTTGATGTCCTCCTTCTTGAAGCCGGGCAGCTCAGCCTCAAGCTTGTAGGCGTCGCCGGTATCGGTAACGTCGGTGCGGAAGGAAGCGATCGAAGGTACGTCTCTGAAGAAGCTGCGTTCCATATCGTCAAAGGCACGGAACGGATCGAAAGCGGAAACGGAATGATTACGGCGATCAAAAGGAATAAGTTCAAACATAATATATATACCTCCAAAATTTATTTACTGATTTAATTCTTGGATGAAACTTCATTTCTTTTGTTTCATCGTGTATATAAGATACCCCACAATTATTAACAAATATAGCGAAAGATATGAACAAAAAGTTAACGTTAGCACTCTCACAAAAAGAGTGCTAACGTTAGTATCTGCACTGTTTACTTTTTTATTCCTTAACCGACATATACTCTCGCCACACGCGTGGAGAGCCCGGAGGTGATGCCGCAGCCTTCGAGCGCGTCGGTCAGCAGAGCCTGGGACTGAGAGGAGATATACCCGCCGCGGCCGTCATAGCCGAATATCGTCACCTCGTCGCCGGGCGCGCAGTCTATGCCTGTGACGTCGACAAGGCACTGATCCATGAACACCGCGATTACATGCGCCATCCTGCCGCATATCAGCACCGGCGCGTTCACATCGGCAAAGCGGAGGGCAAGTCCGTCTCCGTAGCCGATGCCGACGGTCGCGACGCGCGTGTCCTTATCGAGCGTCAGCCCCTCGCCGTAGCCGAGGCGGTCCCCGGCGCGGCGCTCATGCACGGCGGCGACGTAGCTGCGCCACGACGCAAGCTCTTTGATCGTCCCGAGCGGCTTGTCCGGAGCGTCCATATACAGGCGGCGGCCTATGCGCACCGCGTCCATGTCAAACTTCGGGTAGCGCTCGGAGGCGGCAGAGCAGGAGATATGCTTAAACGGTATCTGCACCCCGGCGCTCTCAAGCTGGGCGATACCCCCAAGAAAGCGCGCGTATTCCTCCTCGTCACGCTCAAGGCTCTCAGGCGCTGAGAAGTGGGAGAACACGCCGTCCACGGTTATATCATCGCCAGCTGCGCGCAGCTCCGCGACAAAAGCGCCGAGCTCCTCTCCGGGGACAAAACCGATGCGGTGCAGCCCAGTATCTATTTTAATATGAATATGCGCCATCTTGCCGACAGTGCGCGCCGCCGCCTGAAGCTCCGTGACAAAGCCGGGGCGGCCGCAGGCGAGCGAGAGCCCGGCCTCAACGGCGGCCTCAAGCTGGAAGGGGAGCGCGGAGTTCATCACAAGGATCCCCTTGCTTATGCCGCCGCGGCGCAGCTCACGTCCCTCGGACACATGGGATACCGAGAAGCAGCGCACGCAGTCCAGCGGTTCGAGCACATGGGCGATCGGCACAAGGCCGAGACCGTAGGCGTCGTCCTTGAGCACGGGGATGATCCCCGCGCCGGGCGTGAGCGCGGAAGCGATGCTTGCCATGTTCTCGCGCAGTATCTGCGTGTCCACTTCAATATACGAGTTATTCACAGGAATATTCATTTTTAACCGTTCTTTCTCTGATTCTGTATTTATCTGGCGGGGCATAAAACTCGGCTGTTTATTATATCGCAGTATGCCCAACACTGCAAGACGCAATTCACGGTATTTGCTTTACTTACTTGAAACATAGGCTTTTTTGTAAAAGAAAATGCAATCGGAATACAGCACGCTAAAACGCATCATATAACAATATGCACAAAAGCAAGACATAACTTTTGTTAACTTGAGCAAAAACACCAGTTGACAATATTCGCGTATGGATGTATACTCTGTGCAACTCAAATGAATATATATTTATTTTTGAGCGTTACATGAGAAAATTTAATGAGGAGATAAGAAAAAATGAAAAAGATCACTGCACTGCTTCTGGTTCTTGCAATGGCAGTCGCTCTGTGCGCCTGCGGCTCCAGCACCAGCACTCCCGCCGCCGATACCGCGGCATCCGACGCAGCCCCTGCAGCCGATACCCTCGTCATGGGCACCTCCGCTGACTATGCCCCGTTTGAGTTCATGTATCCCGATGCCGACGGCAACATGGTCTACGGCGGTATCGATGTCTCTGTCGCACAGTACGTTGCCGACTACACCGGCAAGGAACTGAAGGTCGAGAACATGGGCTTTGATTACCTGCTTGCAAGCCTCCAGAAGGGCGACTTCGATATAGTCATCGCCGCTATGGAAGCTACTGAGGAGCGCCAGAACGCTGCCGACTTCTCCGATCCCTACTACACCGACTATCCCGCAATGATCCTCATCAAGGCTGACAAGGCCGATGAGTACACCTCTCTTGATTCCTTCTCCGGCAAGGCTGTTGCCGCCCAGACCGCTACCACCAAGGAGGACATCGTTAATAACGATATGCCTGGTGCAAACCTCGTTTCCCTCCAGGTCGTTACCGATGCCGTCAACCAGCTCGTCAACGATAAGGTCGACGCTGTTGTCCTCGACGGTTCCGTCGCAATGCAGTATGCCGACTCCAACCCCGACCTCGTCATTGCTGATATCGATCTCGGCGAAGCTTACCCCTACTGCATCGCAGTTGCAAAGGGCGACCCCAAGGGCCTGCTCCCCGGCATCAACGAGGCGATCGCTGACATGCTGAAGAACAACAAGGTCGATGAGTTCATCGCCGATGCTGATTCTCTGGCAGACGTTGCAGTTGAGGTCACCGCAGAGGGCTGATAAAGCCGTCTGAAATGAATCACTGACGATACGGAGCAAAGCCGTAAAAAGGCTTTGCTCCGTTATTTAGTGTGCTCTTTTCTTATATTTATTTCATATCCGTCAAAAACCTGACTGTGTCGGTTGACATTACAACATAAAACGTGGTACGATATTAGACCCTACGGCAAATATATAATTTTGAAGGGAAACATCATTCATGTGGTGGAGCAACCTATTTAAGGACATGAGTCCCGCCAGCTTCTTTAATTTCTCGTTCCTGCCGAAGTACGGCGTTTTCTTTGTGCAGGGCGTAGAGTATACGCTGCTGCTTGCGATCGTCTCCGTCAGTCTCGCGGTCATCCCCGCGATGCTGCTGGCGCTGATGCGTCTGAGCAGGAACAAAGTCGTCAAGACCATTTCGGGCGCGTACATAGCCGTGTTCCGCTCTACCCCGATGCTCGTGCAGCTTTCTATTATATACTTCGGTCTTTTCGGCGTCATATCGATACCGCGCGTCACGATACTCGGCTTTGTCGATCTCAGCCGCTTTATCCCCGGCGTCGTCGCGCTCGCGCTTAACAGCTCCGCTTATGTCGCGGAGATATTCAGGGCGGGCATCCTCGCCGTTGACGCGGGGCAGATGGAAGCCGCGCGCTCCCTCGGCCTTTCCAAGTGGCAGGGCATGAAGCTCGTCGTGCTGCCGCAGGCGATAAAGAACGTCCTCCCCGCGCTCGCAAACGAGGTCGTCACAATGGTGAAGGAGAGCTCGATCTGCTCCATGCTCGGCATGGCGGAGCTTATGTTCGGTGCAAAGGCCGTCGCTTCCACGACGTATATATCCCTCGCGCCCTATACCCTCGCAGCGCTCATATACTTCTGCATAAACTATCCCGCTTCCAAGGCTATCGAAGCTGTAGAGAGGAGGATGCGCCGTGGCGACAGGCAGTGAGCTCATCCGCGTAGAGCATATCAAAAAGGAATACGTCGGCGGAACAGTCAAGGCCCTCAATGATTGCAGTCTCAGCGTTGCGCGTGGCGAGGTCGTCGCGATAATCGGCCCCTCCGGATCGGGTAAGTCGACGCTGCTGCGCTGCCTGAATCTGCTGGAGACTCCGACCTCCGGCAAGGTCATCTTTGACGGCGTGGATATTACCGACACCAAGGTCGATCTCGACCTGCACCGCCGCAAGATGGGCATGGTTTTCCAGCACTTTAACCTCTTCCCGAACATGACCGTCAAAAAGAACATCACCCTCGCCCCCGTCACGCTGAAGCTCAAGACTCAGGATGAGGCCGACAAGATTGCGATGGAGCTTCTTGAGCGCATCGACCTTTCCGACAAGGCCGATACCTATCCTGCCATGCTCTCCGGCGGCCAGAAGCAGCGTATCGCGATAGTTCGTGCGCTCGCGATGGAGCCCGAGGTCATGCTCTTTGACGAGCCCACCTCCGCGCTCGACCCGGAAATGGTCGGTGAGGTGCTCGACCTGATGCGCCAGCTCGCGCATAACGGCATGACGATGGTCGTCGTGACGCACGAGATGGGCTTTGCCCGCGAGGTCGCCGACCGCGTGATCTTCATGGACAGCGGCGCGATCGTCGAGGAGAACATTCCGGCGGAGCTGTTCGACCACCCGCAGGAGCCGCGTACCCAAGCTTTCCTTTCCAAGGTGCTTTGAATAATGACAAAATATGCGCGCTGCATTTTGCAGCGCGCATTATTTTTTTGCCTATCCCTGCTCCGCAAGGTAAATGTTCATCTTGCTCTGTATCTCCCGCGCCGCGTCCTCCGCGCTTCCCTTGCCCTCAAGGTACGGGGTGACCGCCCGCGTGATTATATCGATGACCGCCTCGTCCGTACACGCGACCTTATCCGTGCCGTACACTATG
The DNA here is from genome assembly GCA_934565615.1 of uncultured Oscillospiraceae bacterium. Classification (GTDB taxonomy): domain Bacteria; phylum Bacillota; class Clostridia; order Oscillospirales; family Oscillospiraceae; genus Limivicinus. The sequence continues at coordinate 3,424 of CAKTIH010000077.1, read as the reverse complement.
CCGCGCAGGATATCTGCATCCTCCTCTGAGAAATACGGATAAGGTAGGTTTTCCTGACTCGTGCCGCGGTCGAGCTCCGCCTGTATAGCCTGTTCAAAGGTCTCCTTCAAAACGGGTATGCCGCTGCGGATATAAGGCTCTTCCTCGCTTCCGATGAAGGTCCTCAAAAAGCGCCATGCCCCATCGCGCCCGCTGCCGGAAGCGAGTATACCCACGCTTGTGGATTCTCCGCCGGTGCGTATATCGAGCTCCTCTGAAAGGTATCTCGAAGAGCCTGAAACTCCGGGCTTTCCGAGCTTGATGAAATAGCTCCCGTTCCCTTCCGCGTTAGGGAAGCCGGCGACCGAATAGTCCCCGCACATGGCTATGTGGGTATGTATCCCTATGTCCCAAACCAAGTCATGGCTTATGCAGCAGAGGGCGCTGCCGCGGGCATACTCCACCGCGCTCCCGGTCATTTGCTTCAGCAGTGAGAGCCATGAGATGAATGCGGGGGAGTCAAAATTGCAGGTGCCGTTTGCCCTGTCGATGAACTCCGCCGTCGCCGCCCATGAGAACAGCAGCTTCATGTTCTCCGGAAGCGACGGTACTTTTAGCTCCGGGTTCTCCCTTATAAGCTGCTCGACGCCGCTCGCTGTCCATGTATCGTCACCGGCAAATTCCGGGTGCGTATACATGGTGAGGATGGTGTACTTGTCCACATACTCATATAGCCCGCCGTTTTTCATCATGCTGCCCAGCAGCGTTGGGATGAAGTCGTCGCGGCCCAAGGTCTCGTCCGCGTCGATGTACGGGAGCAGGTCGACAAGCAGTTGCCTGTCAACAGCGCCGTCGGGCAGCAGGCTCGTGTCTATCAGGTCGATGTCGCTCCCCGTGGCGATAGACATCAGCATTCTATTGCGCTCGTTTTCATCATTATAAATATACGGCCTTACCTCGATGCGGTACTCGGGATCACTGTTATTGAACCTGAGTATCGCGTCCTTCAGTTTATCCGAACAGACATACGAACTGTTGGCGATCGAATGGTTCTGGACCGAGGAATCCCCGAAGCACGCCAGTACCAGGGTTTTCTTTACCGGCACCGGAGCCTTGGAGACCTTCGTTATCCTGTCCGTCATGTGGAAAATATCGCCGTTGGAGTTTTCCAGCCCCTTCCGCCCATAGAGTCGGCTGTAGCTCAGCGAGACGTCCATCCATGAAAACAGCTCTGTCTCCTCACCGGAGAGGGATACCGAATAAAGCACGCTGTCTTTAGTAGTCAGGAAGCGGCCTAAACAGCTGCCGTAGACAGGCTGATCCTTCATTTTGCTGACCGTGTCCGTATATTGCAGCGCGTCCTTATCCAAGTGCGCGAAGCCGTCATATGTACCTACGTACATTTCGCCGTTTATATATACGCGGGAACCTCCGCCCGGTATCTCAAGCGGCGGCGTGTCAATGACTTCTGCGGTGGGAGCAATCAGATACGTCGTTTCTCCATCGCTGAGAAGCGCGCGGTCCTTGTCCAGCGCGATGAGCGCCATGTAATACGGCTGGTGCTCGTCCCATGCAAGGTATGAGCAGGTCTGCTCCCCTGTCTCCGCGTCGAGATACACAAGGTAATAGTTCAGCGCTCTCGAAAAGTTGCCGACGCTTATCTCCTCGTCTGTACGGCTCTCTCTCAGGACCACCCAGAACACACCCTCCGCCGCGGAAAAGAACTCCACGGTGGGGCAGATCGCAGGCCCAGTGTCGAGGTCGTACCGCTGCCATGTATCATTGAGCGTGTCATAGCTTGCGATGGCGATGCCGCCGTCGGTCGTGTATGCCGCGGTGTGAAAATCGTCCCCGATCGGATCACTGCGGCTGAAGCTCTCGACCCATGCGGGCGTTTCTATCTCGGTGCTTATGTAGCCCATGACGGTCTCCGTGGGCATTTGCGGCTCGGCAATGGTTATTGGCTCTGCCGCCGTGTCCTCCGAGCTTTGCTCGGCGGGTGACTCCCCGCCCGCGCAGCCGCACAATGCCGCCAGCAGAGCCGCAACGAGGATAACACTTATTAGTCTTTTCATAGCGCCTCCTTGTTATGACTGCTCCGCTAAATACAGGCTCACTCTGCTCTGCATTCTTTCGGCTGCCTCCTCCGGGGTGCAGTAGCCGTCGTAGTATTTTGCCGCCTCCTGCTGGATTATTTCGAGCACGGTATCATCATATTCGTTTGTACCGTCGATACGATCGATGTACGCCCATATCTCCTCTTCGGCAGACTGGGGCAGGGGCTGGAACGGTGCCCTCATCTCCACAACGTTGCCCTGGTCATCCTTACAGAAGAGACCTAACTCTTTCTTCACCCCGACGGATGCTTCTATCTGCGCCTTGAGGATAGGCTCCATAACGTCTCTGCGGATACGCACACCGCCGGACTTTACCTGAAAGCTGTCTCCCAAAAGGTATTCCATAAAATCCCATACGCCCGCTTTCTCCTTGCTGTTTACCGACATACCTACGCGCAGCCGGGGGGCCATATTCGCTCCTGTCCCCGTGTTGGTCGGAAAGCCGATAAGCTTTGCTCTTCCGCGGAACAGAGCGTTTGCGTACTGATATTCATATACCGGGTCCTCGGTCGTTGAGATCAGAATCATTTGCTTTCCGCTGAATACCGCGGAATCCGGAGCATAGCTCCAGTCCTCTTCTCTGTTAAGCTCGGTGGAGAATTTGAGCATATCTATAAATTCCGGTGAATTGAACCTGCACGTGGCTGAACCGTTATCGACATAGGCTTTTCCAGAATAGACCATCAGGCGCAGCAAAAAGTCATCTCGGCTCATCGTCCCGCCGAATATCTGAGAAGCCGGATAGACCTCGCACAGCTCCTGTATGCTCATGCTCTCAAGCTCATCCGCAATATCCGCGTCGCAAAAGAAGGTCGTGAGATCAAAGGACGGGACTATTTCATAAAGATGCCCGTCACAGTCCAATGTTTTCATCACGCTTTCGATAAGCTCGAACTTCGGCGCGCTGTCAAGAAACGGATATAGATCCTCCAGCAGTCCGCCGGACGCGAGCGACGGCGACGGCAGGCTCCACAAATCGTATATGTCGGGCGTATTCCCTGTAATTATATCCATACGAAACTGCGTGATACCCGCGTCAGATTCAGGCGTGTCGTTCAGTGTGCTGTAATCGTGTATCTCGATCCTGTATTTTGAAGCCTGGTCATTATAGGATGAGACCGCTGTTCTCAGAAGCTTGTCCCACTCCTCGCGCTGCCCCGAACAGGTCGCCAATGTCAAAACAACAGTGTCATCGTCCGGCGCGGGAGTCCATATAGTCGGCTGATTGTCATGAATGGAAAAATATGATCCGCTGTCAATATAAATGAAGCCTATTGTGTTCCCATCGCTTGAAAGAAAATTTGAGTAAGGGTCCCGCTCTCCCGTTT
>CAKTIH010000076.1 GCA_934565615.1 uncultured Oscillospiraceae bacterium | reverse complement strand
CAGACGAGCGTCGTCATGTCCACGCTCATGGGCGGCGTTTCCGGCTCATCCACTGCGGATGCGGCTATGGAAGCCAGAGTTCTCGGCCCGACCATGATAAAGAGCGGCTACTCCAGAGGCTATACCGCCGTCGTCATCGGCTATACCTCGCTCATAACCTCTACCATTCCTCCCGGAGTTAATCTTATCGTCTACGGAACTACGGGAAGCGTGTCCGTTGGACGCCTGTTCACCGCGGGCCTTATGAGCGGACTTTATATGATGGTCGCGCTCATGCTGACTGTGCACTTCACGTCGAAGAAGCGCGGCTACAGACCGCCTAACCCGACCAAGGCATCCTTCAAGGAAATAATGCGGGAGATCAGGTCGAGCTTTTGGGCGCTGCTGTTCCCGGTCATACTGCTTGTCGGTATCCGTCTCGGCGTGTTCACCGCCTCTGAGGTGGGCTCCTTTGCCTGCGTCTATGCTATGGTCGTCGGTATATTCATTTACCGGCAGGTGTCGGTCAAGGATTTCATCAAATGCCTCCGCACCTCCATATCCGACGTCGGCGGCATAATGTTCATGATCTCGCTCACCGGCGTTTTCGGCTACGGCATCCCCGTGGAGAAGCTCCCGCAGAAGGTCACGGCAATGCTCCTGTCCATGACCAGCAGCTCTACGCTTATACTTATTATGATAGTCGCCCTGCTGTTCCTGCTCGGCATGCTGATGGACGGCGGCGTTATCGTCCTCCTGCTCACGCCGATCCTGCTTCCGGTCGCAAAGGCCATCGGGCTCGATCCGGTGTTCTTCGGCATCGTGATGTGCACGGTCTGCTGCCTTGGCATACTTACTCCGCCTGTCGGCGTCGCCATGTATATAGTGTGCGGTACGCTGAAAGTATCAATGCCGACGTGGATCAAGGAAAGTATACCTTTCCTTATCACGATCGTTATCCTGCTGCTGATCTTCATCCTTTTCCCCGGCCTGATCACCTTCCTGCCGGACCTTGTTTACGGCTGACCGTTTGAGGTATTGATGTGAAAAATATTGAAGAATTAAAGACCATCGCAAATACGCTGCGCCGTGACATAATTGAAATGAGCTATGTCTGCGGCAGAGCCGCGCATCCCGGCCCCGCGCTCTCCTGCGCGGATATCGTTGCCGCGCTGTACTTTGGCGTCATGAACTTCGACCCCGCGCAGTATGACGCCCCCGGCAGGGACAGGTTCATTCTCTCGAAGGGCCATGCCTGCCCCGCGCAATACGCTGCGCTGACGGAGCTCGGGCTGGTATCAAAGGCCGAGTATCCGAAGCTGCGCCATCCAGACGCGGTGCTTCAGGGTCACCCCACTTATCATAAGACCCCCGGCGTCGATATGACCGCAGGCTCCCTCGGCAACGGCCTCGGCATCGGTCTCGGCATGGCGTATCACCAGAAACTGACGGGTGAAGGCGGCATGGTGTATGTCATTCTCGGCGACGGTGAGCTCAACGAGGGGACCGTATGGGAGGCCGTCATGTGCGCGCCCTCTCTGAAAACCGGGAACCTTGTCGCCATCGTGGACATAAACGGCTTCCAGAGCTGCGGTGCCTGTGAGGATATCCTTCCGACGCCCGACTTGAAAAAGATATGGAGCGGCTTCGGCTGGAACGTGCTTGAGACGGACGGCCATGACATGGCGCAGCTCGTCGGCGTGCTCGAACAGGCCAAGAGCGGCGCGGATGTCCCGACGGTCATTCTGGCAAAGACGGTCAAGGGCAAGGGCGTGTCGTTCATGGAGAACAACAACGCTTGGCATCAGCATATCCTGACCGAGGAACAGTACATACAGGCGATGAAGGAGCTGGAGGTGGTATCATGAACGTTGAGTTTGATAAGGTATCCACCCGCGACGCGTTCGGGAACGCCCTTGCGGAGCTTGCGCGGGAGAACGAAAACATTGTTTACGTCGCTGCCGATACGCTCAAGTCCGTCGGCGGCACGAAAATGCACAATGAGTTTCCGGACAGGGCTATCAACATCGGCATTGCCGAGCAGAACATGGCTCTTATGGCGGCGGGGCTTGCAAGCTGCGGCGCGAAGGTTTTTGCGGCCACCTATGCAACTTTTGCTTCAATGCGTATCTGCGAACAGGTCAGGACCTTTATAGCCTATCCGAATCTGGACGTAAAGATCGTCGCCGGACTCGGCGGACTCAGCGGCGGGATCGAGGGCGTAACGCATCAGGGCATTGAGGATATCGGCATTATGCGTTCGATCGCGAATATGACGGTCGTCTGCGCCGCCGACGCAGCCTCCACCGAGGTCATAACCCGCGCGATCGCCGAGTATGACGGCCCGGTCTATCTGCGTCTCGGCCGCTATGCCTCCCAGAAGGTATTCACGTCCGATTACAGCTTCCGTATTGGTAAAGCAAACATCCTGCGCGAAGGCGGCGAGGCCGTGCTTGTCGGCTATGGCTCCACCATCGGCAGATGCCTCAATGCCGCAGAGCTTCTGGAAGCGGACGGGATCCGCTGCAGCGTTGTCGAAACGCCGTGTCTCAAGCCCTTTGACAACGCCGCAATAGCGAAGCTTGCGGGAAATGCGAAGCTCGTCGTTACCGTCGAGGACCACAATATCATCGGCGGCGTCGGCTCGGCTGTCATGGAGGCGCTCAATGAATGCGGCGTGAATGTGCCGGTAGTAAGAATGGGGTTGCAGGATCGCTATGCTCAGAGCGGAGACTGCGAGGAGCTGCTTGATTATTACGGCATGTCACCGGAGAATATTGCGGAAACGGTGCGCACCCGCATTGCTGCGGCAAAGTGACTGAATACTAAATACTGAATCTAATCTCCCGGTCTCTCACAAGACCGGGAGCTTTTTTCTTGCGTCCCGCCGCCGATGCGTTTATAATTACAAATAGATAGTTTTTAATAGATTTCTTAATTCTTCGCTTTACAATACGATCAGAATACGGACGCTGTGCCGTCCGTCAGTCGGAGGAACAGAATGAGGGTACTTGTCGTAGAAGATGAAAAGCATCTCAACCGCATAATCAGCGAGGCCGTGGAGGACGAGGGCTACAGCGTCGACAGCTGCTTTAACGGGCAGGAGGCGCTTGAGTTTATGGAGTGCGCGAAGTATGACGTCATGATCCTTGACATCATGATGCCGAAGCTCAACGGCCTTGACCTCGTGCGCCGCCTCCGCCGCGACGGTGACACCACCCCTGTGCTCTTCCTCACCGCGCGCGACAGCGTCGCCGACCGCGTCGAGGGCCTTGAGAGCGGCGGGGACTATTATCTTGTCAAGCCCTTTGACTTCAAGGAGCTTATGGCTGTCGTGCGCGTCATGACGCGCAAGTATACCGGCAACCGCTCGAACGTCTTCACCGTCGGAGACCTGAGTATCGACACCGCTTCGCACAGCGTGACGCGCGCCGGGAAGAGCATCGACCTTACAAGCAAGGAGTTCTCCCTGCTTGAGTATATGGTGCGCAACAAGGGTGTCGTCCTCTCGCGTGAGATGATCGAGAACAACCTCTGGAACTATGACTATGAGGGCGGTACGAACGTTGTCGATGTCTATGTCGGCTACCTGCGCAAGAAAATGGATACCGGCTTTGACAAGAAGCTTATCCGAACCGTCTGGGGCACCGGCTGGGTGCTGAAGGAGGATTGAGCATATGTCTGTCAAGCTCAGAATGACGCTGTGGATCACGCTCATGGTGCTGCTGCTGGCGGCCATGGTGCTGGTGTTCGTGTTCGTCATCAACGCCAATACCGTCACGGACGACCCCGCGGGAAGGCTCGTCAAGGTCGTGATGAAGAACGCCGACCGGCTTGAGTTCGACCACGGGCGCTTTGAATGGGACGATGTCGACGCGTACCGCCGCGGCGTGTATTCCACCTTCTACGCCGAGGACGGGACCCTGCTCAGCGGCGCCATACCCGACGGCTTTGATTCCGCCGCCGTGCCGTTTGAGGAGAACATCGTGCGCAGCACCGAGATAAACGGCGAGGAGTATTATATCTATGATGTCTATGTCGATATGGACATTACTTACGTCTGGGTGCGCGGCCTGATCTCCGCGTCCGACCGCTCCGGCCTCATGCACACTATCCTCATCCTTACCGCGGCCCTGCTCCCGGCGATCCTTGTCCTCTCCACCGGTGGCGGCTGGCTCATTGCAAGCCTGTCCTTCAGGCCGCTTGAGAAGATCGTCAGTGCCGCGAACGACATAAGCGACGGCGGCGACCTCACAAAGCGCCTGAACATCCGCCGCGGCCCGTCCGAGATGAAGCGTCTCGGCAGCAGCTTTGACAGGATGTTTGAGCGCTTGGAGAGATCTTTTGAGACCGAGCGCCAGTTTGCCTCCGACGCGTCGCACGAGCTGCGCACCCCGATAACCATCATCCTTGCCCAGTGCGACCGCTCCCGCCGCAAGGACAAAACGCCCGAGGATTATTCCGCTTCTATCGCTGTCATCGAGGAGCAGGCGCAATACATGTCAGAGCTCGTGCAGCAGCTGCTCGGCCTTACCCGCATGCAGCACGGCACCGACCGCTACCCGATGCGCGAGGGCGATTTGAGCGAGTTTACGGAGTCCTGCTGCGATGAGTTCACGCCCGCCGACAGCCGGGGCATAGAGCTTAAAACATACATTGCGCCCGGCGTCACCGCGCGCTTCAACGGCACTCTGATGTCCCGCGTCATACATAATCTTCTCCAGAACGCTTATAAATACGGCGTTGACGGCGGGCATATATGGCTCTCGCTGCGCCGCACGGAGCAGGGCGCGGTGCTCTCCGTCAAGGACGACGGTATCGGCATTGCCCCTGAGAACCTCGATAAGGTCTGGCAGCGCTTCTGGCAGGCGGACGCCTCCCGCGGCGACGAGGGCAGCAGCGGTCTTGGCTTAGCGATGGTGAAGGAAATCGCCCAGTTCCACGGCGGGGACGCCGTTGTCGAGAGCACCCCCGGCTCCGGCAGCACCTTCAGCGTCATCCTGCCCTGATTATTAAATAAAGCTGATACCGCCCGGAGCGTTTCGCTCCGGGCGGTGTTTTACAAAAATCCTTATTCAGAACAGACCGGATATCTTTCCGGTGCTGTCAACGTCTATGCGCTCCGCGGCGGGATTTTTCGGAAGCCCCGGCATCGTGAGTACGTCGCCCGTCAGCGCAACGATGAAGCCAGCCCCGGCGGAGACCTTGACCTCGCGTACGGTCACGGTGAAGTCCTCCGGCGCGCCGAGCTTGGTTTTGTCGTCGGAGAAGCTGTACTGCGTTTTTGCAATGCACACGGGCATGTGCGCCATGCCGAGCGCCGTGAGCCGGTCTATCTGCGCGGCGGCCTCGGGCAGAATTTCAATGTCCCGCCCGCGGTAGACGCGCTGCACGACGGCGCGCAGCTTATCCTCAATGCCGCCGTCAAGCTCATAAGCAAAGCGGAAATCGCCGGGCTCCTCGCAAAGCTTTACGACGGCCTCGGCAAGCTCCGTCCCGCCCGTGCCGCCCTGCGCCCATACGTTGCTCAGCGCAGCCCCCACACCGAGCTCGCGGCAGCGCTCGCGCACCAAATTCAGCTCGGCCTCAGTATCGGTCGGGAAGCGGTTTATCGCGACGACGGTCGGCAGACCGTATACATCCTTCATGTTTGTCACGTGCCGCAGCAGGTTCGGCAGCCCGCGCTCGAGCGCCGCAAGGTCCTCGTGCGATAGCTCGTCCTTCGCAAGCCCGCCGTGCATCTTGAGCGCGCGCACCGTCGCCACAACGACAACGGCCGAGGGCGTGAGCCCCGCGAGGCGGCACTTTATATCGAGGAACTTCTCCGCGCCGAGGTCAGCACCGAAGCCCGCCTCGGTCACGGCGTAGTCGCCGAGGCGCATTGCCATGCGCGTTGCGGTGACGCTGTTGCAGCCGTGGGCGATGTTTGCAAACGGCCCGCCGTGAACAAAGGCGGGAGTCCCCTCAAGGGTCTGCACGAGGTTCGGCTTTACCGCGTCTTTCAGGAGCGCCGCCATCGCGCCGACGGCCTTGAGGTCGCCCGCGGTGACGGGCTTTCCGTCATAGGTGTAGCCGACGATGATGCGCGCAAGGCGCGCCTTGAGGTCGTCAACGGAGCTTGCCATGCAGAATATCGCCATCGTCTCCGTCGCGACGGTTATCTCAAAGCGGTCGTTGCGCGGTACGCCGCCCGTCCTGCCGCCGAGCCCGTCGCGCACACAGCGCAGCTGGCGGTCGTTCATGTCCACGCAGCGCGTCCATGTGATGCTCTCTGGATCGATGCCGAGGGCGTTTCCCTGATATATATGGTTATCGAGCATCGCGGCGAGGAGATTGTTTGCCGCGCCTATGGCGTGGATATCGCCGGTGAAGTGCAGGTTAATGTCCTCCATAGGGACGACCTGTGCCCTTCCGCCGCCGCAAGCGCCGCCCTTTATGCCGAACACCGGGCCGAGCGACGGTTCACGCATGGCGATCACCGCGTTTTTTCCTATGCGGCGCAGCCCATCGGCAAGGCCGATGGCCGTGGTCGTCTTGCCCTCGCCGGCGGGCGTGGGCGTGATGGCCGTGACGAGGATGAGCTTGCCCTCGTGATCCGTCCGCTCATCCAGCAGGGACAGATCGACCTTCGCCTTGTACCTGCCGTACTGCTCGAGGTATTTATTTTCAATGCCGAGCCTGTCCGCGACCTCCGTTATGGGGAGCATTTCGCAGGCCTGGGCGATCTCTATGTCAGATAACATGGCACCTCTCCTTTCGGGAAAACAAAAACTATAAAATTATACCACACCCGAGCCAGATACAAAAGGGGTAATATACCGTTGGAGCTTGATTTTCACGTATAATCGTAGTATTCTAACCGCTGTCAGAACACCGGTCCGCAGGAGGGACAGCTATGACAGAGAAATATGATGCCAAAATTCTTGACTATATCACCGCCGCGCAGCGCGAAGCGGCGGAGCTGATGATGCAGGCGCACGGGATACTTGCCGAGTGCAAGACCGGGCACCGCGATGTTGTCACGCAGTACGATCGGCGCATACAGGAGCTGCTCATGCAGCGGCTGAGCCGGGACGTTCCGGGCGCACACTTCTTCTGCGAGGAGAACGGGCAGCAGGACCCGACGGATGCGGAGCATCTTTTCATCATCGACCCCATTGACGGGACGATGAACTTCGTCCGCGGCTTCGGGCACAGCTGCATATCCGTTGCATATATGAACCGCGGCGAGCTGCGCGCGGCGTCGGTGTATAACCCCTATCTGGACGAGCAGTTCACAGCGCTCTCGGGTGAGGGCGCATGGCTCAATGGCCGCCCGATACATGTCGAGGATGCTCCGCTGTCGGAGACTATCGTCTGCTGCGGCACGTCTCCATACAGTCCCGAGCTTGCCGATGGGACCTTTGAGACGATCAAAAAGCTCTTCATCGCCTCTCTGGATATCCGCCGCGAGGGCTCCGCAGAGCTCGACCTCTGCTCCGCCGCGGCGGGGCGCGCGGGCGTGTATTTCGAGCAGAGAGTGTCGCTCTGGGACTTTGCCGCGGGCATGCTCATCGTGCGCGAGGCGGGCGGCATCGCCCTCGCCGCGGACGGAAGCGAGCTGCCCATGGACGGGCGCAAGAGCTCCATCGTCGCCGGCAGCGCAGGCGCTGTGCGCGAAGCACTGAGGATCATCAATGGATAACTATGGCTTTACCCGGCTCGACGCAGAGCGCGCCGCGCCGGTACTTTACGCGCACAGCATAGACTCTACCAATAACGCCCTCAAGAAGCTTGCCGCGCAGGGCGCTCCCGATGGGACGGTGCTCTGGGCGAGCGAGCAGACCGCAGGGCGCGGCCGGCTCGGGCGCAGCTTTCTCTCACCTGAGGGAGGGCTGTACCTGTCAATGCTCTGGCGGCCCGGCTGCCCTCCGGAAAAGACCGTGAGCCTCACCTCCTGCGCCGCCGTCGCGCTGTGCCGCTGCCTTGAGGCGTGGCCGGAGCTTGATGTCTCCATCAAGTGGCCGAACGATGTTCTCCTCGGCGGACGCAAGCTCTGCGGCATATTGACCGAGGGCTGCACCACGCCCGGCGGCTTCTGCGTCGTCATGGGCATGGGCGTGAATGTCAACACGCCGCAGTTCCCGCCGGAGCTGCGGGATATCGCCGCGTCCCTGTACCTCGCCTCGGGGAGCAAATGGGACATCGGCGCGTTTTCCGCGCGGCTCATAGAGAGCCTTGACGCGATGTACGCGCTCTGGCTCAGAGAGCCGGAGGCTTTTCTTGAGGAGTACCGCGCCCGCTGCGCGACAGTCGGCTGCGAGGTGACATATACGCGCGGCGATACGGTGTATAACGCCCGTGCCGTCGGCATCGACGGGGACTATGCGCTCATCGTGGAGCACGGCGGGGAGCGCGAGGCCATACGCTTCGGCGAGGTCAGCGTGAGAAAAAGGACAGATATTTAATGAACTTTATTAAGGATGAATCCAAAGCCGCCTGGAAGTATATATGGACCTTCATCAAGTGGCTGTTTATCGCGGGTGTGACGGGCATCGTCGGCGGTCTTGTCGGCACGGCCTTCAACCTCAGCGTCAGTTGGGCGACGGGTACGCGCATGGCACACCCGTGGCTGCTGCTTCTCCTGCCGGTCTCGGGTCTTCTCATCGCGGGGCTCTACCGGCTCACGAAGATGGAGAACGAGAACACCAACGCCATCATCGACTCCATACATTTCGGTGATAAGGTGCCGCTGATGCTCGTCCCGGCGATCTTCATTTCCACGACCATAACCCACCTCTTCGGCGGCAGCGCCGGGCGCGAAGGAGCGGCGCTCCAGATAGGCGGCAGCCTCGGCTGCTATATCGGCCGTGCTTTCCACCTCGACGATAAGGACATGCGCCTTGCGACGCTCTGCGGCATGAGCGCCGTGTTCGCCGCACTCTTCGGAACGCCCCTCACCGCGACGCTTTTCGCCCTCGAGGTCATAAGCGTGGGCGTCATATACTATTCCGCGCTCGTCCCCTGCATCGTGGCTTCGCTCTTCGCGCTCGAGATGGCGAGCATTTTCGGCATCGCCCCGACGCATTTTGATGTCGTCATCGAGCCGATCTCCGAGCTTATGCTGCTGAAGGTCTCGGCTCTTGCGATAGTCTGCTCACTCATGAGCACAGTGTTCTGCCTGTCGATGCACAAGACCGAGCACCTGTTTGCAAAGCTCATAAAGAACCCGTACCTGCGCATCGCGGCGGGCGGCGCGCTCGTCGTGCTCATCACGGCGATCCTCGGCACCGGCGACTATAACGGAGCGGGCATGAATATAATTAAGCGTGCCATTGAGGAGGGGCAGGCAAAGCCCGATGCCTTCTTCTGGAAGCTCATCCTCACGGCGATAACCATCGGCTGCGGCTTTAAGGGCGGTGAAGTCGTCCCGACCTTCTTCATCGGCGCGACGCTCGGCTGCGTCCTCGGCTCGCTCCTCGGCATTCCTACGGGCTTTGCCGCGGCGCTCGGGCTTATCTGCGTGTTCTGCGGCGCGGTCAATTGTCCCGTCGCGTCCATCGTCCTGAGCATCGAACTCTTCGGCTCGACCGACCTTGTGTATTTCGCGCTCGCCTGCGGCATCGCCTATATGCTCTCGGGCTACTTCGGCCTGTACAGCAGCCAGAAGATAATGTACTCCAAGCTCAAGGCGGAGTTTATAAATATCCACGCGAAATAAACCGGCGCATTGCCTCACGCCGATAAATATGCTATAATAAAATATAATTATACTTCATCGGGAAGGAGCGTGTGCGCATGAGCGAGAGCGCGGGCAAATACAGCATGATGATCTCCGGCGCGGCCGAGCCGCTTGCCGAGGCCGTGCGCGCAGCCGGGATGGGCAGGTTCGTTTCCGGTATCTCCGGCGTCCCGAAGGGCGCGAGCCTTGAGCGCGCGCTGATCCTGCACCCGGCGGATATCCTTGTCATTACCGATGAAAATTCCCTGAGCTTTGCTCCCACGGCGTATAAAAAGGGCTGCCTTGCCGTGCTCCTGCTGAGCGATGAGGACTTTGACCGCCGCGCCTGCGTTGAGCTCGGCGTGTTCTGCGCCGCATGGGCGCAGCTTCAAACTGTGCTGCCGCAGCTCTTTGCCGCCTGCGGGCGGCTCAGCCGCTCGCGCAGCGAGTATGCCGCCCTGCGCGGCAAGCTCGATGATGCGCGGCTCATTAACCGCGCAAAGCTGCTGCTCATCTCCCGGCTCAAAATGAGCGAGGACGAGGCGCACCGCTTCCTTGAGCGCTCCGCTATGGACGGCTGCGTGAAGCTGCGCACCGTCGCCGAGAGCATAATAAGGACTTACGAAGAATAAAAAATGGGCTGCGGCGATTTTTTTCGCCGCAGCTCTATTTTCATATGGCTGTTAATAGATTTCCGGGGATGTGCAGCATGTCTCGGCGGCTGCCTGCCGCTTGAGCTTTCCCGCGCAGATGACGGCCATGACCAGCTCATAAATTGCCAAGGCGTGGAAAATAATGTCCATGAGATTTAGAAGCGGAGAGTCTATCAGGGTGAAGGAGATGACCAGAAGCACTACTGTGTCCAGCGAGAAAAGAACCAGCGCGGCAGTGAGCCAGCCGGGTTTATTTTTACCCAGTGCCCAGCACAGCATGTAAACACCCATCAGCAGGACGCCGATGACCAGCGCGATGATGGTACAAATGCCGATCCCCCCAGAGAGCGCTTCGTCCATGCCCATTGCAAAGGCCGTGAGATAATAGGGGAAGGAGGCGGAAAACACGAAGTAGCGGTCTGCCTCCACAAGCAGCAGTACAATGTTCACAACGGTTAAAACTACGATCAGCAGCAGGGAATACCGCCCGCCGGCAATCATTTTTGCCCAGTACTCGGGAGAGTTCTTGTCCACGGAGTTGACATTTTTTCGCATGGGAAGCACCTCATTCCTTTATGTTTGGTCTCTTCCAGTATAGCAGAGAGCTCCGGAAAAAACAACCCTATCC
>CAKTIH010000075.1 GCA_934565615.1 uncultured Oscillospiraceae bacterium | reverse complement strand
CTTATCCCCCCGCCGGTTCTCTTTTTTCCCATTATACCAAAAAACTCGCACATTGGCGAGACTTCTTTGACAGGCTGGAAAACGCTCAGACTTCATCATGAAGTCTGAGCGTTTTCATATTTTCCTTTATTTCTTCTGCCGCGTCGAGCAGACCCTGCGCCTGAGGCAGCAGAGCTTCCCCGGCCTGCGTGAGGCGAAAATCCCGGCTCGAGCGCTCAAACAGCCTGACGCCAAGCTCCTCCTCAAGCGCGGAGACGGAGCGGCAGACCGTAGAATGGCTGATGTACAGGCTCCTTGCCGCAGCGGAAAAGCTCCCGGCTTCCGCTGCCGCGATGAAGTGCCTGAACTGTTCAAGCTCCATCTCAGTAATTGAAGGTGTAGGGCAGCAGCTCTGAGAGCTTATAGCTCACATAGCGGTCACCGGCCTTGGCGCAGAGCACCTCCATCTCCGGCGAAAACTCCGCCAGAAACTGACGGCATGCGCCGCAGGGGGTGCACCAGTTTTCGCTGTCGGCATAGATGGCGATGCGCCTGAAGTCCCTGTGACCCTCGCTGACCGCCTTGCAGCATGCGGTGCGCTCGGCACAGATAGTGCTGCCGAGGGCAGCGTTTTCAACATTGCAGCCGGTGAACACAGTGCCGTCGGTGCATTCGATCGCGGCACCCACCGCGAAGCGCGAATACGGAACGTAGGCGTTGAGCGACGCCTGCTTTGCCTTTGACATGAGCTCTCTGTCAGTCATTGTTACCTCTCCTTTTATATTGTAAGTTTTTTGATTCTCCCAAGTTGTGTTTTTACTGGCGTGATTTACAAAAGAATGTATGTGCTGCATGCTTTGCTGTACCCCCGCAACTCCGAGCAAAGCCCAACGAAGTGGGTTTGCGAGGAAAAGGAAGAAGGAGGGAGCGGATATGAAGCTTTGCCCAATAGGGCGAAGCGTAATGTAGCGAGCTTCTTCTGACTAGTCCATCATGATTTCCCAATTGGGGAAGTCATACAGCGGGTTCCCGGCGTTGGGGTTCACGCCCTTGATGACGCCGCGGTGGCTTATGAACTGGTGCGTCTCAAAGCCGATGGAAATGAGCGAGCCTGTACCGGCGATATACTCGCACATCTGCTGGAACATGGCGGAGCGCGAAGTGTCCCCGGCGGCAAGATAGTTGTTTATATAGCCGACGAAGCTGCTGTCCTTACCGCGCGAGAAGTTGAGGTCGCTGTCCGGGTCGAGAAGCTCCGTGACGTCAAAGTTATTGCGCAGCTTGACTTCGCCGTAGTACATGTCGAAGTCCCCGTCCTCGAGCGCCTGAAGGTAGTTTTCCCATGTCAGCTCCTGAACGTTCACGGTCAGGCCGAGAGTCTCCATGTCGCTTGCAAACTTACGCACGACGCCGGTCTTGGCGCTGCTGTCGGAGCAGACGATGAACTTGAGCTCTATCTTCTGTGCGGAGCCGGACATGTATTCAAGCTTGCCGTCGTTATCATAATCCTTTATGCCGGAGTTTTCGAGCACGAGACGGCAGGTCTCAAGGTTATACGCGAGGCTGTCGGCATACTGCTGCGGATAGTCCGCGCAGGTGGGGTACATCGGAACGGGCGAGGCCGCCGCGTTTCCGTGCATCAGCTCATCGGCAAAATACGCGCGGTCAAAGGCGTAGTTCATAGCCTGACGGAAGCCGTTAAAGCGGCCGATGGTGGACTCCTCATTGAACATCACATAGTGATAGTTCGTGGTGGCGTAGTTGTGTATTTCACTGGTGCTGGCGTAGCCGAGGTTCGTGTAGCTCGACGGGTCGTTCGTGACGACGTCGATGATGCCGTCGTCAAAGGCGGTGATGCGGCTGGCTGCGTCTGTGTACTTCACGAGAAACACCGTGTCTATCGGGAGATTCTCATAATCCGGGTAGTAGGGAGACGCGACAAGATAGGTCTCGTCCTCACTGTACATGTACGGCCCGCTGCCGATGGGCTTGGAGTCGCCGTAGGTGCCGTATTTGACGATAGGGATATTCAGCAGCTTTACAAACTGCGTGTCGCCGATGCCGAGAGAGACATAGAAGCGGGTATCGTCATATCCGGAGCCCTGATAGCTCGCGAAGCGGCCGCGGAAGCGGTCAGAGTTTATCGCGGCGTCGAGCGAATAGCGCAGGTCGCGCCCGGTGACGGGCGTGCCGTCACTGAAATAGTGCCCCTCGGCGATCTCGAAGGTCCAGTAGGTGGCCTCCTCGTTGCAGATCCAGCTCGTCAGCAGGTTCGGGATGACTTCAAAGCTGTTGTCGAGCTCGACCATGTTCTCATAAACAAGGCTGCATACGAGCTGGTTTGAGTGGTTTGTCGCGATAAGGGGATTGAAGCTATAGTCGTTATTGCAGTTGAGGGAGAACACATTGTC
This sequence comes from uncultured Oscillospiraceae bacterium, assembly GCA_934565615.1. Lineage (GTDB taxonomy): Bacteria > Bacillota > Clostridia > Oscillospirales > Oscillospiraceae > Limivicinus. The sequence continues at coordinate 8,669 of CAKTIH010000075.1, read as the reverse complement.
AGCCGCCGCGGCGCGGGTCACGTCCTTACCGGCGGTCGACACAAGGTCGTTTACGTTATTGCTCCTGCTCGTTGTGCTGCCGCAGCCGGTGCAGCCGAGCAGCATCGCCATGCACAGCAGCAGCGCAAACAGTCTCTTTTTCTTTCTCATGTTCATCTCCTCAGTCCAGGACTATCAGTGCCGCTTGGCTGCCGCGCTGCCCGTGGGTATAGCGATGCGACCAGTATTTATCATGGCGGCAGTAGGTGCATTCATCCGAAATGTCAATGTTCTCCGGCAGGACGCCGAGCTGGATGAGCCGCCGCGCGTTTGCCGCGCGCAGGTCGACCATCGTTTTGCCGTCGGCGCGGCGGTCGAACAGGCCGTCCGTGTCCCCGGAGAGGTAGCGCTCTATCGCCTGAGGGACATCGTCGTCCGTCTCGAAGCAGCAGCGGCCTATCGACGGGCCTATCGCGGCGCGGACGCTTTGAGCTTCCGCACCGAGAGATGCCATCGCATCGAGCGCGTTTTTGAGAATGTCCCCGACGGAGCTGCGCCAGCCGCAGTGTATCGCCCCGGCGACGGAGTGCTCCCCGTCCCAGAGCAGCACGGGCACGCAGTCAGCCACCATGCACATTATGGGCAGGCCGCGCTCAGAGGTGACGATGCCGTCGGCCTCGTATGGTACATGCGACATGCACACGTGCTTATCCGCCGAGGTGACGATGCGCACATCGGCCTTGTGTACCTGCTGCGTCACGGCCATATCGTCTATGCCGACGCCCATAAGCTCACACACGCGGCGGTAGTTTTCACGCACGGCCTCGGGATCGTCGCCCCGGTTGGAGCCGAGGTTCAGCGAGGAAAATATCCCCGTGCTTATGCCGCCATAGCGCGTGGTAAACGCGTGGCGCGCGCCGATCTTATCCGAGCTCATATAGATGAGCCCGTTATGGTTATTCTCTGTAAAGGACATGGAAGTCTCCTATCAAAGACAAAGCATTTGCTTTGTCTTTGTTTTCGTTACTCGTTTCTGCCGCAGCACTCTTTGTATTTAAGTCTGCGGGAGCCGTCGGCCTTCATCTTGCCGCAGGGGCAGGGATCGTTGCGCCCGGGCTTCGGCACCTTTTTGACGGGCTGCTTCTTCACCGGCTCGCCGCCGACGTTTGCCGCCGCGTTCTTCGAGACGGCCTTGCGCTCGATGGCCTGCTCCTTGCGCACCTGCACGATGAACAGACGGCGCACCGTCTCCTCGCGTATGCCGCGCACCATGGCCTCGAACATGTCGAAGCCCTCCTGCTTATAGGCATCGATGGGTTTGACCGAGCCGTAGCCGCGCAGACCGATGCCGCGCTTGAGCTCGGCCATCGCGTCGATATGATCCATCCAGTATTCATCGACGACGCGCAGCATTATGACGCGCTCTATCTCGCGCATCAGCGGCAGGCCGTTCGGCCCCTCGCCGAAGGCTTCTTCCTTCGCGGCATAGACCTTTTCGGCAAGCTCGTTTACGGCATCGCTGAGCTTATCATTGTGGACAGCGCCGCCGAACTGCTCTATCTTAAACGTGCCGCGGCGCATGAAGAGCTTCTCGAAGGGCTGGAGAGCGTTATCGAGCTGGGTCTGGTTCTCCGCCACGCCCCCGGCAAGGCCATCCGCCACGGTGGAGGAGACGAATTCCTTTATCATGTTCATGATCTGCGCGTGGATATCCTCGCCGTCGAGCACCTTGCGGCGCTCACCGTAGATGATGTTGCGCTGCTGGTTCATGACATCGTCGTATTCAAGCACGCTCTTACGGGTCTGGAAGTTGCGGCTCTCGACTGTGCGCTGCGCCTGCTCGATGGCGTTGGAGAGCATCTTATGGTCAAGCTGGGTGTCCTCATCGACCTTCATGGTGTCCATAAGGCCGGTGAGCCTGTCGGAGCCGAAGAGACGCATGACGTCGTCCGTCAGCGCAAGGTAGAAGCGGCTCTCGCCGGGGTCGCCCTGACGGCCGGCACGGCCGCGCAGCTGGTTGTCGATACGGCGGGATTCGTGGCGCTCGGTGCCGAGGATGAACAGGCCGCCGACGGCGCGCACCTTTTCGGCTTCCGCGTCCGTCTCCGCCTTGTGCGCCTTCATGCGCTCGGCAAACATAGCGCGCGCGGCGAGGATGTTCTCATCGTCCGTCTCGGCGTAGCCGGTGGCTTCGGCGATGGTGGCCTCGTCGTACCCTGCCTTGCGCAGGTCGGCCTTGGCCATGAACTCGGCGTTGCCGCCGAGGGTGATATCGGTGCCGCGGCCTGCCATGTTCGTCGCTATCGTGACAGCGCCGAACTTACCGGCCTGCGCGACGATCTCGGCTTCCTTCTCATGGTACTTTGCGTTCAGCACCGTGTGCGGGATGCCGCGGCGCTTGAGCAGGGAGGAGATATATTCGCTCTTCTCTATTGATATAGTGCCGACCAGAACGGGCTGCCCCTTCTCGTGGCACTCTACGATCTGCTCGATTATCGCACGGTTCTTGCCGACGTCGTTCTTATAAACAACGTCGGGGTGGTCGATCCTTATAACGGGCTTGTTCGTCGGGATCTCGATGATATCGAGACGGTATATCGCATCGAACTCCTCAGCTTCGGTCGCGGCAGTACCGGTCATGCCGGAGAGCTTGCCGTAGAGACGGAAGTAATTCTGGAAGGTTATGGTCGCAAGGGTCTTGTTTTCCTTCTGGACATCGACATGCTCCTTGGCCTCGATTGCCTGATGCAGACCCTCAGAGTAGCGGCGGCCGAGCATGAGACGGCCGGTGAACTCATCGACGATGATTATTTCGCCGTCCTTGACGATATAGTCAATGTCGCGCTTCATGATGCCGTGCGCCTTGAGCGCCTGATTTATATGGTGCGAGAGCGTAGCGTTCTCAATATCGGCGAGGTTTTCGAGGTTAAAGGCGCGCTCGGCCTTTGCAATGCCGCGGGCGGTGAGTGTCGCGGTTTTGGCCTTCTCGTCGACAACATAGTCCGCGTCGAGATCCTCGCTCTCCTCCTCCTTCTCGTCAACGCTCGCGTAGACGACCTTTTTCAGACGGCTTACAAAGTCGTCCGCCTGACGGTAGAGGTCGGTGCTCTCGTCGCCCTGACCGGAGATGATAAGCGGAGTTCTGGCTTCATCGATAAGGATGGAGTCGACCTCGTCGACGATGGCGAAGGCATGTCCGCGCTGGACCATGTTCTCCTTATAGAGCGCCATGTTATCGCGCAGATAGTCAAAGCCCATCTCGTTGTTCGTGCCGTAGGTGATATCGCAGTTATAGGCCTCGCGGCGCTCATCGTTATTAAGCCCATGGACGATAAGGCCGACGCTCAGGCCGAGGAAGCGGTGGACCTTGCCCATCCATTCGCTGTCACGCTTGGCAAGGTAGTCGTTCACGGTGACGATGTGGACGCCCTCGCCGGTCAGCGCATTGAGGTAGGCCGGGAGCACGGCGACAAGCGTCTTGCCTTCGCCGGTCTTCATTTCGGCGATGCGGCCCTGATGCAGGACGATGCCGCCGATGAGCTGCACCCGGAACGGGCGCATGCCGAGCACGCGCCATGCGGCCTCGCGCACGGTGGCGTAGGCCTCGGGAAGAATATCGTCCAGCGTCTCGCCCTCGGCAAGGCGCTGCTTAAATTCCTCGGTCTTGGCGCGCAGCTCCTCATCGGATTTTGCGGCGTACTCATCGGAGAGTGCTTCTATCTTGTCCGCTATCGGGTAGATGCGCTTGAGCTCACGGTCGGAATAGCTACCGAACAGCTTGTTGAAAATTCCCATTTATGTATGCCTTTCCTGAAAGAAAAAATAAGATACCAATTCAACATACATATTAGCACAAGTTTATGAATAAAAAAAGTATAATCTTGTCCTGCCTGTTTTTGTGTGCTAAAATATTTCATTGAAAATACGACCGGGCTAAACCGAGAGAGAACAGAGGGATCTTCATATGAACAGGATAGGCTTCGATAACGACAAATACGTAAAGCTGCAATCGCAGAACATACGCGACCGTATCTCCAAATTCGGCGGCAAGCTGTATCTGGAGTTCGGCGGCAAGCTCTTTGACGACTTCCACGCATCCCGCGTGCTGCCGGGCTTCGCGCCGGACAGCAAGGTGAAGATGCTGCTCGAGATGAAGGACGAGGCGGAGATAGTCATCGCTATTTCCGCGGACGATATCGAGCGCAGCAAGCGCCGCGGCGACCTCGGCATCACCTATGAGGACGATACGCTCCGCCTTATCGACGCGTTCCGCGGGATAGGGCTGTACATCGGCAGTGTAGTCATCACGCACTACCGCGGTCAGGCCATTGCCGACCAGTTCAAAAAGCGCCTTGAGGCGCTCGGCGTCGCGGTGTATCTGCACTATATCATCCCCGACTATCCCTCGAATGTCCCGCTCATAATCTCCGATGAGGGCTTCGGAAAGAACGAATATATCGAGACGACACGCTCGCTCGTTGTCGTCACGGCACCCGGCCCCGGCAGCGGCAAGATGGCAACCTGCCTGAGTCAGCTCTACCATGAGCATAAGCGCGGCATCAGCGCGGGCTACGCGAAGTTCGAGACCTTCCCGGTCTGGAACCTCCCGCTCAAGCACCCGGTGAACCTCGCCTACGAGGCCGCGACCGCCGACCTTGACGACGTGAACATGATCGACCCCTTCCACCTTGAGGCCTACGGCGTCACCACAGTCAACTATAACCGCGACGTTGAGATATTCCCCGTGCTCGAAGCGATCTTCAAGCGCATCTACGGCGAGAGCCCGTACAAGAGCCCGACGGACATGGGCGTCAACATGGCAGGCTACTGCATCACCGACGACGAGGCCTGCTGCGAGGCGTCAAAGCAGGAGATCATCCGCCGCTACTATGCCGCCGCCTGCGCCGTGCGTCAGGGTCTGAGCGATGCAGCTGAGCTGCGCAAGATCGAGCTTATCATGAATTCCGCCGGCATCTCCATTGAGGATCGCCCGGTCGTCAAGGCAGCGCTCGACCGCGCGGAGGAGACCGGCGCGCCCGCCGTCGCGCTGGAGCTGAACGACGGGACCATCGTCACCGGCAAGACAAGCTCCCTGCTCGGCGCGTCCTCGGCCTGCCTGCTGAACGCTCTCAAGAAGCTCGCCGGGATCGACAAGCCGCTTCAGCTCATCGCCCCGGGCGTCATCGAGCCTATCCAGCACCTCAAGGTCGAGCACCTCGGCAACCATAATCCGCGTCTGCACACGGATGAAATGCTTATCGCGCTGACCATATGCTCGGTCATGAACCCGATGGCGAGCTACGCGATCGACCAGATCAACAGCCTCAAGGGCTGCGAGGCACATTCCTCCGTCATCCTCTCCCACGTCGATGAGGAGATGTTCAAAAAGCTCGGCGTCAATATCTCCTTTGAGCCGCGGTATCAGGCAAAGAAGCTGTATCATAAGAAGTGAAAATGGTTTGAATTAAGCCGCGCCGGTTTATCCGGCGCGGCGCTTTTTTATGAACGGCGCGTATATCACTGCCCACGTCGCGGCGAGGAGCGGGAGGTAGCCCAGCAGATATCCGGGACGACCGAGGAAAGCGAACCACTCCAGCGGTGAGCCGGGCGACGGCCAGTTGAGAAACATATAGTTTGTGTCCATCAGGCGGTCGAAGGCATAGACAGGCACGGCGATGAGCAGCATTATGCCGAGACAGGCCGGGGCACGGCGCGTATCGGGGCGGAGATCCCTGCCAGCAACGAGCATCAGCGTATAGCCGACGAGCAGGAGGTGCAGCGTAAAGGAGCTCACGCTCATGAAGTGAAAGGCGGGGTAAGCGCTCCAATCCGGAAAGAGCAGCGCGCACACGGCCCCCGGCATGCAGAAGGCATATAGAAACTGCCCGGTGAGCTCCCCGCCGCGCAGGGAGTGGAGAAAGCTTATATATATCGCGAGCGCGCACAGGTGCAGCGGCAGCCGCCCTATGCCGTATTCTCCCGCGAGCATCAGCAGCAGTGAGCGCAGCAGCTCTATCGCGAGCGCCGAGCCCGCTATGGCGCGGCGCATACGGACGCGGCGGGCAGGGGCGCAGCGGCTATATCTCCTGCACAGCAGAAGCCACGCCGCGAGCGCGGCGAACAGCCACAGGATATGCAGCGGGGAGAAGAGACCGAGCGCCCTCTTCGCGCCCGGAGCTATTGAAAAATCAACGAAAGCGTCCATTTTACCTCCGGCACGGAGGCGGGTTATTCCGCTTCCGGCGTTTGGATTGTATAAAAATCTGACTTTTTTGTATATTTCTATTGACATACGCCGAAAGCGTGCTATAATGCAGGCAATTGAACAAAGCATGATAGAGGCGCGGATGTTAAGAGTAGCCCCCTTGAAAGACGGCAGGAACCGTTGGGGCGAAAGGAGCAGCCGCCGAAGAGTATCGGACTTCCTGATCCGGTATATCTGGGTCGTCGGAGAATATCCGGCGGACTGTCGCGTAATGCGGAGAGCTGTCAGGCCACCTTGGTGATTCTTTTCGAGGTCATGAACAGTATCTGCTCTGTTCATGATTTTATTTTTTTAGGAGGAAAGAACTGATGTACGGTACTTTCTGGGCACTCGTGCCTCCCATTGTGGCCATTGTTCTGGCACTTATCACCAAGGAGACCTACTCGTCTCTGTTTGTCGGCATTGTTGTCGGCGCGCTTTTCGTCGGCGGCTTTAACCCCATCGACTCGCTCAATTCCATGCTTAGCGACGGCTTCATCGGCGCCATCGCGGACGGCTGGAACGCAGGTATCTTCATGTTCCTCGTTCTGCTGGGCATCATGGTCGCGCTTATCAACGCCGCCGGCGGCTCCGCCGCGTTCGGCCGCTGGGCTGTCAAGCATGTTCACACCCGCGTCGGCGCGATAATTGCCACCTTTATCCTCGGTGTACTCATCTTCGTTGACGACTATTTCAACTGCCTGACCGTCGGCTCCGTCATGCGTCCCGTTACCGACAGCCACAATGTCTCCCGCGCAAAGCTCGCATATATTATTGACGCAACTGCCGCGCCTATATGCATGATCGCACCTGTGTCCTCCTGGGCAGCCGCTGTTTCCGCGACCGCGCAGGATCTCAACACCGGTATCTCCGGCATCCAGCTTTTCGTTCAGGCCATCCCTTACAATTTTTATTCTCTGCTGACCATCGTATTCGTTGTTGCAATCACCGTCATGGGCTTCGATTACGGCCCCATGGCCAAGGCCGAGATGAAGGCGCTTCAGGGTGAGCTCGGCTCCCTCGGCAACGACGAAGAGAACAACGTCGAGAACGCCTGCATCTGGGATATGCTCATTCCAGTTATCGTACTTATAGTATTCTGCATCATCGGCATGATGTATGTCGGCGGCTTCTGGGACGGCGCAAGCCTTGTTGATTCCTTCGCCGATACCGATGCTTCTGTTGGCCTGCCCTGGGGCTGCATTATTGCGCTGATAATCACCTTCGTTTACCTGCTCCTGCGCCGCGTCATCACCTTCAAGGACGCTACCGCCTGCATCACCAAGGGCTTTGTTGCGATGGTTCCCGCGCTGCTCATCCTCACCTTTGCACTTACCCTCAAGAACATGACCGGCCTTCTCGGCGCTGACGTGTATGTCGCGGGTCTCGTTCAGGGCGCGGCTGACGGACTGTTCTCCATGCTCCCGGCGATCATCTTCCTCGTCGCAGTCGGTCTGGCCTTCGCTACCGGCACGAGCTGGGGCACCTTCGGCATCCTGATCCCCATCGTGCTCCCCGTCTTTGCTGACGCTCCCGACCTCCTCATGATCGGTATCTCTGCGTGCCTTGCCGGCGCTGTCTGCGGCGACCACTGCTCCCCCATTTCCGACACGACCATCATGGCCTCCGCCGGTGCAAACTGCAACCACATCGAGCACGTCAGCACTCAGCTGCCCTACGCGCTGACCGTCGCGGCGATTTGCTTTGTGAACTTCATCCTTGCGGGCTTCATCCGCAACGCGGTGATCTGCCTTGCAATTGGTATCGCAATGACCATCGGCACGCTGTTTGTTATCCGCAGTGTTGTCAGAAAGAACGCTGCCGAACAGGCGTAAGAGGCAATAGCATAAGGTTTAAGCTGAAACAGCAGAGAGACAATGGCCTCTCTGCTGTTTTTGCCCTTGCGCAAAGGCGGAAGATGTTGTATAATACTTTGGCCGATGCTTAAGCACCGCATAACCGGGTGTAGCGCAGCTGGTAGCGCGGGTGGTTTGGGAGTGCCGTGCCTGTATCCGGGGCGGGGCAGGCTAAAACGCCGGAAAGCCTTGTAACGCCTGCACTTGCGGGATTTGAGCAGCCGGTCAAAACGGGCGGAAAATCAGCAATGACCACATGACTGACCACAGTCGCAGCAAAACTTCAACTTCATAGCCGGGTGTAGCGCAGTTGGTAGCGCGGGTGGTTTGGGACCATCAGGTCGGGGGTTCGAGCCCCTCCACTCGGACCAAATAAGCAATGCCCCCACCGGGGGCGTTGCTTATTTCTTTGCCCATTTGGGCTCGAACCCGAGGGCACTTAGAAACGTGCCGGTGGCACGTTTCAACCCGAGGTGGCCTGCGCCGCGGCGCAGGTCGAGCCCCTCCACTCGGACCATGACGAATGTTCTTACAGCATTTAGCTGTCAAAGAACATTCGTCATTTTTTATTTGCTAAATAGCGACATCAC
>CAKTIH010000074.1 GCA_934565615.1 uncultured Oscillospiraceae bacterium | reverse complement strand
GCCGGGAGAACGGGGGCCATCGCGGCGCGGCGGATGCCGTTAATACGCTTGACGATAAGCGTCGCCCCGGTGAGGAGCGCGCCGGTACTGCCGGCGGAGACGACCGCGTCGCCCTTGCCGTCACGCAGGAGGTTCAGCGCGATGGTCATGGAAGAATCCTTCTTGCGGCGGGTAGCGGTGCTGGGATCGTCCTCCATAGAGACGACCTCGCGCGCGTCGACTATCTCAAGCACGCCCTCCGCGCAGCCCTCTTTCTCAAGGCAGGCCTTCACATCCTCGATGCGGCCGACAAGGCAGACCTCCACGCCGAGCTCGCGCTTTGCGCGCACCGCGCCCTTTACGATCTCCTCAGGGGCGTTGTCGCCGCCCATCGCGTCAATGATTATCTTCACAGTGAAAAACCTCCTTAGCCTTCAGGCTCTCTATGATCTCAAGGGAACGCTTGGATATCTCGGCGTTCTTGTTTCTCTTTCCTTTCACCCTGTAGCCAAGGGGACTGATGATGCCGAAGTTCACGTTCATCGGCTGGAAATCGCCGACGCTGCCGCCGGAGACATACAGGCTCAGCGCGCCTATCGCCGTCTCCTGCGGGAAATCCACAGGCTCCATGCCGAGTACGCGCGCCGCCGTCTCGATGCCGACGAGCATGCCTGAGGCCGCGGACTCCACATAGCCCTCGACGCCGGTCATCTGCCCGGCAAAGCTGATGCGCCCGTCCGTGCGCAGGCGGTAATACCGGTCAAGAAGCTTCGGGCTGTTGAGATATGTATTGCGGTGCATGACGCCGTAGCGCACGAACTCCGCGTTTCTGAGCGCGGGGATCATGGAGAACACGCGCTTCTGCTCGCCCCATGTCAGGTGCGTCTGGAAGCCGACGATGTTATAGATAGTGCCGTCGGCATTGTCGCGCCGAAGCTGGACGACGGCATAGTTCTCTCTGCCCGTGCGCGGGTCGATAAGCCCGACGGGCTTCAAGGGGCCGTAGCGCAGGGTGTCCACCCCGCGGCGCGCCATGACCTCGACCGGCATGCAGCCCTCGAACACGCCGCCGTCGTCAAAGCCGTGTACCTCCGCTTCCTTCGCGTGGACAAGCTCCTCGACGAAGGCGAGATATTCGTCCTTATCCATTGGGCAGTTCACATAGTCTGCCGTTCCCTTGTCGTAGCGTGAGGCGAAGAACGCAGAATCCATGTCCACGCTCTCAAGCGTCACGATGGGAGCGACGGCGTCATAGAAATGCAGGTCGCTGTCCGGGCAGAGGGCGGCTATCTTCTCGGCGATAGCGTCACTCGACAGGGGGCCGGTCGCGATAACGACCTCGCCCTCCGGAATTTCCGTCGCCTCGGCGCTCACGACCTCGACGTTCGGGAGACTCTTTAATTTATCGGTGATGTATTTTGAAAAGCCCTCGCGGTCGACCGCCAGCGCGCCGCCCGCGGCGACCTTATTGGCGTCCGCGCTCTCCATGATGAGAGAGCCCATCGCGCGCATCTCGGCCTTGAGGAGGCCCACGGCATTGGTGAGCTCATCGCTGCGCAGAGAGTTTGAGCAGACGAGCTCGGCAAAGTTCGGCGAGGTGTGCGCCGGGGTCATCTTCACCGGCTTCATCTCTATGAGCTTCACATTTATGCCGCGCCTTGCAAGCTGCCACGCGCACTCGCTTCCCGCAAGCCCCGCGCCCAGAACGGTAACCGTTTTCATCTGTTATTCCTCTGTATCCGCACTTTTCTTTGTGCTTGTCTTTTTTGCCGCCGTGGTTTTCTTGGCGGTGGCTTTCTTTGCGGTGGTTTTTGCCGAGGTCTTTTTCGCGGTGGTCTTGGCAGCAGTGGTCTTTTTCGCAGCCGTCTTTTTGGCGGGCTTCTTCTCTTCCCCGTCCTCGGCAGCGGCGGCCTTTTCCGCAGCCTTCGCGGCCTTCTCGGCGGCTGCCTGTGCCTTCTCCTCGGGCGTCTTTTTCTTGAAGGTACGCTTGTCCTCAGGGACGAAGTTCGGGCACTGCTCGTTTATGCAGAAGGACTTGAGCGGCCCTCTGCCGCTGTTCTTGAACATGGTCTTGCCGCAGGCGGGGCAGAAGTCCTTGGTGGGAACGTCCCATGTAATGAAGCCGCAGTCCGTGCCGCGCTCGCAGGCATAGAACACATAGCCCTTTTTCGAGGTGCGCTTGAGTATCCTGCCGCCGCACTTGGGGCATTTGCCGGGCATCTCGACGACGATGGGCTTTGTAAAGGTACACTCCGGGAAGCCGGGACAGGCGAGGAAGTATCCGAAGCGGCCCTTCTTCACGACCATCTGTCGGCCGCAGACATCGCAGTATTCATCGCTGAGAACGTCAGGGACTTTGAGCTTCACGCCGTCCATAGCCTTTTCGGCTTCGTCCATTTCCTTACTGAAGTCACCGTAGAAATCGGCAAGGACGTCGCGCCACTGCGCCTTGCCGTTCTCGATGCCGTCAAGCTCCTCCTCCATCTGGTTTGTGAACTTGAGGTCGACGATGTCTGCAAAGTGCTCCTTCATAAGCCCGGTGACGACTCTGCCGAGCGGCGTGGGCTTGAGGTACTTGCCCTCTTTTATAACATAGTCATGGGAGGTGATGGTAGATATAGTCGGCGCGTAGGTGGACGGGCGGCCTATGCCCTTTTCCTCCATAGCGCGGATGAGCGTGGCCTCGGTGAACCTTGCGGGCGGCTGTGTGAACTGCTGCTCGGGGATGAGCTTTTCAAGCGTCAGCGCCTGACCCTCGCTCAGACTCGGCAGGGGATTTGCAAGCTCGCTGCTCTCCTCGTCCTTTGCCTCCTCGTACACGGCGGTAAAGCCCTTGAACTTCATCTCCGAATAGGTCGCGCGGAAGGTATAGCCCGCGGAAGAGACTTCGACGGCGACGTTATCATACTTTGCGTTAGCCATCTGGCAGGCGGTGAAGCGCCCCCAGATAAGGCGGTAGAGCCGGTACTGCTCCTGCGTGAGGTCCTTGCGCACAAGCTCCGGCGTGAGGTTCACATCCGTCGGGCGGATGGCCTCATGCGCATCCTGCGCGCCGGCCTTGGTCTTGAAATGCCGCGGCGAGCCGGGGTAATACTCGGGGCCGTAGTGCCCGATGATGAAGTCCTTCGCGGCGGCAAGCGCTTCCTCGGATAGGCGGAGGGAGTCGGTACGCATATAGGTGATAAGACCGATGCTGCCGTGCCCGCTTATCTCAACGCCCTCATAAAGCTGCTGGGCGATGGACATGGTACGGCGCGGGGTCATGCTCAGCCGGCGCGAGGCCTCCTGCTGGAGAGTCGAGGTGATGAACGGGGGCGCGGGCGACTTCTGCTTCTCGCCGCGCTTGACGCCGGATACGGTAAAGGGCTGCGCCTGCACGGCGTTTATGACCTCGTCGACCTCGGCCTTTGATTTGAGCTCCTGCTTCTTATCGCCCTTGCCGTGGAAGCGGGCGGTGAACACGGCGTCCTCCGCGCCGCAGTTGAGGCGCGCGTCGAGCAGCCAGTACTCCTGGCTCTGGAAGGCTTCGATCTCCTCCTCGCGGTCAACGACCATGCGCGTGGCAACGGACTGCACGCGTCCAGCGGACAGCCCCTTCTTTATCTTGCGCCAGAGCAGCGGGGAGAGCTCGTAGCCGACGATACGGTCAAGTATGCGCCGCGCCTGCTGGGAATCGACAAGGTTCTGGTCGATGCTGCGCGGGTTCTTGATGCTCTCGGTGACGACCTTTTTAGTGATCTCATTGAAGGTCACGCGCTTGGCCTTTTCATCGTCAAGCCCGAGCAGCTCCTTGAGGTGCCATGATATGGCTTCGCCCTCGCGGTCAGGGTCGGTCGCGAGGTAGACGGTCTTTGCTTCCTTGGCTTCCTTCTTGAGCTCGTTGATGAGCTCCTTCTTATCCCGAACGGGGATGTACTGCGGCTCGAAGCCGTGCTCTATATCAACGCCCATCTTGCTCTTGGGCAGATCTCTCAAATGTCCCATCGAGGCGGTGACTTTATAGCCGCTGCCCAGATACTTCTCAATGGTCTTGGCCTTGGCCGGTGACTCGACTATGACCAGATCCTTCGCTTTTGCCATTATTTATCCTCATTTCATTGCCGTATTCAGGCTCACTCTCCGCCCGGGTACGCGGCGGATGTAGCCCTTGATCTCCAGCACCGTCAGCTGCGAGAGCACCTTTGCCGTGCCGAGGCCGGTGCGTTCGATCACATCGTCGATATGCGCCTGCTCACCGCCGATGGCCGTGATTATCTTAAGCTGCTCCTCGTTTAACCGGGAAAGCTGTTCTGACAAGTCAATATATCCTTTGGTTATGTTGTTGTCAATCTCTTTTTTTGTCGAAACCGGTGTTTTTTCCTGCTTTGCGGCAGGTTTTGTCCTCTCGGGCGGTATGTTTTTCACTTCCTCGGGAACGCTGACTCGCCCGCTCGGCTTCATTATTTTATCCGGAAACAGCGCTTCGAACTCGCACATGACGTCCCAGCCGCTCGTCACGGGCTTCGCCCCGTCCTTGATGAGGCGGATGGTGCCAACGCTGTTTTCGGCATCGGCATTGCCGGGTACGGCGAATATCTCGCGCCCCTGCTCGAGCGCCTCCTGCGCAAAGAGGAGACTGCCGCTGCGCTCCGGCGCTTCGACCACGACGACGCCCTGAGAAAGCCCCGCGCTCACACGGTTGCGGTCACGGAAGAAGAACTTCTGCGTGACCGTGCCGGGCGGGTACTCACTTATGAGCGCGCCGGTCGCGGCAACGTCCCTCTGCAGACGGTTATCCTCGCCGTGCGGCGTGCCGAGAACACCGATGCACCTGCCGCCTGCAAGCAGGCAGCCCTCTGCCGCGGCGCGGTCAACGCCCTCGGTGAGCCCGGAGACGATAATGCCGCCGCATTTGACGATCTCAAAGGCGAGAGTACGCGCCATTTTAAGCCCGTATGGGCTTGCCCTGCGCGTGCCGACGATCGCTATCGCCGGGGTTTCGTCCACGTTAGGGAGCCGACCCTTGACGTACAGCACAGGCGGCGGCGCGTAGGTGTTGCAGAGCCAGCGCGGATAGCGCGCGTCCTGCATGGTGAGGATGTCGATCCCCTGCCGGTCGCACTCGGAGAGGATATTATCGCAGGCGCTCATGTCCCGCGCTTCAAGCACCGCCGCGTCATTGGCGCTCACGCCGGACACGGTCTTAAACTCGCCCTCGGGCGCGAACCACGCGCGCTCGGCGTCGCCGTAATGGTCGATAAGCGCGGCCTTTGACGAAGGTCTCACATTGGTCAGGCTCGACAGCCACAGCCAGTATTTTATTGCGGACATCTGCCTCACCTGCCCTTTCAGTTTATCTCACGATCTCCCACATGACTATTGCCGCAGCTATCGCGGCGTTGAAGGATTCGCTGCCCGGCGTCATGGGGATGATGACTTCCCCGTCGCACAGGCTCAGAAGCTCCGCGCTCAGTCCCCTGCCCTCGCTGCCGATAGCGACGACAGCATTATTGAGCTCCGCCGTGCGGATATCCGACGCGCGCTCTGAAAGCGCCGCGCCGTATAGCTTCATGCCGCGGCTGTGGATATATTCCGCGGCAGCGGCTATGTCCATACGGACGATGTTTTCCCGGAAAATGGCGCCCATTGTGGCGCGGGCGGTCTTGGGACTGTAGACATCCGCACAGGCGCCGCAGAGTATCACAGTGTCAAAGCCCAGCGCCGCCGCCGTGCGTATGACGGTGCCGACATTGCCGGGGTCCTGCACGTTTTCAAGCAGTACGGCGCGGCGCATTTCCGCATTGTGCCCCTCGGGCATTGCGAGCGTGAACACCGGGCCGGGGCTGTTCTTCATGGGTGAAGCGTAATCGAAAAGCTCCGCCGGTGCGATATACTGCTTTGCGCCGTCCAGCCCCGGAAACTCCGCCGCCGCGTCCTTCCACAGCACAGACCGCACCCGCGCGCCCTTATCGAGCGCTTCGGCGAGCAGCTTCATTCCGTCGCAGAGGTACTCCACGCAGGCATAGCGGTACTCCGCATCCGACGCGAGCGCGCGCAGATGGGCGATATATTTGTTTTTCCTTGAGCTTATGCGTTCCGCGTCCATTGAAACCGCCTGTTCTATTATTATAGTAGGCTCTATATTAATACAGCTTTTTGAATTAATCAAGAGCATATTGGCTTATAAATTCAGGCGGCACATTATGTGCCGCCTGAAAATCATTTTATCCCCTGCTGTCTGCACCAGATGCTCATAACGAGCTTCACGGGCAGGAACTTGACGAGACGCACCTGACGGCGCACAGGGTGGCCGAGGATGGAGACAAGCTTTTTCTTCCCGAGATCCTTCATGGCCTGCGCGGCGACCTCGTCCGGGCCGTACCACTTATCGACATAGTGGATATACTTATCGTGCTGCGCGACCTGCTGGAACTCCGTCTTTATCCAGCCGGGGCAGACGCACATGACGTGGATACCCTGCGCTCGCAGCTCACGCCACAGCGCACGGGAGAGGCTGAGGACATAGCTCTTGCTCGCGCCGTACACCGCCTGATACGGCACGGGCTGCCACGCGGAGTTTGAGCCCATGTTGACGATGCTGCTGCCGGAGGTCATATACGGCAGGCTGACATGGCACATGGCGGTAAGCGCAAGGGAGTTGAGCCGCGCGCTCGCAAGGAGCTTATCAAGCTCCTTTTCCTCAAAGGGGCCGAAGACACCGCAGCCCGCGGCGTTTACAAGGATGCTTATCTGCGGCTGCTCCTTTTCGAGCAGCGCCTTATATTCTTCGATGCTGCCGAGGTCTGACAGGTCGAGCGCGATGGGGCGGATGGGGTTGCGGCACTTTGCGGCAAGCTCCTCAAGGCGCTCACGGCGGCGGGCAATGACCCAGATCTCATCAAAGGTATCGTACTTATCCACCGCGTAGACAAACTCGCGGCCTATCCCGGCGGACGCGCCGGTTATAACTGCTATCTTCATAATGCTTCCTCCTGCATGTATTCTGCCGCATTCATTATATAAATGCTCTGGACGTGTGTCAAGCGCTGCGCAGCAGTAAAAAATCCCGCATCTTTCGATGCGGGATAGGAGTATGAGGTTTTGCCGGGTCAGCTCTCGGTGACGAACTCGTCCTCACCGGTGACCTTCTTCTCGAACTTCGCCATGAAGAACGGGGAGAAAATACCGGCAATGCTGAGGATGATGAGCACCCAGCTCACGGGGGATGTGAACAGGCAGCCTATATCGCCGCCGCTGACGCGCAGCGCGCCGCGCAAGCCCTTTTCGCTGATGGGTCCAAGGATGAGCGCAAGGACGACCGCTGCCGTGTTCAGGTCAAATTTGCGCATCAGGTAGCCGAGGCCGCCGAAGATGAGCATGACGACAACGTCACTCAGGTTGCGGTGGATGGCGTAGGAGCCGACGAAGCACAGCACCGTGACTGCCGGGATGAGGATAGCGTCCGACAGGCGGGAGATCTGCGCAAAGCCGCGGCAGCCAAGCATACCGATGGCCAGCATGAAGAACTGCACGAGCACGAAGCCCGCGAAGAAGGTGTAGGTCATGGGAGCGTACTTAGTGAACAGCTCCGGTCCCGGAGCAAGGCCCTGAATGACAAGGCCGCCCATGAGAACTGCCGTGACGGATTCGCCGGGGATACCGAGGGTAAGCATCGGGATAAGGGAGCCGCCGGTGACGGCGTTGTTCGCGGCTTCGGAGCCGCAGACGCCTTCGATCGCGCCGTGGCCGAAGTCTTCCTTATGCTTGGAGAACTGCTTTGCGCTGTTATAGCCCATGAAGCAGGCAATGGATGCGCCCGCGCCGGGGAGTATGCCGATGATGTTGCCGATGATCCAGGAGCGGATGACCGTGGGCATGAGGAACTTTTTCTCTTCCTTGGTCAGCGCGATCTTATCGGTAAACTTCGCGGCCTTGGCGCGCTGCTTTATAGCTTTCTCGGCGAGGATGAACACCTGAGACATCGAGAACAGACCGATGAGCGCGCAGGTGACGTTGATGCCCTCGGCGAGGAAGGCCTGACCGAACATGAAGCGCTTGGTGCCGTCGATGGGATCAAGGCCGATGGTGGAAATAAGCAGACCAAGCGCACCGGACATGAGTCCCTTGACCATGGACTTGCTCGAAACGCCGGCGATGATGGTAAGACCGAAGATGCCGAGCCAGAACTTCTCCGCCGACATGAACTTCAGCGCGAGCTGGGCCAGCAGCGGGGAGAAGAAGTAAAGCGAAATGCAGCTGAGCAGGCCGCCCCAGAAGGACGACCAGCAGGCCGTCGCCAGCGCTTTACCGGCCTTACCGTTGAGCGTCATCTGGTAGCCCTCGATAGCCGTTGCGGCGGAAGCCGGGGTGCCGGGGGTATGTATGAGTATGGCGGAGATGGAGCCGCCAAAGATAGCGCCGCAGTAGATGGCGCCGAGGACGATAAGCCCGGTATCAGCAGGCATGGTGAAGGTGAGCGGCAGCATCAGCGCAACGCCCATCGCGGCCGAGAGGCCAGGCAGACAGCCGATGACGATACCGAGGGACACGCCGCCGACCATGGCAAGAAGATTTATCCAGGTGAGGGCGCTGATAAAGCCCTGACCCATCTGCTGTAAAGTCTGAAGCATGTATCGATCCCTCCCTTAGAACAGCAGTCCCTTAGGCAGACGCACGCCAAGGAACACGACAAAAGCAAAATAGATGAGCAGCGTCACGGATGCGACCGTGATGAGCGACGGGACTATCTTCACCTTCAGGTACAGCAGAGAGGCGAACATGAAGATAATGGTAGCGGAGAAGAAGCCAAGGTACTTTATAAGGAAGAAGTATGCCAGAGTGAGCACGAGCGAGACGATGAACTGCGCAGGCAGGAAGCCCGCAAACACCTCATCCGCGCCGCTCTCAACGCCGAATTTCTTCGCCGCGAGTATCATCTGCACAAGATAGAGCGTGGTCAGACCGAAGAGCAGAATGATGGTGAACATGGGGTACTTCTTGCTCTCGGCGGTGAGCTGGTAGCTGTAGACATAGAAGAACGCGCAGACGGCGTACATGAAGCCGACGACGCCTATGTCCGTTTTCTTCATTTTCAAACGAATATACCTCCTGTCAAAATTCTCAATTCCAAAAAATATGACCGGGCGGGCAAGCCCGCCCGGTCACATATAGCTCAGTCAGAGGATCATTCGTACCAGAAGCCGTTGGAGAGGCCTTCGGTGAACGCCTGCTGCTCCTCGATCAGAGCGGCGGTAGCTGCAGCGTCCTTATAATCGGTGACGAACTCGGAAGCGGCTGCAAGGTAATCCGCGTCTTCCATGGTGGCCTTGAAGGCGGCCTCATAGAAGGCGACGACTTCATCGCTCACGCCAGCGGGAGCGACGATGCAGCGGGAGGAGCCGAGCCACTTGTCATAGTAGCCGCACTCACCGAGAGTCGGGACATCGGGGAACTCGGGCAGTCTCTCTTCGGAGAAGGAAGCAAGCACCTTGACGTCGGTGCGGCCGGCGATATCGGCAGCCTTGACGACGCACCAGTCAGCCTCGCCGCCGAGAAGGCTCAGCAGCTCATCAGCGGTGTTGCCCTGGGGAAGGTCGGTGTACTTAAACTCGGCGGAGTTGGCGAAAGCCTGTGCGCCGATGTGGTTGGAGGCCTGAGCGCCGTTGGTGGAAGCGACGGTGGTGTTCTCCTTGGCGTAGGCGACGAGCTCATCGATAGTGGAGAAGCGATCCTCATCCGCACGGACGATGACGAGAGAGGTCTCGGTGACGTGGTTGCAGATGGCCTTGAAGTCGGCAGTGGTGTAGGTGCCGAGGCCCTTGACGATGGAAGAGTTGAAGTTCGGCAGGTTCATGAAGCCGATGGTCATGCCGTCGGGATCAGCCGCCGCGAGCTGGGACCAGCCGAGGGAGCCGGAGCCTCCGTCAACGTTCTCGATAACGACAGTCTGGCCGATGTACTTCTCGGCGTACTGGGCGAGGACGCGGGCGGTAACGTCAGTGCCGTTGCCGGCCTTGTAGGCGACGATCATGGTGACGGGGCCGTCGGGAGTCCAGCCGGTGCTTTCGGCAGGAGCAGCATCGGCAGCAGTGTCAGCTGCGGGCTTCTCTGCGGGAGCCGCGGTCTGGCCGCAGGCGCAGAGAGCAAATACCATGCAGAGAGCAAGGATCAGTGCAAATACTTTTTTCATTTTTATCCTCCTGTTTTGTAGGTTCTGACATATCTGCCAGCCTTAAATGTGTGAACATTATATGAACTTGACAACATTCCGTCAATAGACTTTACACGTTCTTGACGGGCTTTTAACGGCTCGCGGTGTGTTCTTTTCGGCTTATTTGCAGGGTGGGAGCATATCTGTACGCATAACCTGCTGCGCAAAAAATCCGCACCGGCAATGCCGGTGCGGATGATCGCATTAGGTTTATTGGATTCAGCTTTCGGTGACGACCTCGTCCTCACCGGTGACCTTCTTCTCGAACTTTGCCATAAGCATCGGGGAGAAGATGCCGACGATACTGAGGATGATGAGCACCCAGCTCACAGGGGAGGAGAACAGGCAGCCTATATCGCCGCCGCTGACGCGCAGCGCGCCGCGCAGGCCCTTCTCGCTGATGGGCCCGAGGATGAGCGCGAGGACGACCGCCGCCGTGTTCAGGTCAAACTTGCGCATCAGGTAGCCGAGGCCGCCGAAGATGAGCATGACGACAACGTCACTCAGGTTGCGGTGGATGGCGTAGGAGCCGACGAAGCACAGCACCGTGACCGCCGGGATGAGGATAGCATCCGACAGACGGGATATCTGCGCAAAGCCGCGGCAGCCGAGCATACCGATAGCCAGCATAAAGAACTGCACGAGCACAAAGCCCGCGAAGAAGGTATAGGTCATGGGAGCATACTTAGTAAAGAGCTCCGGTCCCGGGGCAAGGCCCTGAATGACAAGGCCGCCCATGAGGACTGCCGTGACGGACTCGCCGGGGATGCCGAGGGTCAGCATCGGGATGAGAGAGCCGCCGGTGACGGCATTGTTCGCGGCTTCGGAGCCGCAGACGCCCTCAATAGCGCCGTGGCCGAAATCTTCCTTATGCTTGGAGAACTGCTTTGCGCTGTTATAGCCCATGAAGCAGGCAATGGATGCGCCAGCGCCGGGGAGTATGCCGATGATATTGCCGATGATCCAGGAGCGGATGACGGTCGGGGCGAGCATCTTCTTTTCCTCTTTTGTGAGGGCGATCTTATCGGTGAACTTCGCGGCCTTGGCGCGCTGCTTTATCGCCTTCTCGGCGAGGATGAACACCTGAGACATCGAGAACAGACCGATGAGCGCGCAGGTGACGTTGATGCCCTCGGCGAG
>CAKTIH010000073.1 GCA_934565615.1 uncultured Oscillospiraceae bacterium | reverse complement strand
GGCGCTGCGAAGGACGGCGGAGGAAGAGGGAAGCGCGTTGGACGCAGGCCCTATGTGGCACAGAATCAGCCGCACATACTCCTCGGTGGTGAACTTGCGGAAAACATGACCGGTTTTGCTCTCAGCCGGGTCAAGCTTGATATCTCCCTTGAGGAAGGCATTGCTGTCCGCGCCGGTGAGCTTATACCCCGCGGGGACCTGAGAGACATCCTTGAGCCCATTGAACATGACCGTGACATTGACCGGGACCTTGGCCAAAACCTCGGTCTTTGCGGTGTCGTATTTATTGGTCGAGCTGGACATTGATCCGTACTTGCTCTCTGCCTCGGCAATTTTCGCTTCGTTCGTAATAGTTCCGGAAACTCCGGCATTGACCGTTGCCGCTATTTTAAAGACGGCTTTGCCGCCGGAAACAAGGTCGGTAGAAAGCGTGGCCTTCACTGTGCCGGGCGTTGTGACGGTGTCGAAGGACCAGTCCCCGGGGTCGGAATGATCGGGATCATAAGTGACCTCAGCGGGCAGGATATCGTTAACGCTCAGCTTCGTCAGGTCGACGGTTGTGTTGTTGTTGACCTCCACGGTGTAGATGAGCGTATCGCCGGGCTTTGCAGTGTCCTTGTCGACTGACTTCTTGATGGAAAGGCCCAATAATGAATACGCTGTCGCTCTGGCGGTGTCAAGGCCTTCCGTCACGGTTTTATTATCCCCTGTTATGAACTTTGTTATGCTCGCTACGTTCTCAGCGGTCGGAATATTGCTGGTGAAGTACGCGTTTACAATATAATAAGCTTCGCTGCCTGCCGCGAGCTCGGTAATAGTGACGTCCAAAACAGTGGGTTTACGTATATCATCGGACTTCACCATAGACCCCGGGCCGCCGCCAAATACCTGTTTGCCGCCAATGGAAACATCCTTGGGAAGAACATCGTGGATGTACACTGAATTCATATTAACATTGGATTTGTTTTTCACGGTCACGGTATAGGTAAACGTCTGGTAGATGGTCGGCATGGCGGGGGAAACAGACATGCTGAGCTCAAGCGCCGGCAATATATCCGTAGTCACCTTGTCGCTTACGAGACCGTTAGGGTGAGTGTCGGTCAGAGTGTAGTCAGAGCCGCTTTTTGCCGAGGTGATCTTCGAGGTGTTCTCGACCGCCACGGAAGGAGCATCGCTGTTGACTGTTACTTTCATGAAGAAGGTTTCTGATGCGCCCTTGGCAAGACCGCCATGAAGCTCGGCCACAACGCGGCTATTGTCGGCGGGAATGGAGAGAAACCATTTGCCAGAACTCTGCGAAGCTTCAGGATTAGAGGTGTTTGCGGGCACGGGATCTTCAACGCGCAAGTCCGTCAAATCGTAGCCGGTGGTATTGGTGACCTTTATGGTATAGGTGAGCGTATCACCGGGTCTTGCCGTGTCTTTATCGACCGTCTTTTCGATCTTGAGATTCGACCAGTCGAGTTCCTTCAAGGCCGCCGTTGCCGAATCGCTGCCGAAGTCGCCATTCACAGGGTCACGGCCGTCAGCGGATATCGACGTTATTGCCGCTGTGCACGTGGCGGTCTTGTTGTCGGCATTGATGAAGCTGGTCGTCAGATCATAGGAGGAGGAAGCGCCGGGGGCAAGATCCTTAGAATAATTACAAAGGTTACCTTCGCTGGTGCTTGTGAGGTCCCAGCCGTCACTTAATGAGGACTGGAGGCTCAGCATTGAAATACTGTCGTAGCTGTTCATGCCGTTGTTGATCGTTATACCGCTCAGCGTAAGACCGGTGTTGTTGGTGACAGTCACGGTATAGGTGATCGTCTCGCCGAGCGTTGGATTCTCCGGCGCAGCGGTCACGCTGATGTCAAGCCCCGACATGGTCGTCGTGACTGTGTTGCTGGGGATGCCGTTGGGATACGTGCCGGTCATTAAACTGTCGTAGATGGTGGCCGCGCTGGTAATTATCGCAGTGTTTTCAATAGTCTTGAAAATTGCTTTGTTGATCTTTACCGGTATGGTAAATTGGGCGGAATCTCCTGCATCAAGGCCGTGAAATATCGCATCCACGTTGCGGTCATGGATGTAGTCAAAGCTCCAACCAGCGCCGCTTGCCCGCGTGGTTTCGTCATATGTAACTTCCTCGGGCATAGCATCTCTAACGTTCACATAGCTCAAATTAACACCTGTGCCGTTAGTGACCGTTATGGTATAGGTAAGGTCAGCGCCGGGAATTGCCGAGGTCTTGTCGACCGTCTTTTCGATCTTGAGCTTTGACCAGTCGGGCTGCTGGCCGACGACCGTGTCGACCCCTCTGCTGGAAATGGCGACATGGCTGTAGTTAACGCTGTTGATGACAGCGGTGTTCCGAATGTGCGTACCGAGTGCAACGCCGGAGTTCACAGTAGCGGTTATCACGATGGTCGCAGTTTCGCCTATCTTGAGAGACGGGATCGTATAGGTGTCGCCTGAGTTCGTCACGCTGCTCGGAGTGTAGCCTGTGCGGGTGAGGTCCGTCGAGAGCTGATCGCTGACGATGATATTCTCCATGTCAACGTCAGTGCCGTTCTTGACGGTGATGGTATAGGTGATGGTATCGCCCGGCATCGCAAAGGCTGTATCGACAGTCTTGGTGATCTCCAGCTTGTCCCAATCACTCGGGGCGGGGCCGGGGTCACGCTCCCACTGAGCAACAAGGATAAGGTCTGTGTCGGGAGCCGTTATCACCTGACCGGCTTCATAAGTCGTTCCGCTGCCGTCCGACGCGGTGTTCCAGTTGACAAAATGCTTGTTGTAGGGAGGCCGGAACGTATTGCTCCTCACGGTGTAGCTGGTGCCCTCAGTGATATCACGGTCAACCTCAGGCACACCCAGATCGGTGTTTGGGTAATACGCGACGCTGATTTTCCGGGGTACATATTCCCACTGAGCATAGAGCGTGGTGTCCCCGTCGACGGTTATCGGATTCCCGCCGTTGTATCGATCCCGCTCGTCATCTTTATCTATAGTCCAATAGCGGAGGTAGTATCTGTCTCTGTCTATGCCGGTGTCGGAACGAGGCTTTACCGTAAAGGTATACGGTTCTCCATGCTTAAAGGTCTTTGTCTCGCTATATGAACCGGTACCGCCGTTCGCGTCATAGGTAAGGGTGATGTCGATGACCCACTGGGCGTAGAGGGTAAAGCTGTTTTCGACTGGCCCATAGGTACCGGTAACAGGTTTGCCCGAGCCATCAGGCTCAGTGTTCCAGCCGTTGAACCTGAACCCGTCCGGGGCGGTGATCTCGGGCTCAGGAAGGGACTTTATCGTGAAGGTGTGCTTGCCGTCGGTATAGGGACCGTCGGTATATGAACCGGTACCGCCATTCGCGTTATAAGTAAGAGTGATCCCATCGGTGGACGGCGTCAGTTCCTTGAACTTCCACTGGGCGTAAACGGTCTTGCTTTCTCCAGCGGTAACAGGGATGCTTCCATTTAAAGGAAACGTATCGCCCGTGCCGTCCGAATTGGCGCTCCAGTGGCTAAACTCACAGTTTTCCGGTGCGGTGAAGCTGCCGCTGGGATCCCATGCGGAAAATGAAACGGAAGTTTCCCCGTCGTTTGGATAGCCGTACTCAACGTGATCCTCGCCCGTGCCGCCGTTTGCATTGTATGTAAGCGTGGCCTTCGGGGCCTCCTCTACCGGCGGCGTATCGCCCTCCGCCACAAGGGTCGCGATCTGTGCGTTCGCAGTCTCAGCATCGCCCTTGGGGGGGTGTTCAGTATCGCCATTAGGAGCGTCGTTGGAGTCATCCTTTGCCGCGCCGGTCTTAGGCGTATCCTTGGCGTCGTCCTTGACGGTGTCGTCTTTGGGCGTGTCCTTGGATTCGTCCTTGGCCGCGTCATCCTTAGGCGCATCCTTGACCGTATCCTTGGCCGAGTCCTTGACCGCGTCTTTGGCGGCCTCTCCGGACTTCTCATCCGTCTTGGCCGCGCCGGTCTTATCATCGGCCTTGGAAGCGTCCCCGGTCTTTTCCTCGCCCTTGGGGGCATCATCGGTTTTGGCTGCTTCCTCGGTCTGCGTGGCCGCCGTCTGGCTGTCCTCCGCGAAAGCGGCGAAGGGCAGCATGCTCATGAGCATCGTGAGCAGCAGCACGACAGACAGGAATGTTTTCCATGAATTCCTCTTCATATCGCTCGGTTCCTTTCAAAAGCTCCACTCATAAAAGGAGATTATTTCACACCATGAATTATAGCCTTTAACAGGCGCGAATACAAGGAAGATAAGGAAACAATAGGTTACAATCTGGTACACATGCCATGCTGGGCGCAGGGTACCGGACCTTTAGTCAAAACGGCGAAAGACTTTTTCCTGTTACTTTTGTGTTGCGTCAGCGCGCAAATGGTATATAATTATTCTAAATATTATTCTGAATCGCGAGGAGCACACAGCTCCGCAAGGGGATATAAACGATGTTAGACCAATACGGGCGCAGTATAGATTACCTGCGCATCTCCGTCACCGACCGCTGCAACCTGCGCTGCCGCTACTGCATGCCCGAGCCGATAGCCGCCGTGCGGCATGAGGACATCCTGCGCTATGAGGAGATACTGCGCATCTGCCGCGCCGCCATAGAGCTTGGCATAACGAAGTTCAAGGTCACGGGCGGGGAGCCGCTCGTACGCGCGGGCTGCGCGGAGTTCATCGCTGAACTGAAAAAGCAGCCCGGCACAGAGCAGGTCACGCTGACGACGAACGGTCTGCTGCTGGAAAAAAACCTCGATGCACTCACCGCCGCTGGGCTTGACGGCGTGAACATCAGCCTTGACACACCGGATAACGCGCGCTTTCGCAGCATAACCGGGTACACCGGCGACGGGGCAGATACGCTCCTACGCGTTCTCAAGGCGTGCTGCGCCAAGAGGCTTAAGACAAAGATAAACGCCGTGATGCTCGAGGAGACGGAGGCTGACGCGCCCGCGCTCGCCGCCATCGCGGCGGCACTGCCGGTGGATGTGCGCTTTATTGAACTCATGCCCATAGGCTTCGGCACGGCGATGAAGCGCGTCTCCCCGGAGGATATACTCGCCATGCTGAAGGAGCGCTGGCCTGACCTCGCCCCGACGGACGAAAAGCGCGGTAACGGCCCAGCGCATTATTATAAGAGCGCGGCGCTTCTCGGCAGGATAGGCTTCATCGACGCGGTGAGCCATAAATTCTGCGCCGAGTGCAACCGCGTGCGCCTGACGAGCACCGGGCAGCTTAAGCCCTGCCTGTGCTATGCCGGCTCCGCCGACCTGCGCGCGCTCATCCGCGGCGGGTGCACGGACGAGGAACTGAAAGAAGCGCTGAAAAGCGCTGTATACGCAAAGCCGCGGGCGCACTGCTTCGGCACGGACGCCGCGGTCACGGAAAAGCACATGATGAGCCAGATAGGAGGATAAGACTATGGGAAAAGTGATAGCGGTCTGCACGAGCGACCGCAAGGGAATACAGAAGAAGGACGTCAACACCGCGCATTTCTCCGCCGAATGGGGCATTGACGGCGACGCGCACACCGGCAAGTGGCACCGGCAGATAAGCCTGCTGAGCGCGGACAAGATAGAGGCGTTCAATAAACGCGGGGCGAACGTCATCCCCGGTGCATTCGGTGAGAACCTCGTCGTGGAAGGCTTCGACTTCCGGGCGCTGCCGGTCGGGACGCTCCTGCGCTGCAATGACGTGCTTTTGGAAATGACGCAGATAGGCAAGGAGTGCCACAGCCACTGCGAGATATACAAGAAAATGGGCGACTGCATCATGCCGCGCGAGGGCGTTTTCGCCCGCGTTCTCGAACCGGGTACGATCTCCGTCGGAGACGAGATGGTGATCGTTCCGCGCGAGGGTAAGTTCCCGTGGCAGGCAGCGGTGATAACGCTCGACGAGAGCGGGAGCGGGAGCGGGCAGGAGCTCTCCAAGCGCCTGCGCGATGCGGGCTACGCGGTCGTTGAAGAACCGGCGATACCGGACGATGCACGCGTCCTCAAGCAGCAGCTCATGCGCCTGTGCGACCAGCGCCGGCTCGACCTGATCCTTGTGACCGGCGGCGCGGGCAGCACTGCGCAGGAGGCGATGCATGCTGTTGAGGATAAGTCCGCCCCCGGTATCGCGGAGTCCGCCATACGCGGCAAGACGCTCATTATCGGCAGCCCGGAGGAGCGCATGGACGCGCTCATGGACTCCGCGCCACCGGTGATGGAGAGCCTGAGAAACGGCAGATGAGGAGGTAAGAACCGTGCAGGATTTCACACATTTTAACGATCAGGGCAGGGCAAAGATGGTCGACGTCGGCGATAAGCCCGCGACCGTGCGCACCGCCGTCGCCGCGGGGCGCGTGACGGTCAACGAGAACACCTTTGCGCTCATCAAGAACGGCGGCATGAAAAAGGGCGATGTTCTTGCCGTGGCGCAGGTCGCGGGCATAATGGCCGCAAAGCACACGCCGGATATCATCCCGATGTGCCACCCCGTTCTTATAGACGGTATCGACATTTCGCTCACGCTGGATGAGGCGCGCCTTTCCGTAGAGATAACCGCGTCGGCCTCCTGCGCCGGGCACACCGGCGTTGAGATGGAGGCGCTGACGGCGGTAAGCGCTGCCGCGCTCACGGTCTACGATATGTGCAAGGCCGTGCAGAAGGACATTCTCATTTCCGACATTCACCTGCTGGAAAAGACCGGCGGCGTCCACGGCGATTACTCCTATGCAGGAAAGTAAAAATAAAAGCTGGCACTTACAAGGTGCCAGCTTTTAAATTAACTCGAAGTCACAGCGCGGCGCGCTGCTCGGGGCTCATGCGGTACTGCGGCTTCACATGGTACGCCACCTCGGCGTACTGCCGCGCGCGCTCGCGCAGGGAGAAGTTGCCGTTCTGGCTGCACCAGACATACAGCTCGTGGATTATCAGGTCCGTCGCGATGTGCGACAGCAGCTCCGGCGGCTCCTCGGTCTCGATGATGCCGGACTTCGCGCAGTTCTTCGCGAGTGTTGCGAACAGGTCGTCCAGCGCGTGGACGGCCTCGCGTATTCCCTGCGGGGACTCAAACTGCATGATGAACAGCGTGCTCGTCAGCTTCGGGCCGAAGTCGAGCGCTATCGTGATGAACCGGTCGAACAGCTGCCAGATGCGCTCAAAGTCGTTTTCCGCGTCCGCAAACTTCCGGAAGCTCTCCTCATCATTCTGCTGCGGCTTTGCGACGACGTAATCCAAAATGCTGCGCTTGCCCTTGAACAGGGTATAGAAAACCGAGCGCGAAACGTGCGCCGCTTCGCATATTTCATTGACGCTGACATTGTTGTAGCCCTCGGCTTTGAACAGCCCTATCGCGCATTTCGCAATGCTTTCCTTGAGCCGATGCGACGAATCCTGCACCAAAAACGCCCCTTCCGTAACGTCCTGATTTCGAGGACATTTTACGATATTTGTCCGCGGAAGTCAACGAGCTGCCGGGAGTGTTCTCAAATATTTTGCAGTTCTTTTGTGAGTTGTTCCAAAACGGCTGTTAACTTATTGACTATTTTCGACAAGTTAGGTAGGCTTAAGTCCAGCTATAAAAATAACAAGCGCACCCCGTTTTTTATTCTATCAGGAGGCTTGAAAAGCTATGACGAAGGACGAAAAAATCGCAAAGCTCGGCAAAGAGATAACCGACCGGGCGACCGTGCTGCTCGGCAAGGACAAGATCACCCCTGAGTCCCCGGAATATCTGGGCATCAACTCCGCGCTGAAGTACACCGCTTATAAGTACGACCAGAAGATGGCCGACGACATTCTCGACATCTGCCTTACGATGAAGAAGCGCGTGCCGCTGACCGTCGAGCAGCTGGCAAAGAAGAACCCGCAGTTCGACAGAGAGTATCTTGAGAAGGCAATGCAGGCTGTCAGCGAGAGCGGCCTTGTCGAGTTCCACTGGGAAAACCTCGACGGCACGAACCCGAACCACGAGAAGCGCTGGGTGCTGGACATGTTCGTCCCCGGCAGCGCCGAGATCATGATGATAAACCCCGAGCAGTCCGACATGTACCCCGAGACGGCTGACTTCTTCGAGCGCATGGCTTATCTGCCGCTGGCCGGCATCACCGAAATGGTGCCTCCCGGAGGCGCAGGCATCGGCATGCACGTCATCCCCGTTGAGAAGGCTATCCCCGCCGAGAGCAAGTCTCTGCCCATCGAGCACCTCAGCCACTGGCTCAAGAAATATGAGGGTCACATCGGCGTGTCCGTCTGCTCCTGCCGCAAGCAGCAGCGCATCCGCGGCGAAGGCTCCGGCGACGTTGAGGGCGAATGGTGCATCGGCGTCGGCGATTTTGCCGACTACTGCCGCGAGACCAACCACGGCCGCGACATCACCTATGAAGAGGCCATGGAGATCCTCCAGAAGGCCGAGGACAAGGGCTATGTCCACCAGGTAACCAACATCGACGGCGAGAACAAGATTTTCGGTATCTGCAACTGCGCGGTCGGCGTCTGCAACGCGCTGCGTACCTCCCAGCTGTTCAACACTCCGAACCTCTCCGCCTCCGCTTACACCGCCGAGAGCGACCCCGAGAAGTGCGTCGCCTGCGGCAAGTGCGTTGAGACCTGCCCCGCCGGCGCTGTCCGTCTCGGCCAGAAGCTCTGCACCAAGGAAGGCCCCATCCAGTACCCGCGCCATGAGCTGCCCGACGACACCAAGTGGGGTGAGGAGCACTGGAACAAGAATTACAGAAACGAGAACGGCTCCATCCAGACCTGGCCCACCGGCACTGCGCCCTGCAAGGTCGCCTGCCCCGCGCACATCGCCATCCAGGGCTACATCAAGATGGCTGCCGACGGCCGCTATGCGGACGCGCTCAAGCTCATCAAGAAGGACAACCCCTTCCCGGCTGTCTGCGGCAGCATCTGCCGCAAGTACTGCGAGGACGCCTGCACCCGCGGCACAGTCGATGAGCCGCTCGCAATAGACGAGATAAAGAAGTTCATCGCCGAGCAGGACATGAAGGCTGAGCACCGCTATGTGCCGCCCATGAACTCCTGCACCCACGAGAAGTTCGACCAGAAGATCGCAATAATCGGCGCGGGCCCCGCGGGCATGTCCTGCGCGTACTTCCTCGCCATCGAGGGCTACAGCCCTGTTGTGTTCGAAAAGGAAGCGGCTCCCGGCGGTATGCTCATGAACGGCATCCCCTCCTTCCGTGTCGGCAAGGACATCGTAAAGTCCGAGATCGACGTCCTGCGTGAGATGGGCGTTGAGTTCCGCTGCGGCGTCGAGGTCGGCAAGGACGTCACTATCCAGCAGCTGCGCGAAGAGGGCTTCAAGGCCTTCTATGTCGCGGTCGGTCTCCAGAAGGCCGCAAAGCTCAACATCCCCGGCGAGGAGCTTACCGGCGTTCTTGGCGGTCTTGACTTCCTGCGCTCCGTCAACAGCGGCGCGACCAAGGAGCTCTCCGGCGACGTCGTGGTTATCGGCGGCGGCAACGCAGCCATCGACGTGGCGCGCGCCGCAAAGCGCCTGACCGGCGGCAGCGTCAATATGTACTGCCTCGAGAAGGACGAAGAGATGCCCACCGTTCCCGATGAGAAGAACGCAGGTCTCGCAGACGGTGTTGTCATCAACAACTCCTGGGCACCCAAGGCCATCCTCGGCGAGGACGGCAAGGTCACCGGCATTGAGCTCATGCGCTGCGTCTCCGTGCGTGACGCGAGCGGCAAGTTTGCCCCCGTGTATGACGAGAATGAGACCATCACCGTCTCCTGCTCCAACGTTCTGGTAGCAATCGGCCAGCGCTCCGAGTACGGCGCTGTCCTTGCAGGCACCGCTGCGGAGACTCCCGACGGCCGCCTCATCGCGCATGACGGAGTGACCTTCCAGACCGCCGAGCCCGATGTGTTCGTCGGCGGCGACTGCGCGACCGGCCCGAAGTACACCATCGACGCTATCGCCAGCGGCCGTGAGGGCGCAGTGTCCATCCACCGCTACGTGAACGTCGGTCAGACGCTGACCATCCACCGCAACCTGCGCGAGTTCAAGGAGCTCGACAAGGAGAACGTCACTCTGCCGGCTGAGAAGATAAAGAAGCCCGCACGCTCCGCCGTCGTCATCGACAAGAAGAAGGTCCTCACCATGTGCGACGACCGCGTGACCTTCACCGAGGAGCAGATAAAGTCCGAGGCCTCCCGCTGCCTGAGCTGCGGCCGCAGCGTGGTCGACCCGAACAAGTGCATCGGCTGCGGCATCTGCACCACCAAGTGCGAGTTCGACGCGATCCACCTCACGCGCAACCGCCCGCAGAACAGCAAGATGATCCCCGCCGAGGACAAGTTCAAGGCCATCGGCCCCTACGCCGCAAAGCGTCAGGTAAAGATAATCAAGAAGCAGCTTTCCGGCAAATAATCATCCCGGAACAGATCAGACAGGTGCGGGATATCCCCGCACCTGTTTTCAGAAAGGAAAGTTATGCACGAGCTTAGCATAGTGACCTACGTCATCAAGCAGGTCGACGAGATAGCCAAGGAAAACAAGCTCACCAACATCCAGTCCGTCACGCTGGAGTTCGGCGAAGTGTCCGGCATAGTTCCGGAATATCTCAGCGACTGCTGGCAGTGGTACGCGAAAAAGACTCCGCTTATCGAGCATACGGAGTTCAAGTATGAGATAATCCCGGCTGTCACATGGTGCGACGACTGCAAGACGACCTACCCCACCGTGAAGTACGGCAAGACCTGCCCCAACTGCGGCAGCGGCCATACTTGGCTCCAGCAGGGGCAGGAAATGAACATAAAAGAAATAGTTGCCTGCTGATCGGAGGATAGATATGGCGGATTACAAGGTTTACGAGATAAAACAGAGCATATTCAAGGCAAATGACGACGCGGCCGACGTACTGCGCGCGGAGCTGCGTAAGCAGCACTGCTTCCTGCTGAACCTTATGAGCTCCCCCGGCAGCGGCAAGACCACTACCCTGACCCGCACCGTCGAGAAGCTTTCGGGCGAGATGAACATCGGCATCATGGAGGCCGATATCGACTCCGACGTCGACGCCGAGCGCATATCCCGCACAGGTGTCAAGAAGGTCATCCAGCTCCACACCGGCGGCATGTGCCATCTCGACGCGGACATGACCCGTCAGGGACTCGACGAGATGGGCACGGACGACCTCGACCTCGTCGTGCTGGAAAACGTCGGCAACCTCGTCTGCCCGGCGGAGTTCGACACGGGCGCGGCGAAGAACGCCATGATACTCTCCGTCCCCGAAGGGCACGACAAGCCCCTTAAATACCCCCTGATATTCCAGGTCTGCGACGCGCTGATAAGCAACAAGATCGACGTCCTGCCCTACTT
>CAKTIH010000072.1 GCA_934565615.1 uncultured Oscillospiraceae bacterium | reverse complement strand
CTACTCTTATTTTTTCAACATGCTAAAAGTTGGAGCACCCGGAGCTACCCAGGTACCCCAACTTTTAGTTTACAGCCTTAAAAAGCCTGTAGTTACCAAAACTACAGGCTTTTCTTATGTTCATTCTGGAGTTATTCTGCGCCTTCGCGCTTCGGCGATACCGTCAGGTGCAGGAGCCGGGGCCGTGGTAGCGGCCGTCGCACCATCTGCCGCCGCAGTAGTCGCAGTCGATGTGTTCGCCGACGCAGATAGAACGGCCGCAGATATAGCAGCTTGAGTGCTGCGCGGCGTCCTCGCAGGGATACTGCTTGCCGCAGTCGGAGCACTCATGCATGCCGGTTTCGCCTTCGCACTTGTGGTGCTTCGGCTCGTATGGGCAGCTCTCGCTGAATATCTCCGTCGAGTGCTTCTTGCCGTCGCAGGAATAGTGGCCGCACTCAAGAACATCCTGATGCGCGCTCTCCGCGGTCCCGGTCAGCTTCCCTCTGCACTCCGGGCAGGTATAGTGGCTGCCGCAATTCAGGGCGACGCCCTGAGGGAGCGTGAGGCTCTTTTTGCATACGAAGCACTTGACCTCCGGTGTGACTTCAGCCGTGGGGCGGTATGAGGTCTTCACGGTGCCCTCGGCTGCCTCGGCCTGTGTATTGTCCGGAGCCGCCGTACTTTCGGCCGCCGCTGTGCCCTCTGGAGCCGCCGACGCCTTGGGGGCGGCAGTGGCCTTCGGCGCTTCCTCAAGGCCTATATATTTGACGTCCGCATCCTTATCGAAGGAGAGGGAGATAAGCTCATGGAAGTTCCCGGCGACGGCGTATTCACCGCTTCCAGTGACCGCAATGCAGATCGGCGCGGAGAGATAATTGTTGCAGTAGCAGGCGCAGGCCATGCGTCCGCACTCGCGGCAGCGGACGTAGTGCGCGATATCGTTCTTGTCATTATTGCAGGACATGTGGACGCCGCAGGGCAGAACCGAGTGATCCTCGGGCTCGTGGGTATATGTGCCGCAGCCGGAGCAGACCTCACCCTTTATATCGTAAAACCCGCGTTCGCGCACACGCAGCGCCTCGTCAAGCAGGGCGTCGAACTCCTGCTCCTCGCGCTCCGGCAGCTTCAGGTTTCTGAGGTCGGCTGTGATGGCAAAGGCAAAATCGGACTTATACTGCCCCTTCTGAGGATAGAAATAAAAGCTCTGAGTATCCTTGCTTATCGCGGTCTTCGCGTCGGCGTGCTCATTTTCGTACAGCCCGATAACCACGCGGTTTTCGACATAGGGCATGGTTCCATACATGTCGAGAGCTTTTTCGGCCGGAGTCAAGACCACGGCGTTGAAGGTGTTGAGATCGACAATGACAGCATTGCCGGAAAGGTCGCCCTCAAGTGCTTTCAGAACGGCTTTTTTGTCGTTCGCTTCAAGCGCCGCAGGAAGGGAGCCGGGGTCGGCGATATGCACATCCTCAAGCACATCGGCGCTTGCCGCCGGGAGCATCGAAGCGAACATCAGCAGGCAGAGGGTCAGCGAGATTATCTGTTTTTTCATTCGGCGTTCTCCGTAAATTAAATAGTATATTACTAATAATACTCGCTGTACTCCGACGCGTCAAGCCCTTTTATCCCTGACGAGTATGATCCCGCCGGCCGCAACCTCCGCCGTGACCTTGTCGCCGCGGGCGATGCGCCCGTCGAGCAGCATGTCCGCCGCGGTGTCCTCAAGGCTGTGCTGCAATGTCCTGCGCAGCGGCCTTGCGCCGAAGCGCTCGTCATAGCCCTCATGCGCAAGCCACTGCACCGTCTCCTGAGGCACGCTCAGCTCAAGGCCGAGGGCACTGAAGCGCTCGGCGACCTTCGTGAGCATTGTCTGCGTGATCTCAAGCATGTCCTCCTCGCCGAGCCGACGGAAGATTATCGTCTCGTCCACGCGGTTGAGAAACTCCGGCTTAAAGGTCGCGCGCAGCTCCTCCATGACGCGGCTGCGCATGGTCTCGCCGTCGGGCTCACCGCCGCCGGTGAAGCCGAGCTGCGGTCGGTTCTCGGTTATCGCCTTCGCGCCGATGTTAGAGGTCATGACGATGACCGTGTTTGAAAAGTCGATGCGCCGCCCAGCCGAATCAGTGAGGTGCCCGTCGTCCATGATCTGAAGCAGGATGCCCCACACGTCCTCGTGCGCCTTCTCTATCTCGTCGAACAGCACCACTGACCACGGCTTGCGCCGTACCTTCTCGGTGAGCTGGCCGCCGTCCTCGTAGCCGACGTAGCCGGGCGGGGAGCCTATCAGGCGGCTGACCGAGTGCTTCTCCATGTACTCGGACATGTCGAGCCGTATCATCGCGCCCTCGTCGCCGTAGACTGTCGCGGCCAGCGCGCGGCACAGCTCCGTCTTTCCGACGCCCGTAGGCCCTAAGAACAGAAACGAGCCGACCGGCCGCCCTGGGTCCTTGAGCCCGACGCGCCCGCGGCGTATCGCGCGCGCCACGGCGGAGACGGCCTCGTCCTGCCCAATGATGCGCTCACGCAGCTGCTTTTCCAGTGTTAAGAGCCGCAGGCTCTCGTCCGCGTCAAGCCCTGTCACGGGCACGCCCGTCCACATGGACACGACCTGTGCCACGTCCTGCGTCTCGACGGTTATCCGCTCTCCCGCGACGTGTACGGCGGCTGCCGCCTCATCGAGCAGGTCGATCGCCTTGTCCGGCAGGAAGCGGTCGTTTATATACCGCACGGAGAGCTCGTAGGCCGCGCGCATCGCCCCGGCGGTGAGCCTGACACCGTGGTGCCGCTCAAGCGGCGTGCGCACGCTGCGCAGCATCTCCATCGTCTGCTCGCGGTCAGGCTCGCCGACCTTCACCGGCTGGAAGCGCCGCTCGAGCGCGGCGTCCTTTTCGATGTGCCGCCGGTATTCCTCCGGTGTCGTCGCGCCGATTATCTGTACCTCGCCGCGGCCGAGCGCGGGCTTGAGGATGTTCGCCGCGTCTATCGCACCCTCGGCGCTGCCCGCACCAATGATGGTGTGCAGCTCGTCTATAAAGAGGATGATGTCACCGGCGCGGCGCACGTCGCGCAGCACGGACTTCACGCGCTCCTCAAAGTCGCCGCGGTACTTCGTTCCCGCGAGCATCGCCGGGATATCCAGCGACACTATGCGCTTGTTTTTAAGCTCCGCCGGGGCCTGCCCCTGTGCAACGCACATTGCGAGCCCCTCGGCGACGGCGGTCTTGCCGACGCCCGGCTCCCCGACAAGCACGGGGTTATTCTTGCTGCGGCGCGAGAGGATCTGTATCGCGCGGCGTATCTCCTCCGTCCTCCCGACGACGGGGTCGAAGGCTCCGCCTGCCGCGAGATCGGTCAGGTCGCGGCTGTACTGGTCGAGCACACGCGTGTCCGCGCGGCGTATCGTGCTGCGTGCCGCACCCGTTTGGGGCTTGCCGCGGAAATCGGGATTTCCGAACACGGCCATGACGTCGGTGTAGATATCGTTGAGGTCGCAGCCGGCCTCGCGCAGAACGGCGGCGGCTCCGCAGTCGCTCTGGCGCAGCAGACCGAGCAGCAGGTGCTCCGTGCCGATGTAGCTCTGCTGAAGGCAGCGCGCCTCCTCCGCGGCGCGCTCCACCGCAAGCTTTGCCCGTTCGGTCAGCCCCTGGCTCGGCTTTGCGGGACTGCCGACGCCGCTGCGGCGGATGATTATACCGCGCAGCCGCTCACCGTCAAGCCCCTGGGAGCGCAGAATACGCGCGCCGAGGCCGTCCTTTTCTGCGATGATGCCGAGCAGCAGATGCTCGGTGCCGACATAGCCGTGCCCAAGCTCGCCCGCCGCTGCGCGTGCGTTTTCGATGGCAAGCTCTGCCCGCTGCGTGAATTTTTCGTTGCTTTTGATATGAACTACCCCCTCGGCGCGCCGTTTATAATAATTGATTATCACCCGTAAGCCCTGCTGAATCAGGCGAAACCGGTGATCCGCGTGAAAATTATTGCCAGTTTCAATGGAAAATATATCGTTCACAAATTTTGCGATTGATTTTTGAGCAGGATGTGATACAATACGGCATGTAGAGACCTTATATCCCTAAGAGGTGAATGGTCAAATAACATACGGAGGTAACACTATGGCTTTTGTTATCACTGACGAGTGCCTGTCCTGCGGTTCCTGCGCTGCACAGTGCCCCGCTGAAGCGATCGACATGGGCGATCTGCACTATGAGATCGACGCTGACAAGTGCGTTGAGTGCGGTTCCTGCGCTGCACAGTGCCCCGCCGAGGCTATTGTCCAGCAGTAAGGCTTGCACACAATAATAAAAGGGGCGATAAAAATCGCCCCTTTTATTATTTTAGCTGGACAAAGAACCGAATGAAAGGAGCTGTCGACATGCCGGGATTTGAACGGCTCTGGGAAAACGGCCCGCTTTTCGCGCAGGCCGGGCATTTCCGTCTCAGCACGGACTGTGTGCTTCTGGCGGATTTCGTGAACACCGCGGGAGCTGTGCGCGGCATAGACCTCGGCTGCGCTTCCGGGGCGATCGCGCTGCTGCTGCTCGCGCGCACGGATAGGCTGCACATGACGGGGCTTGAGATAGTCCCGGAAGCCGCGGCGCTCGCGGAGGAGAACATGCGCGCAAATGAATTTGACGCGCGCAGCGATATCGTCTGCGGCGATATTCGGCGGCACCGGGAGCTTTTCAGAGCAGGGAGCTTTGACCTTGTCGCGGCGAATCCGCCGTATTTCCCTGTTGGGAGCGGGAAG
Organism: uncultured Oscillospiraceae bacterium; assembly: GCA_934565615.1. GTDB lineage: Bacteria > Bacillota > Clostridia > Oscillospirales > Oscillospiraceae > Limivicinus. The sequence goes on along the minus strand of CAKTIH010000072.1, from coordinate 6,658 downwards.
CTCTCGCCCGATGCGGCGCGCGCCGCCGCGCGCGGCGAGACGCAGTGCAGCATGGAGGAGATATGCGCGGCCTCGGCTTTTCTCTGCCGCACAGGCGGGAGCGTGAATTTCGTCCACAAGCCGGAGCGGCTGTCGGAGCTGTTCTGCTGCATGACGGCGCACGGCATAGAGCCGAAGCGGCTGCGCCTTGTCTGTCACCGGGAGGGCGCAGCGCCGAACCTCGTCCTCGTCGAGGGCCGCCGCGGCGGCAAGCCGGGGCTCAAAATAGAGCCGGCGCTGATCCTGCACCGCCCGGACGGCAGCGAGACCGGCGAGGTGCGCAGGATATATCACCGGTGAATACACCGTGGAGCGTTTGAGTTAGGTTTTTGCAGTGACTGACTGCCGGTCGCTCCGCGGGGTGACTTTCTGTGCGAACAGAAAGTCACCAAAGAATCGTTTAAGAGGCGGGGATTGCGTTTTCCCCGCCTCTTAAAAATCTCCACCCTTGAACCGCCCAAGAGAAACCATTGCGATGGTTTCCCTTGGATTCCTTCCAAGGATGGAAAAGCTTCGGCTATCCAGCGCCGTTTTTAGTACCAAGTCTATTTTGCAGAAAGGTCTGTCGGCAATGCTAAACATTGCACCAGTTCCCGGGGGTATCAAAAGGGGGCCGAGGCCCACTTTTGTCGTTGCGGGTGAGGGTTCACAGGGAGAGGGGGAGTCGAAACACCCTCTCCCTGTGCGCGTCTTTGGTGACTTTCTCCGCGTCGAGAAAGTCACCCTGCGGAGCATACCGCAGTTGGACACTGCGCAAGCCTTATCAGAAAAGGCTTTTTATTTTATCATTCTGTTCAGCTTCTCTATGCACTCGGGACACACGTACCTGCCGCCGAAAGAAACGATGTGCCTTACGCTGCCGCAGAACACACAGGCCTCGTGATACTTGCGAAGAATAATATTTTCTCCTTCAACATATATCTCAAGCGGGTCTTTCTCTTGTATATCCATCGTGCGTCTTATCTCAATGGGCAGGACAACGCGCCCAAGCTCATCGACCTTGCGTACCATACCGGTGGATTTCACGATTCATCACTCCTTGTGTATATATGTTCCGCCGTTGGGCGGATATCTACTATTAAATATATCACAGAGAGCATGGGAAATAGCCAACATTCTATGAACTTATCGGAAAGGGGAGCGCGCAGTGCTTATCGGGCTTATCATCCTCGCAATGTATGTCCTCTCTGTGCTCTATGCTGCTTACAGCGGAAGCGCGGCGCAGGCCGGGAGCGCTGTGCTTGAGGGCGCGGGCGCGGCGGTGAGCTTCTGCCTTTCTATAGGGGGCGCGGTGTGCCTGTGGAGCGCCGTGGCCGAGCTGATGGAGCGCAGCGGTGCGGCGGCGTGGCTCTCGCGTCTGCTGCGCCCGGTGCTCATCCGCCTGTTCCCCGCGAGCGGACGCGACAAAGCCGTCATCGCCGCCCTGTCGGAGAACGTCAGCGCAAACCTCCTCGGTCTCGGCAACGCCGCGACGCCCGCCGGCATCCGCGCCGCCAAGGGCATGGTGCGCCTTGGCGACACCCGCGCGCGGGATGAGCTGTGTCTGCTCGTCGTGATAAACACGGCGTCCTTCCAGCTCGTGCCGACGACGGTCGCCGCCGTACGTGCATCCTACGGAGCCGCCGCGGCCTTTGATATCATGCCCGCCGTGTGGGTGAGCTCCGCTGTGTCGCTCACCGCCGGGATAGCCGCGGCGGCGGTCATGAAAAAGCTGTGGGACTGAGCACACTTGCGGGGCTGGTCCCCGCGCTCATCATAGGCGCGGCGTGCATCGCGGGGCTGTGCCGCGGCGTGGATGTTTTCTCCGCGCTGACAGCGGGCGCGGCAAAGGGGCTGCGCATCATGCGGGATATTTTCCCCGCGCTCGTCGTGCTCTTCCCGGCGATATACCTGCTGCGCGCCTCGGGACTGCCCGAGTACATCGGCGCGCTGCTGCGCCCGCTATTGTCCGCGCTCGGCATCCCGGAGGAGACGGTGCTTCTCATGCTGCTGCGCCCCGTTTCGGGCAGCGCCGCGCTCTCAGCCGCGGCGGATGTTATCTCCCGCTGCGGGGCGGACTCGCTCGCCGGGCGCACCGCCGCCGTTATGTGCTCTTCGAGCGACACGACCTTTTATGTCATCGCCGTGTACTTTGCTGCCGCCGGGGTCAAAGACAGCCGCTGGGCAGTGCCCGCCGCGCTCTGCGCGGATATAGCGGGCTTCCTCGCCGCGGCGTGGATATGCCGCATTCTATGGGGAGCAAGTTGACCATAAAAATACAGATATGGTAAATGTTTACTCACAACCCACAACAAAATATTATGCTAATATATATATATTGACTTTCGCAGCACCGTCTGTTATAATATATTTTGATCCTGAAAAATGGAACTTTTCGAAAACATTCCAATGATAAAATGACATGTGTACCGGCTTTTCTGAAACGTTTTCATAATATGGTGCAAATAAATTGACACATACATAGGATAAGGTGTTGCTATGCTATATAGAAATCATAAAACGAATAAGGCGTTACGCATTTTGGCTCTCCTGCTGGCGCTGATATGCATATTCACGATAGTCAATCCCGCGGTCTACGCCATGGGTCAGACGGAAGACGGGAGCCAGCAGACCGAGCAGGTGCAGAAAGACGAGCCGGGGCAGGATGGCAGCGCGGGCGGCGAAGTTGATCCGAACAAGAGTGACGACAACAACGGCAACAACGATGCCCCAGATAATAGCAATGATAACAACGGCGACGCCGACACAAACAAGGACGACGGCGACAACGGCAGCGGCGCCCCGGATAAGGACGACGGCGACAACGGCAGCGGCGCCCCGGATAAGGACGCCGACAACAGCGGCAACAACGACCCGAACAAGGGTGACGATAACGACGGGAACAACAACGACCCGGACAAGGGTGACGACAAGAATACAGACGACAACAGTGGCGCAGACCCGAACAAGCAGGCCGACAACGATACCGACAAGAAGAAAGACGAGGAGAACGAAAAGGCCACGGCGAGCGTTGATCTGTTCCTTGCCGTAAACAAGGCATGGACGAAAGTCGACAGCTTCAGCGTGGAGAAGGAAGCGAGCAGCACACGGTATTACATCACCGCCGCGAAGCTTGCGGATGTCTACGGCGCATACGGCTTCAGCGCCGGTGAGATGAGCGCGGAGAAGCGCATCTTCCCGCACACCGATAAGAATGATTACAGTAACCTCTGGGCGGACGCGAAGCCGTATCAGGTCGACGGCGAGTGGCGCGTACCGCTCAGCAGCAGCGTTGACAATTACCTGTATTACCTGCCGAATAACATCGAAGGGAAGGCAGCATACTTTGATGGAAAAGCAGCCCGTGGCAATGCCGATGTGCTTGCGGCGAACACCTTCTACACCGTCTCTGTGTCCGACACGGACGGAACGGAAACCGAAGGAATAGGAACATATTATGTCTTTAACGGGGGGCCTTTCAGCATCATCCTCAGCCAGCGCGAGGGGTACAAATGGAAAATAACGAATCCCGATACCGGCGCTGCTATTGAGCCGAATGAAACCGCACAGCAGGGTGAAGGAAAGGTCAAGTACACCTTCAGCGCGGTCAACTGCCCGATCAGGATGCTGCTCACCGACAGCAGCAAGGACACCTTCACGATACGCTACAACGCCGCGACGCTTGAAGAGACGAGGGAGCAGCTCGGCCAGATAGCAGCCGCAAACCAGACGGTTCTGCAGGACGGCAGCGTCGCCGGGCAGGCCAAGCTGGAGGAAACAGTGAGCCTCGGCGAAGGAGAAAGCTATATGGTTCACTGCCCGGACGCGGAGCAGCTCACCGTAGCGGCGGTCACGAGCGCCAGTGACACAAATAACAGAAAGCTTATCTATTTCTTCGCGGGCTGGCGCACCGACAGTGGCGACCTCATCCCGGCTGATGAGTTCCTGACGGCAGAGGATTTTTCCCGCTATGGGCAGGATGGCATTCTGACGCTCACCGCGGTGTGGAAGGCGAAGGACGCGAACGGCCGCGTCATGTCGGCAAACTTCTACGTGAGTATTCAGTGCGAGATCGCCGATAATCTCTCCGACGGCTTTTCTTCCCAGAAGAAGGAGAATTTCACAAAGTCCTTATATTATACCGGCATATTCGGGACGGAAAATGTCTCGACCGACGGTGGCCTTAACCACATGCTGCTTGCGCCGCCGGAGAAGGAATCAAACGCATACGATACGGATAAGGTCCTGCGCGCGATGGATGTCACGCCGTATAACGGCGTGACCCTCGAATCGCTCCCGAGTGACGAATATGTGCTCGAATATCTCAAAAGCAATGGTGCAAAGATCAAAATAGAGGGCGTGGAGATCCCGAACGACAGGCTTACACCGGAGCATTTCAAGGTGCGCTGGTATGTCTTGAAATATGATCAGAGCGACGGCTGGCATGTCGACGGCGTCCTCGTTGCGAAGGAGGGACACCTGCGCGTCAGGAAAAGCTTCCTCGGCGACAGCGCGGCCATCACGCAGGTCACCGATGCGGCGAACAGCTTTGAGATCGAAGTGGATCACACTCCGCTGTCCAACGGCACGGTCGAGAACGACTATGCGCTGACGCTTAACCCGGCAACAGAGGAGAAGCGCAAGGGCAAGGTCGGCTACACGAGCTATGACGCGGCAACGGACACTTATGAATGGGTGCTGAAAGGCAACGCCGTTGACCTGTACAAGCTCAGCGAAGTGAACTATATGCCAAAGACTAAGCCTGCCTCCGGTGAATGGCACAGCAGCAGCCGGTATATCATAAGCGGCTCCGGTGCGGATACCGGCGGTGCATGGCAGGACGGCGCCAGCGTTGAGACGAGGATGGAGTCCTACGCGTCCGATGTGCCGTCGTCGACATACAAGACCCTCATGTTCAGCAACACATACGTGCATGCCGGGACGCTCACGATCTACAAGGAGGACTCGTTCACCCATAACGGGCTGGGTGGGGAGTTGAGTTCGGGCTCAAGCGCGCCGATGGGAGCAAGCTCGAGCTTTACCATGACCTCAACACGGGCTATTACTCCACCGATGAAAGCAGCCTTGATACTGCCGAACCAGCAGCGGACAACAGGCTCGTGACCAATAAATTCGGAAATATCTACATAAAGATCACGGCGGGCGACTATGTGCTGACCGAGGATGTTGTACCGTCCGGATATGACGGCGCGTCGGAGATACGCTTTTCAGTCGATGATGGCGGTGCTCTGACTGCATTGGCGGCCTATGACAAAGACGGAAATGATGTCACGGCCAAATATGTCAGCGGACTAAGCACGGCACGTCTGACCATAGAGAATATTTCCAAGCTCCTCACCACAGTCACCGTGGAGACCGACTGGGCGGAGGACACCCCGGAGGATCAGCGCGTTCCGGTGCAGGTAGAGCTGTGGTGCGACGGAGACAGAATGGAAGGATACCGCGTGATGCTCCGCGCGGACAACAACTGGAGCCATACTTGGAAGAACCTCCCGCTCTTCACTGACGGCACAGTGGCACGATACACGCTCCGCGAGCGCATGATCGGCAGCACGTCCTATGACTCCGATACCAACGGCGACGGCTATGCTTACTATCATGTCACATATGACGATGCAAAGTACCGTGAAGGAGACACCGGGGAATATAACGATAACCCGATGTGGGAGGACGAACAGAATGTCACCCACTACGCAAATCATGTGCTGCTGCGTTCGCACAACGGCCTTGATAACGGGCTTGTCGCTGTGAACGTCACCAAGCAGTGGCGTGACGGGAATGATCGGGACGGCCTGCGCCCCAAGGCTGTAACTGTGAAGCTCTTCTGCGACGGCAATGACACCGGACGCACCCTCACGCTCAATGCCGCCAACAACTGGAACGGCGTGTTCAGAGAGCTGCGCGAATATAACAACGGGCAAAAGCACGTGTACACCGTGACGGAGGCTCCGGTGCCTGACAGCTACACCGCAGAGATCACGCTTGACGCGGCTACCGGCTTCAACATCACGAACACCCACACGCCGGAGACGCTGACAGTCAGCGGAACAAAGACATGGGTGGACGCGGGGCACGAGAGCGCTCGTCCCGCAAGCATCACGGTCATACTGCTTGCCGATGGCGAGGAGCAGGCGGTACGGACAGTCAGCGCCGAAAACAATTGGAGCTGGAGCTTTGCGAATCTGCCGAAGTACAGCGCCGGGAAAGCAATAACTTATACGATAGACGAGCTCGAAGTGCCCGGCTATACCAAAGCGGTCAATGGCTACAACATCACGAACACCTACGCCCCCGAGCAGGTGACAGTCAGCGGAACAAAGACGTGGGTGGACGCGAGACATGAGACTGCCCGTCCTGCAAGCATCACGGTCATACTGTACGCCGACGGAATAAAGGCCGATGAGAAGGTGGTCAGCGCCGATGCCAATGGCAATTGGAGCTGGAGCTTTGAGAATCTGCCGAAGTACAACGCTGGTAAGGAAATAGCCTACACGATAGGCGAAGCCGCGGTGCAGGACTATACCACGACGGTCAACGGCTATAACATCACGAACACCTACGCCCCCGAGCAGGTGACAGTCAGCGGAACAAAGACGTGGGTGGACGCGAGACATGAGAC
>CAKTIH010000071.1 GCA_934565615.1 uncultured Oscillospiraceae bacterium | reverse complement strand
GATACCGCGCTCGCAACTGACGGGGTCGCTCCGCTTTCGATGAAGGAAGCCGCGGCGCTCGCCGGTGTGCAGCTCACGGAGCCTGAGAGCGCAAAGCCCGAAATAAAGAAAACCTCCGGTAAATCTGTCACGGTGTCGGCTGAGATATCCGACCCGCCGAAAATAAAGAGGATAGACCGCGCGGAGGTAGAAGCGGAGGCGCAGGCCGTCGCCGAGGCGATAAACGCGACCGAGGACAAGCCTGACTATGAGTTCCCGCCGCTGTCGCTGTTAAGAAGCGGCGGTGTCTCGGCGGTGGATTCGCGCGAAGAGATAATCACAAATAAGGAGCGCCTTGAGGGTGCGATCAGGAGCTTCGGCATCAGCGCGACTATCGTCGGCGTGACGCGCGGCCCGACGGTCACGCGCTACGATATAGAGCTTGACCAGGGCGTGAAGCTCGCAAGGGTCACAAACCTCGCGGGCGATCTTGCCCTTGCCCTCGGCGTTGTGAACGTGCGCATCGCGCCCATCCCGGACAAGATATCCACCGTCGGCATAGAGGTGCCGAACAAGATCGTCAGCACCGTTTACCTGCGCGATATAATCGAATCGCCGAAGTTCACCTCGGCAAAATCGAAGCTCAGCTTTGCCCTCGGTAAGGACATCGGCGGCGACTGCATCGTCGGCAACATCGCAAAGCTGCCGCACATGCTCATTGCCGGTACTACCGGCTCCGGTAAATCCGTCTGCATGAACTCGCTCATCCTGTCGCTGCTGTATAAGGCGCGGCCGGACGAGGTCAGGCTCATTATGATCGACCCGAAGATGGTCGAGCTCGGTGTGTATAACGGCATCCCGCACCTCTATGTGCCTGTTGTCACCGACCCGAAGAAGGCGGCGGGCGCGCTGCAATGGTCGGTCGTCGAAATGCTCAAGCGCTATAGGCTCTTCTCCGAGGTCGGCGTGCGCGACCTTGAGAGCTATAACAAGCACTGTGTCTCAGTCGGGGAGCAGACTCTGCCGCAGGTCGTCATTGTCATTGACGAGCTGGCAGACCTCATGCTCGTTGCCTCCAAGGAGGTCGAGGAGAGCATATGCCGCGTGGCGCAGATGGGACGCGCTGCCGGTATGCACCTTGTCATCGCAACGCAGCGCCCGTCTGCGGACGTTATCACCGGCCTTATGAAGGCGAATATCCCGTCACGCATCGCGTTTGCTGTCTCGTCCGCGATGGAGAGCCGCATCATCCTTGACCAGGGCGGCGCGGAAAAGCTCGTCGGCATGGGTGATATGCTGTTTTCACCTGTCGGCTGCGGAAAGCCCGTCCGTATTCAGGGCGCGTTTGTTTCCGATGAGGAGCGCGAGGACGTCATACGCTTCATCAAGGAGGGCGCGGGCGGCACGGCGCAGAACAACAGCGAGATCGAGGAATTCATGAACAAGGCTGCCGAGGACAAGAACTCCGGCGGCGACAACGGAAAGTCCTCCAAGGATGAAAAAGGCGGTCTCGGCGGCTACGATGAGATGCTGCCGCAGGCGGTCGAGGTTGTGCTTGAGACAAAGTCCTGCTCCGTCTCGATGCTCCAGCGGCGCGTCAAGCTCGGCTATTCCAGAGCCGCGCGCATCGTCGACCAGATGGAGGAGCTCGGCATCGTCGGCCCGTATGAGGGCGCAAAGCCCCGTCAGGTCGTCATTGACCGCGAGGGCTGGAACGAAATTCAGCGCGGTCTCGGCCTTGCGCAGGACAGTGATCTCAGTCTTGCGGCGGACATGAGTCAGGAGAACGATAGACTCGGCTACGATGAATGATATAAAAACGGGCGTTTACCGACGCCCGTTTGCCTTAAAAGGAGAGATATATGTACGGATTTTTCCCTGAAATGCCCGTTCAGGATGTGAATAAAATAAGTATGCTCGGCCTTGCGCACGTCGGCGACGCGGTGTATGAGCTGCTTTACAGGAGCAAGCTCTGCACCGATGGACACACGGCTGTCGCGGAAATGCACAGGATGACGGTCGCCTTTGTCCGCGCCGAGGCACAGGCGGAAGCGGCGGAAAAGCTGCTGCCCGTGCTCAACCCGGAGGAAGCGAGCGTCTATAAGCGCGGCAGGAACACCAAGGTAAACTCCGTGCCGCACAACGCGGATATCGGCCAGTACCATGCGGCGACGGGGCTTGAGGCGCTGTTCGGCTGGCTGTATCTGCTGGGCAGAACCGAGCGGATAAACGAGCTGTTCAACATCATTACCGGAGGTACGGACGATGCCTCTTGACGCAATATGCCTTTCTGCGCTCACGACGGAGCTGAGCGAAAAGCTTACCGGCGGGCGCATCGATAAGGTGCAGCAGCCGGAACGGGATATGCTGCTCATCTCTCTGCGCTCCAAGGGTGAAAATCTGCGCCTGCTCATTTCCGCGGGGACGGGCAGCGCGAGGGTGCACCTGACAAAGGCGTCCTTTGAAAACCCCGCCGAGCCGCCGATGTTCTGCATGCTCATGCGCAAGCACCTTGTCGGTGCAAGGATCGCATCGGTCACCCAACCGGAGGGGGAGCGCATGCTCTGCATCGAGCTTGACAGCCGGGACGAGCTGGGCTTTGAAACGCGAAAGAAGCTCATTGCTGAGCTAATAGGCCGCAGCTCGAATCTGATCCTCGTAGACGCCGAGGGTAGGATAACCGACTGTATGCGCAGGATGGACTTCGGCGGGGACGCGCTGCGCCGCATGCTGCCGGGGATGATATACCGTATGCCCCCGGCGCAGACAAAGCTGCAGATACTTAAAACAAGCCCGGAGCAGCGCCGCGCGCTCATCGCGTCGGCGGACAGGGATAAGCCTGTTGACAAATGGCTGCTTGACAGCTTTGCCGGGCTCTCGCCGCTCGTGTGCCGCGAGCTTGCGTACCGCAGCGGCGGATATGAAATGCTCCCGGAGCTGCTCGACGCTTTCTGCGAGAGCGTGAACGCGGGCGAGATGCGCCCGTACCTGCTGCTATCCGACGGGAAACCGGCGGACTTCAGCTTTATGAAGATAGGCCAGTACGGCGAGGCGATGGACTGCGAGGAGCAGGAGAGCTTTTCAGCGCTGCTCGACCGCTTCTATTCCGAGCGCGACAGGCTCGAACAGCAGCGCCGCCGCAGCCATGACCTGACAAAGACCGTCCGCACCATGCGCGACCGCCAGCAGAGAAAGCTTGCCGCCCAGCTTGAGGAGCTGCGCCGCGCAGACGACAGGGAAACGCTCCGCCGCCGCGCGGAGCTTATAAAGGCGAACCTCTACCGTATCAACAGGGGAGACAGGAGCCTTGAATGCGAGGACTATTACGAGCCGGACTGCCCGACCGTGCGCATTGAGCTTGACCCGTTAAAGACCCCGCAGCAGAACGCGGCGGCACTCTTTAAGGAATACGGCAAGATGAAGGCCGCGCAGGAGCACCTTACAAAGCTCACCGCGGAGGGAGAAAAGCAGCTTGACTACCTCAACAGCGTGCTGGAACTGCTGGAGAGCGCCGAGAGCGAGAAGGACGTTTCGGACCTCCGCCGCGAGCTTATCGCGACAGGCTTTATCAAGAACAGTAAGAACGCCAAGGCGGACAAGGCAAAGGCGCAGGCTCCGCTGCGCTTTGTCACCGATGACGGGCTCGAGGTACTTGTCGGCCGCAGCAATATCCAGAACGACGAGCTGACCACAAAGCTTGGCCGGCGCACGGATTACTGGCTGCACACGCAGAAGATACACGGCAGCCATGTCATTCTCCGCTGCGAGGGCGTTGAACCGCCGAAGCGCAGCATAGAGCAGGCGGCGGTGATCGCGGCGCATTATTCGCAGGGGCGCGGCGGCGCGAAGATCCCGGTGGACTATACGATGCTGCGCTTTGTAAAGAAGCCGTCCGGTGCGCTGCCGGGAAAGGTGATATACACGGACTATAAAACCCTCAACGTCCAGAGCGACGCGGAGCTTGTAAACAGGCTCCGGAAAGGGAAATAAAAGTTCTAAACTAAAAGTTGGGTGTATCCGAAAAAACGATACACCCAACTTACTTTATACCATGTTTATGCCTTATTGCGGCAGCTATTTTTTTACTTCAGCTCTTCCTGATATCTCGCGCGTTCGCCGCCGATGAAGCGCGGCCTTGTGCGCGCGCAGATGAGCACGGCCTCGCCGATCCTGTTAAGGCTCAGCCGCACCGGCACGGCGACATCCTTCAGGTGCATCCCGATAAGCGTCGCGCCGATATCCATACCGGCCTTGGCCTTGATGTGCTCGACCGCGGCGGGCTGCTCAAGATGTTCCCACACGGTCGTTGCAAAGGAGCCGCCGGCGTGCGCCCATGGGCGGACATTCACGATATCGTAGCCGAACTTCTCTGCGGCCTCGGTCTCGAGGATGAGAGCGCGGTTGAGGTGCTCGCAGCACTGGGCGGCAAGGTATATGCCGCGCTCACGGAGCACGGGGTATATCCCGTCGAACACGGCCTGCGCGGCCTCCATGCTTGAGCCCTTGCCGATGCGCGCACCGACGATCTCGCTTGACGAGCAGCCAACGACGAATAGATCACCGGTCTTGAGACCGGAAACTTCGAGCAGCTCCGTGACGGCCTGCTTTGCCTGAGCGGTGATTTCCTCGTACATCTCCATGCTCCTTTCAGACGGACAGGCGGCGCACATAGGGGATAGCGTAGAGCGCCTTGTACGCTGCGATGCCGACGATTATACCGGCTGCGCCCTGAATGGCGTTGCCGGGGATGCTTGCCGCGGCGGCCATGCCGTAGCCAAGGATGAGGCTTTCATACGCGAAATATCCGAGCACCATGACGGTCTCGCCCGCGATGGCGGAGACGAGCATAGCACCGGTCTTGCCGTGCAGAGCCTTGAGAATGAGCGCGGCGGTGAGCGCCGTGAGCCCCTTTATGATGAGCGTGCCGGGAGCATAAAACGCATAGCCGAGCAAGAGGTCAGCAAGCATCGAGCCGATGCCGCCCGCTGCCATGCCGTAGACCGGCCCAAGGAAGAAGGCGCTCAGCAGAACAACGCAGTCGCCGAGGTTTATATACCCGTTCGTTGCGGGCATGGGGATATGGATAAGCATCGTTGCGGCGCAGGTCAGCGCGGCAAAGAGCGCGGCAAGAATAAGCTTGGTGAGTTTATCGTGTTTCATATTGCACCTCCGTGGTTTTATGGCGGTAGTGTATTCCTTGAACTGGATATGTTCAAGTATCAAATCAAGACAAAAATATATGACCAGATGTGTGACGAAAATACCGCAGCTGCATCTTGTTTCCGGACATGGGAAATGATAAAATAAATCATAATTAAAAAGAGCGCTTCGGCGCATAACAGGTATGAGGTGAAGATAATGATAAAATTCGGTACCGGCGGCTGGCGAGCCATAATCGCTGACGAGTTCACAAAGGAGAATATCCGTCTGCTGACGGCGGGGCTCTGCGGCCTGATGCTTGAGGAAGGGCATGCAGGCAAGGAGATATGCGTCGGCTATGACAGGCGCTTTCTATCCAAGGAGTCCGCGCACTGGGCGGCGGAGGTGCTGGTCGGCTATGGCTTCAAGGTGTATATGATAAACCGCTCGTCGCCCACGCCGCTTATGATGTTCGTTGTCAAGACGCACGATATGCCCTACGGCATGGCCATTACGGCGAGCCACAATCCCGCGATATATAACGGCATCAAGGTATTCACTGCCGGCGGGCGCGACGCGGACAAGACCGTGACGAATAAAATAGAGGAGCACATCGCGCGCCTTAGGCCTGAGGAGGTCAAGAGCGTCGACTATGACGCGGCGCTGGCCGAGGGGAAGATCAAGGAGAAGAACCCCTCGAACGATTATATCGACAGCATCCTTGCCGCGATAGACGTCGAGGCGATAAAGAAAGCGCAGCTGCGCATCGCGCTCGACCCGATGTACGGCGTGAGCCAGACCTGCCTGAGCATGATACTCATGACATGCCGCTGCGACCTTGAGATAATCCACGAGCGGCATGACACGCTCTTCGGCGGGAAGCTCCCCGCACCGAATGAGGAGACGATGGGGCCGCTCTCGGCGCTCGTGCTCGACCGCTACCGCTGCGACCTCGGCATCGCCACCGACGGCGACGCTGACCGTCTCGGCGTTATCGACGACGAGGGACATTTCGTCCACCCGAACAAGCTGCTTGTGCTGCTGTACTACTACCTTGTGAAATACCGCGGCTGGACAGGCCCGTGTGTGCGCAATAACTCCACGACGCATCTGCTCGACCGCGTCGCTGAGGGACTGGGGCAGAAATGCTATGAGGTGCCTGTCGGCTTCAAATGGGTCTCGGCGAAGATGGCGGAGACGGACGCGATAATCGGCGGCGAGTCCTCCGGCGGCCTTGCCGTGCGCGGGCACATCTCCGGTAAGGACGGCATATATGCCGCGGCGCTGCTGGTCGAGATGCTTGCCGTTACGGGCAAGAAGCTCTCGGAGCTGTATCGCGAGATATGCGAGCTTTACGGCGAGCTTGCCTACGCCGAAGCATCCTTCACCATGACGAACGAGCGCAAGGCGGAGCTTCAGCATTTCCTGTTTGAAGAACTGCGCAATCCGGACTTTGACGGCGTCGACCACATCAGCCGCGAGGACGGTTGCAAGGTCTACTTCAAAGACGGCAGCTGGGTCATTTGCCGCTTTTCTGGTACGGAGCCGCTGCTGCGTATGGCAGCCGAGGCCGAGACGAAGGAAAAGGCTGAGGGATATATCGGTACTTGGAAAAAGTTCCTTAACCTGTGATAGATGAAAAAGCAAACGTGCGCGCTGCGATTCGCAGCGCGCACAAATATTTGAGTCGGATCTCACTTTCTAATCGCTTTCCTCAGTGGCTTGTATAGCAGCACGGTCAGGGCTATCTTTATCGCGTCGCCCGGCAGATAGACCAGCATCCCGGCCTTTATCGCCGTCCACACGGTTATGGACTTGTGCAGATACAGCTTCATTATCAAATACATATACGGCAGACCAATCAGGTACAGCACCGCGAGCCCCGCAAGGCAGGCGAGTGCGATGCGCCAATGTCCGCTTTCTTTTTCCGTCAGGCGGCCTATCACCCAAGCAGTGGGAATAAGCCCCAACAGGAAGCCGAAGCTCGGCTGCATGACATAGCCTATGCCGCCGCCCATCGTGAACACCGGCAGCCCGACAAGCCCGAGCACGACATACACCGCCTGCGACACCGCGCCCCATTTCGCGCCGAGCAGCACACCGGCCATAGCGGTGAACATGAATTGCAGCGTCACCGACATCGTCCCGAGCGGGAAACGGATGAACGCGCCCACCGCGGTAAGCGCCGCGAACAGTGCCGCGAGGATCATCATACGTGTCTTATTCTTCATTGCAGCCACTCCTTTCAGACGCGGACGATTTTATCATGCCGCGCCGAGAAAGTGAATTGTAATTGTCTACAAAGTTGAAACATATTTCGCTTTTCTTCGTCATATTATTAAGATTGCAAAATCGTGACTTCCCGTCTTGCAGGGGAAATATCGCTGTGCTATAATATTTTTAAGACAAAAAGTTAAAGACAAAAAGAAAACGGAGAATGAAAAAGATGAAAAGAAAAACCTTGAAGCTTCTGCTTTCGCTCACGCTTGTGCTCTGCGTGGCGCTTGCCCTGCCGGGGCTGAGCGCGGGCGCGGACTATGTCAACAGCTTTGAAGCCGGTAAAGACATCGGCAGCATCCAGGTGTTCAGCAGCAACCTCGTTATAAAGTCCTATGAGAAGTACGCGGGCTCTCTTCCCGCGGGCCTGAGCCTGTCATGGGATGATTACGGCATTTACATGGCCGGAACGCCCACCTCTGCCGGCAACTTTTCCAGCAGCTACAACGTCGTCACCGAGAACGGCACCTACTCCTTTATAATCAACATCTCCATCACCGGCGGCACAACGCCGACCGCGACTCCTGCGCCCGGCGACCCGCCGCACATCACAAAGCACCCCACGGGTGAGACTGTCGAACCCGGCGGCAGCGCGCAGTTCGTCGCCCGCGCGGACGACGCGACGAAGATAACCTGGCGTCTCGTCAGCAAGGACACTACCGTTACATATACTGCAGCCGATGCTCCGGATTATTTCCCCGGTCTCGGCGTTGACGGGCTCGGCACCGAGCGCCTGACGCTCGAAAACATTCCGTCCGCGCTCAATGAATGGTGCGTGGAGGCAAAGTTTGAAAACGCCAACGGCGCTTCCTACTCCAACGGCGCGCGCATAACAGTCAAGGCCGCGTCGAATACCAATACGAACAACAATAACAATAGCTCCAACAGCAACAATAATAATAGCACCAATACCAACACGAACAGCAACACCAATACCACCACCGGCAATAACGACCAGACCACCGGGACCGACCTCAGCAACGACGGACTCACCACGAAGACGCCGAACATCAACCTCGCTCCTCAGAGCACCCGTCTCAAGAAAGGGGAGACCTGCACGCTGACCGTTCAGGCGACCTCTCCCAACAACGGCGAGCTGAGCTACCAGTGGTACAGCACGAATGTGAATAACCGCGGCATGGCCACCCCCATTGACGGCGCGACAAACGCGAGCTACACCCCGACTCAGACAGAAGGCACGATGTATTACTGCGTCGCCGTAATGAACACTCGCGAGGGTATCACGAGCGAGCCTGTCTATACCGACCTTGCCGAGGTCAGCTTTGAGCCTGAGGCGACGCCTACCCCGGTCCCGACGGCGACGCCCACCCGCACGAGTTCAGATAACGGCAGCTATAACCGCGGCAACAGCACCCAGCTCATCTTCTTCGGCATCATCGGCTTCCTCGCGCTGGCCGCACTGGTCGGCGTGGTCGTGTACCTGCGTATAGACTCCAAGCGCAGCAGAGACGAATAATAGAAATTTACAACATTAAAGTAGTGAATCCGGCGTGACTTACAGGTTTACGCCGGATTTTCTGACAGTTTTATGCCATAAAGTTGTATACTCTTTGACGCGGTTTCGAGCCGGTTTTGGCTATTTCGATGATTTTTTGTTTCAGCATTGCTTTTTCCATATCTCGCTCGTATACTTGCTCTTAACGCGAACTTTATAGATGCGGAGGGGAAAGCCTTGGAAAACTTTATCGTATGCCTGAATGCCGTTACTCCGATATTCATTCTTATCGCTCTCGGCTATCTGGCGCGGTGTCTGGGCGATATAAAGCGCGAGGATGTTTTCCACTTTAACCGGGTGATCTTCCGGTATTTTATGCCGGTAATGACCTTCTATAATATATATGTGTCCGATCTTGCGGCTTCGTTCAATGTGAAGCTCATGTGCTTTGCGCTGCTCGGCGTGCTGGCGGAATGGTTTGTCAGCATGCAGATCGTCAAGCGGACGGAGCGACGACCTGAACGGCAAGGCGTTATGATCCAGGCGCTATATCGCAGCAACTTCGTCATTATCGGTCTGCCGCTTGCGCAGCAGCTCCTGCCCGTAGGGGCGGATTTTGGCTGCGTCGTCATGCTGCTGGCGACCGTTATTCCGCTTTATAATGTCCTTGCCGTTGTTACGCTTGAGCACTTCGGCGGTGTTAAAACAAGTAAGCTCGGCCTTGCCCTTGACATACTCAAGAACCCTATGATAGTCGGGACCCTCGTCGGAATTATCTTCCAGCTGCTGAAACTGAAACTGCCCTCCGGGCTGGAGCACGCCGTCGCGCAGCTTGCTAACGCGACTTCTCCGATCATGCTGTTTCTGCTTGGCGGTTTCTTTGAGTTTGGCGACCTGCGGGATGATATTAAAACTGTGGCTGCAATAGTGATAGGCAGGCTTATCATTATCCCGGCGATTATGCTGGGGCTCGCGTGCCTGCTCGGCTTCCGCGGCGTGGAATTTGCCTCGCTCCTCGGAGTCTTTGCTTCCTCCACGGCGATAGCTTCCTTCACGATGGCGCAGCAGATGGGCGGCGACGCAAAGCTTGCGGGCAACGCCGTTGTTGCGACGAGCGCGCTGTGCTCCCTGACGCTTTTTATATGGGCAATGATCTTCAAGACCTTAGGTGTAATTTAGGAGATAGTTGATTAAATGAACAATTCAAAATATAACGGGATCACCGAGGGAGTTATCTGGAAGCAGCTGATGCTGTTCTTCTTCCCGGTGCTCCTAGGAACGTTTTTCCAGCAGCTTTATAACACTGTTGACGCGGTCATAGTCGGCCGCTTCGTCGGCAAGGAGGCGCTGGCCGCGGTCGGGGGCTCGTCCTCGCAGATACTCAATCTGCTTATCGGCTTTTTCACCGGCGTTGCTTCTGGCGCAGCGGTCATTGTCGCGCAATATTACGGCGCGCGTGATGCGGAGGATTCCTCCCGCTCGGTGCACACAGCGATGATCCTTGCCATCGCAAGCGGCGCTATCATGACCGTCGTCGGCATTCTCACCGCTCCGGTGCTGCTGCGCATCATGGCGACCCCGGAGGACACGATGGCCGACTCCATCGTGTATATGCGCTGGGTGTATCTGGCGATGATCCCCGGAATGGTCTACAATATGGGCTCCGCTATCCTGCGCGCGGTCGGGGACTCCAAGCACCCGCTGTATTTCCTTATCGCCTGCTGCCTTATAAATGTGGTGCTCGACCTGCTGTTTGTTGTCACCTTTAATATGGGCGTCGCGGGCGCGGCAGTCGCGACGGCGCTGTCGCAGCTTCTGAGCGCGGTGATGGTCTGCTGGTTCCTCGCACGGCCAAAGACCGAAGAGAGCGTCAGACTTGAGCTTTCAAAACTGCGCACTGACTGGAAGCTCATGCGCCGCACGGTACATATCGGGCTTCCTGCAGGGCTTCAGGCTGTGCTTTATTCTATCTCCAACATGATAATCATCACCGCTGTCAACCGCTTCGGCACAGACACCGCCGCGGCGTGGGTCGCGATGGGCAAGGTGGACGCCTTCACATGGCTGGTGCTCAGCGCGATGGGGCTTGCGGTCATGACCTTCGTCGGGCAGAACTTCGGCGCAAACAGCATGCAGCGCGTGCGTGAAAGCATACGCGACTGCATGATAATGACCTCGGGCTTCGCCATTTTGATAAGTGTGCTGTTCGTGACGCTCGGCAAATATCTCCTTGTAGTATTCACGACCGACCAGAACGTCATTGACCTTGCCATGCGCATGATAATCTATATCATGCCGTGGTACCTGCTGTATGTCCCGGTCGAGGTCTACGGCGGCAGCCTGCGGGGCATCGGCGATACGCTTGTGCCGTTCATCATCACGGCTGTCGGTATCTGTATCGCGCGCGTTGTGTGGATATACACCGTCGTGCCGCTGCATAATGACATTTCAACCGTCGCCGTGGCCTATCCCATCACATGGGGGCTGACCTCACTTGCGTATATGATATACTTCCGCTATGTCAAGAAGTACAAAATAGGCAAAATGGAACAGGCTGCGTAATACATTTAACTCCCGCTGTGATACACAGCGGGAGTTTTTTCAAAAATTTTCCCACTCACTGAAACATTTTCGGTTCTATGTCAATAGTTGGGGTAGAGCTTAGCAAAAAATAGCAGTAGAGGCGTGGGCGGCGTGGTGCCCACGC
>CAKTIH010000070.1 GCA_934565615.1 uncultured Oscillospiraceae bacterium | reverse complement strand
GCACCGTAGCTGTGCCGGGGGTATAGACACGCACGTCATCGTCGTCATCAAGATAGAACGGCGAATAGCCGGAGTCATCCGACCCGGACAGATCGTCCGCGTGTGACTCCAGCTCGTATTGCGACAGTATGCTGTCAAACGGCATGTCGGTATAAGATTCAGTTGTGGGATCGAAGTCCAGACTGAAATCTTTCATATACTGATCCTTGTTTTCTATGTGTAGGGCGCGCTGTGCTTCACTCTGGAAGCGTGAAAAAGGCGTCAGCTCTGCGCGCTGCGCTGACGGAGCACCTCATACATTGTCACGGCTGCTGCCGCGGATGCGTTGAGGGAGCTGACCTGACCCTTCATGGGCAGGCTGAGTATAAAGTCGCAGCTCTCCTTGACGAGACGGCTCATGCCCTCGCCCTCAGAGCCGATGACGAGCGCAATAGCGCCGGTGAGGTCGGTCGACCACAGGCCGTTCTGGCCGTCGGCGGCGGTGCCGTAGACCCACAGGCCGTTATCCTTGAGCTCCTTTATCGCGGCGGAGATGTTTGGCACTCTCGCGATGGCCATGTGCTCGGCAGCACCGGCGGAGGCCTTGTCGACAATGGCGGTGAGCCCCGCGCTGCGGCGCTTCGGAATGATGACGCCGTGCGCGCCGACGCATTCTGCCGAACGGATTATCGCGCCGAGGTTGTGCGGATCGCTTATCTCATCGCAGACGATGACAAATGGCGCTTCGTTTCGCTCTGCGGCGACGGCGAGGATATCGGCGATCTCGCAGTATTCGCGCACCGCGGCCAGCGCGACGACGCCCTGATGGGCGTGGGTCTGGCTCATGAAATCGAGCTTGCGCCTGTCGGCCTCTACGACGACTATGCCCTTTTCCCTCGCCTTGGAGGCGATGTGGCCGAGAGTCTTGTCGACATCGCCCTTGGCGATGAATATCTTGTCTATGGCTCTGCCTGCGCGGAGCGCTTCAATGACGGCGTTGCGGCCCTCAATAATGTCGTTTTTAAGCTCTTTTTCCTGAATCTGAGAATCTTTATCCACGGTATTCAGCCTCACTCATAATTTCGTGGTTTACATATTACCATACATTCGCCGAATTTGAAAGCCCTATCTTTCAAATTTACAAAATTTTATAGACTTTGCCCCGGCGGGAATGTATATTAGTAAGCATGAAATACATCCTTGCCGGGTTTTACCGGCAGTGTCGACAGGAGAAGATTATGAAGGATCCACGCAGAAGCATTGAGCAGTTTTGCTATAAGCATCCGGGCTTCGGCATCCCGAACCTGATGCGCTATATAACCGCGGCGAATGTCGCTATATGGGTGCTCGGGGCTATCAACAGGTCGTTCCTCGGCGTCCTGACCTTTGACCCCGCGCTTATCCTGCACGGGCAGGTATGGCGGCTCGTCTCGTTTATCTTCTATCCGCCGAGCATGGGACTGCTCGCGTTCCTCGCCTTCTGGTTCTATTACTGGATCGGCAGCACGCTCGAGGCTCAGTGGGGGACAGGACAGTTTACTATATATTATTTCTCCGGCGTCATCCTTACGGTGCTCTACGGCTTCATTATTTATTTCATCACCGGCCGTTCCGTGAACCTCGGCTCGGAGTATATCTACCTGTCCATGTTCTTCTCATTTGCCGTCCTGTACCCGGACATGCAGGTACTGTTCATGTACATCATCCCGATAAAGATAAAGTACCTCGCCATCGTGGACGCGGTGTTCTTTGTTTACTCGGTCATTGCCAACTCCTTCCCGGTGAACCTGCTGCCGCTCGTCGCGCTTGTGAACTTCTTCATCTTCTGCGGTGGTGAGCTGTTCGCCTCACTGCCGCGCCGCCCGAGCAGAAACACCGTCAACTTCCGTCAGGAGTCCGCGCGTATCCGGCGCGAGCAGAAGGACAAGCTCTATACGCATAAGTGCGCGGTCTGCGGCAGGACGGACGTCGACCATCCGGAACTCGAGTTCCGTTACTGCTCCAAGTGTCAGGGCTATCACTGCTTCTGCAGCGACCATATAAACAACCATATCCACTTCACAGAGTGAAATATTATTCCGGGGATCGTTTGATCCCCGGATTTGTTATTTTTATTCGTTCTCTATCCTGACCTGGCACATCTTCATCGCGTTCAGTGCGTTGCGGTGGCTCTCAGGCGTGACGCCCGCGCAGCACGCCGCGTCGACCGTTACCGGCACCTCCGGCAGAAAAGCCTTTGCGATCATCGCGTTTGAGATGACGCATATATCCGTGCACAGGCCGACGAGCGTGATGCTCCCGACCGGCTCCTTCGCGTCGAGCTCAAGGAGCAGCCTGCCAAGCTCTGCCGAGCCGAAGGTCGGCTTATCTATGGTGAGCCCCGTGCGCAGCGGCTCGAGAGCGGGGCAAATCTCCCAGCCTTGGCTGCCCTTGATGCAGTGCGGTACGGGAAGATTGCGCCCCTCCTGCGTCTGCATATAGTTTTCGTCATGCGTATCGCGCGTGAATATGACGGTCCCCTTGAAGCCCTTGACCTTTTCGACGACTTTGGGCACGATGGCGACGGCCTCGGCTGTGCCGAGCGCACCGTCGATGAAGTCGTTCTGCATGTCGACAACGATGAGTATATCCTGCATGTCCTGCTCCTTATCTCTTCTCGGGGACTATCTCTATCCAGTACCCGTCCGGGTCCTCTATAAAGTAGATGCCCATTGCCGGGTTTTCAAAGCACACGCAGCCCATAGCCTTGTGCTTCTCGAACGCGCCCGCGTAGTCCTCGACGGTGAACGCGAGGTGGAACTCCTGCTCGCCGAGGTCGTAGGGCTCCTTGTGGTCGCGCAGCCATGTCAGCTCAAGGCGGAAAGCGGTCGCACCGTCGCCGAGGAAGATGATCTTATAGCTGCCGTCCGCCGCGTCCTTTTCGCGCACCGGCTCAAGGCCGAGCGCGTCCTTATAAAACTTCAGGCTGCGGTCGAGGTCGAGGACATTGAAATTGAAGTGGTTGAATTTGAACATGGCAAACCCTCCATTACATATTTAAGCATATTATAACTAAACCGTACTGCCCGGTCAAGCCTTGCAGTACGGTTATCATTCTGTGTCACTCCGCCATCTTTTCTACTGTCGGCAGCGCGAACTCCGCGGCAAAGTGCTCGCCGTCGCTTGCGATGGTGAAGCTGCCGCCCATGGCCTCCATGATCTTGCGGCAGGTGCGTATGCCTATCTTCGTACTCTCGACCTTGTCCATAGAGCGCTTGACGTAGTTCGAGATGCAGACGGACAGTTTGCCGTCAGTCAGCTCGGTTATTACCATGATCGGGCGCTCTGGGTCGGCGTATTTTTTGATGTTGGATATCATATTGTCAAGCGTGCGCTTGAGATAGAGCGGGTCTGCCGATACGCTGCACTCGCCCTTGAACTCTATCCGCTGCACGCGAAAGCCGGAGTCTATAAGGTCAAACTCCGCCTCGCCGAGGAGCTGTTCGAGCAGGAGCCGCCCGTCGAAGCTCTCAAGCGAAAGCTCAAGCTCCGCCTTGCCGTAGACGAGGAAGTACCGGAACAGCTCGTCCGTCAGCTCCTTGAGATCCATCGCCTTTGCGTAGGCTGAGGCCGTGAACTGCCTGCACCGCTCCTTGTCCTCAAAGCCGCTGTCGTTGAGCAGCCCCAGGTATCCGAGCATCGAGGTCATCGGTGTGCGTATATCGTGCGATATCGCCGTTATAAGCTCGGCGTTCGCCTCCCATGCGCGGCTCTCGTTGCCCATGCGCTGCATGACCGAGCGGCGCATCTCGTCCATCGACAAAGCGAGCGCCGCGATCTCGTCGCTGCCGTCGGAGCTTATCACCTTTTCAAGCTCACCCGAGCTTACCTCCGCTGCGTCCTTCGAGAGCTTTATAATCCTGTCCGTCAGCCGCCGGGTGTACCACATGTACAGAAGAATAAAAGCAAAGAAAGCCGTAAAAACTGAAGCTGCGCGCACTATGCCGCGCTGCCGTGTATCGGAATTGTCGGAGATCGCGACCTGATAGAGCCCGTCCTCGAAGCGGACGAGGTAGAGCGTGCCGTAGTTATGGTAGTCATAGCTGCTGTGTACGCCGTTTTCCTGCTCCGTCTTGCCGTTATGGAAGCGCCGGTGGTCTGCGCCCCGGCCGAATATCACGACCGTGACAAAGGGCTGCCCGTCCGTCCACTGCGCGACGGAGAGACTGTCGCGCCCGCTTACGGAGTTAGCCTTGACGTAGGCGGAGAAGTCGGAGTATATCTCGTTCTTGCGCTGCTTCACCGCGTCGTCGCTCATATAGACTTTGTCGACCAGCAGCATCCCGAGCCGGTTTATCAGCAGGAACACCGCCAGCGCCAGCAGCAGACCGCCGACGCAGACATACAGCATCTTCGCGTTGAGCGAGGAGGGGAGCTTCAGCTTCTTAATCAATCTGGTATCCCTTTCCCCATACGGTGCGGATGATCTTCGGCGCGCTCGGCGTCTCTTCTATCTTACGCCGCAGGTTCAGCACGTGTACCATAACCGTGTTGCCCGAGCCGGGGAGAAAGCGCTCCTTCCATACCGACTCGTACAGCTCCGCTGCAGTCACGGTGCTGCCGCGGTTTTTCAGCAGGTACTCAAGAATGGCGTACTCCGTGTCAGTAAGCGTGACGTCCTTGCCGGAGCTCTTCACGCTGTGCGTTTCAAGGTCGACCTCAAGGCCGTCGATCGTCAGCGCCTCGGCGGGCTTGCCGCGGTACTCCTTGTACCGGCGCAGCAGAGAATTGACCTTCGCTAAAAACTCGCCCTGCGAAAAGGGCTTGGAGAGAAAGTCGTCCCCGCCGCTGCCGTAGGCTGAGATCATGTCTGCTTCCGCGGACTTCGCCGTGAGGAACAGTATCGGCGCGTTGGAGAGCGCCCGTATCTTCCCGCAGGCTTCATACCCAGACATTCCCGGCATCATCACGTCAAGCACGACAAGGTCTGTCTCCGGATGCGCGGCGATATATTCCGCCGCGGCAGCGCCGTCGGCGGCCTCCTCAACAAAATAATTATCTTTCAGCAAAAAAAAGAGAACTTTTCTTATGTCCGGATCGTCATCTACTATGAGGATATGAGACGTGTCAGCCATCCGGCATCACCTCCATGTTCGTCTTGGTTTCATTGTATCATAAAAATCCGCGGTTACAACGGTTTTTCCCTGTTTTAAGAAAGCTTAAGAGACAAAGCGGTGGGTTTTATGGTACAATACACTCGAAAAACAATGTAATTCAGGAGGATGAAATGAAGAACACCAAGCTTTTTGGCCGCATAGTGTGCCTTATTCTGGCAGTTGTCATGTGCCTGAGCCTTGCCGCCTGCGGCAGCAGCGGCCAGCCAGGCACTGTGAATACCAAAAAAGATCAGGAACCCACGCCTGAGTATGTCTATACCGCCGAGTATAAGGACCTCACGCAGAACCGGGAAAATTACCTGAACATATGCGCGATGACTGCCGACGGAATGTACGCCACCAGCAATGAGAAGATCGGCGAGAACATCCCCGAGGGCGTTACCCCCGAGTATGAAGGCCAGTACGATGTTTACGCCACCTTCCTTTACCGTATCGACAATAACGGCAATCTCACAAAGCTCGACAAGTACGAATCCATGCCCGCCGAGACGGACGATCAGAACCGCAAAAACTTTTCTTCCAGCAGCTATATGAACAGCGTCCGTTTCACCGACAGCGGCTTTGTCACCGTTGAGGTCGTCAACACCTCTTGGTATGAAGGCGACGGCGATCCTGTCCTTTACAGTGACGAATACTGGGCAGGGCAGAAGAACGAGCAGAAGTATTATGTCCGCAGCTTCGATAAGGACGGCAATGAGCTGACCTGCGCCCTCATCCCGACCGAGCAGGATCAGTGGCTCAATACCTATAATATGCAGCTGGACAAGGACGGCAATGTCGTCTTTGTCGATAACAGCACCAACACCATCCGTGCCGTGAAGCTTGACGGTACCGATGCATACAGCGTCAGCGCCGGTGCTGATGATTATATCGACACTGTCCTCCGCTTTGCCGACGGCAGCCTCGCTGCCGCCATCTATGGCAGCGACGGCCAGCAGCTCTATAGGATCAACGCCGAAAGCGGCACTCTCGAAGACCCCATCAACATTAACTTCGATACCTATAGCGCGATCTCCGGCGGCGGAGACTATGACTTCTATTATACCAACGGCTCCAGCTTCTATGGCTACTCCGTTGAAAAGCAGCAGTCCGAGAAGATCTTCAACTGGCTCAACTGCGATGTCAACGGCTCTAATGTCAACATCCTGAATGTCGACGAGAACGGCACCGTCACCTGCTGGCTGAGCGAGTGGGACGATAAGGATCATACCAGCAGCCTCGACCTTATCACCGTCTCCAAGGTTCCCTACGACTCCGTGCCCCATAAGGAGGCCATTACCCTTGCTGCAATCTATATTGATTATGATATACAGGACATGATCGTCAAGTTCAACCGCAGCAACGACCAGTACCGCATCGAGGTCAAGGACTATTCCGAGTACAATAACGATCAGGACGGCTGGGACGCCGGTCAGACCAAGCTCAATACCGAGATCCTTTCCGGCAACCTCCCAGATATCTTCTGCCTGAACGGGCTCAACTACCGCCAGCTCGCCTCCAAGGGTCTGCTTGAGGACCTCTATCCCTACATCGACGCCGACAGCGAGCTCAGCCGTGACGATTTCTTCCCCAGCGTGCTTCAGGCTTTCGAGGAGAACGGCAAGCTCTGCACTACGCTCTCCGGCATTTACATCAACTCCGTCATCGGCGCGGCCTCCGTTGTGGGCGACACTCCGGGCTGGACCTATGATGAGTTCAACGCCGCTCTTGCCTCCATGCCCGAGGGCTGCACCGCCTTCGACCAGTACACCACCAAGGCCGACATTCTCCAGACCTGCCTTGCGCTTGATATGGACAGCTTCGTCGATTGGGGCACCGGCAAATGCAGCTTTGACAGCCAGCAGTTCATCGATCTGCTGAACTTCGCAAACTCCTTCCCCTCGGAATTTGACTGGGAGAACTATGAGTGGACTGACGAGGACGATACCTCCAACCGTCTTGCTCAGGGCAAGCAGATGCTCGTGCGCACCAGCGCTTACAGCATCGATGATATCTTCTATAATAATTATACCGCGTCCCTCGGCGGCAAGATCACCTATATCGGCTACCCGACCAACAGCGGCACCGGCAACATGGTCTCGCTTGACGGCAGCGGCTACGCCATGAGCGCCAAGAGCCAGTATAAGGATGCTATATGGCAGTTCCTCAGACAGTTCTTCACCAAGGAGTATAACGAGGGCAGATATGCTCTCTCCAGCCGCATCGATGTTTTCGATGAGAAAGCCAAGGAAGCCACCACTATCCAGTACCAGAAGGATAATGACGGCAACTACCTGCTTGACGAGAACGGCGAGAAGATCCCCGTCGTGCGCCTTACCATGTGGAACAACACCACTGGCGAGCCTCAGGAGATATACGCTCTCGATGCCGAGCAGCTCGACCAGATCCGTGAGCTTATCGAGACCACGACCAAGGCCGCAGATTATAACGACAGCATCTTCAACATCGTGAACGAGCAGGCGGCAGCCTTCTTCGAGGGCCAGAAGACCGCCGAGGATGTAGCACGCCTCATCCAGAGCAAGGCCAACATCTACGTCAACGAACAGCGCTGATAAGCTGATACCTTGACCCATGGCGCGGCAAACGCCGCGCCATGAATTTTAAAACACTCTTAATCAATGCCGCCTTGCGCAGACGTAAGCGATGCGCTATAATGGCGTTGGTAATTTCAAGCATCTATCTGACTGATTAACGGAGAGCTATGGACAGAGAAAAAGAAAAACGAAAGCTGAAGCGGCAGGACTTCATGCGCAGCCTGTGCTTCCTGTCGCCGAGCCTTATCGGCGTGGGCGTGTTCTTCATCGTCCCGTTCGGCGTCGTGGTTTATTATTCGATGATCGACGGCGTCGGCTCGCGGAACTTCGTGTTCCTTGAAAACTTCATAAAGCTCTTTCAGAACTCCGCTTTCATAATGGCGGCAAAAAATACCTTGCAGTTTTCTGCAATAGCGGTGCCTCTTGCGGTAATACTTGCTATTGTGCTGGCGCTCATGCTTGAGTGCCGCATTCCGATGAAGTCGCAGTTCCGCACCTTCTTCCTCAGCCCCATGATGGTTCCGGTCGCGTCGGTCGTCCTCATCTGGCAGGTGCTGTTTAACTATAACGGCACCATCAATGAGTTCCTTGCTCTCTTCGATATCGCGAAGATAGACTGGCTCCAGTCTGACCATTGTCAGGCCGTCGTCATCATCCTGTTCCTGTGGAAGAACCTCGGCTATAACATGATCCTCTTCATGGCCGGGCTTGCGAATATCCCCAAGGAGCTGCTCGAGGTGGCGGATGTCGAGGGCGCGTCCGAGTGGTATAAGTTCTTTGCCATAAAGCTGCGCTACCTTTCGCCCACGGTGCTTTTTGTCACCATCCTTTCGCTCATTAACTCCTTCAAGGTCTTCCGTGAGGTGTATCTCCTGACCGGGGACTATCCGTATGAGAAGCTGTATATGCTCCAGCATTTTATGAACAACACCTTCAAGTCGCTTGACTATCAGAAGCTTTCGGCGGCGGCGGTCGTCATGGCTCTGGTGATGGTCGTCCTCATCGCGCTGCTCTTCTACGCGGAGGACAAGTTCGGAAAGGACGTGGAGGGATGAAGAACAAGGCTCCTGCCCGTCTCAGAAAGAAGCACTATTTCGGCCGCGGCGCGATGTTCGTGCTCTGCGCCGTATTCGCGGTGCTGTTTCTTCTGCCGACGGTGCTTACCATTACAAACTCATTCATGTCCGAGGCGGAGATAAAGTCCAACTACGGCATGATCTTTGCCACGACCTCCGGCGGCTATGTCTCCAAGACCGTGAACCTCAAGTTCATCCCCGATAAGGTCACGCTCTCACAGTATACCACCGGGCTTATAAAGTCCCCGGAGTATCTGCTCAAGCTCTGGAACAGTATCCTCCTCGTCGTGCCGATCGTCATTCTTCAGGTCGGCGTTGCGGCGGTCGCGGCCTACAGCTTCACCCGCTGGCGCGGTAAGATACGCAGCGGCATTTTCTTCTTCTATGTTATCCTTATGCTCATGCCGTATCAGGTCACGCTCGTGCCGAACTATCTTGTCAGCCAGTGGCTCGGCATATTGAACACGCCGTGGTCTATTATCCTGCCCGGCATGTTCGCGCCGTTCTCGGTGTTCCTGCTGACGAAGTTCATGCGCCGCATCCCGTATTCTCTTATTGAGGCGGCAAAGGTGGACGGAGCGGGGGAGTGGGAGATATTCACCAAGATCTGCCTGCCCCAGTGCCGCTCGGCGCTTTACTCTATCGCGATCCTTGTCTTTATCGATTATTGGAACATGGTCGAGCAGCCCCTTATCCTGCTTCAGGATTCCGAGGCGCAGCCGCTCTCGGTGTTCCTTTCCAGCATTAACTCCGGCGAGATCGGCCTTGCCTTCGCCATGGCGACGGTGTATATGATCCCGTGCCTGCTGCTGTTCCTGCACGGCGAGGAATACCTCGTTGAGGGCATTGCGAACTCCGGCAGCGTCAAGGGCTGACAATTCTAAAGAGGTGCAATATGGAATTCAAGACTGCAAACCGTGAATGGGTCAAGAACGCGGCCATCATCTTTCTGGCCATGCTGCTCGTGCTGACCTTTTTCTCGAACACTATAATGAACCGCTCGCTGGTGGAGGTCGCCACAGCCAGAGTGACCGACGGCAACATTGTCGCCAAGGTGCGCGGCACGGGTACCGTCACGGCCAGCGGCAAGCACCAGGTCAAGGCGACCAAGACCCGCACCGTCAGGTCAGTTATGGTCAAAGCGGGTCAGGAGGTTCAGACCGGCGACGTGCTCTTTATCCTCGGCGAGGGCGACGGCGACGAGCTTGAGCAGGCCGAGCAGACCCTGCGTGAGCTCCGCGTGAGCTACCAGAAGGCTGCGCTCTCCCTGCCGACCTTTGACTATACCACGCAGAACCGCGCTGTGTCCGACGCGGAAGCAAAAATGCTGGATGCCGATAAGGCCGCATCTGACGCGTATGATCTTTATATGCTTATGCTGAAGCAGTACGGCGGAGAAGATATTACTAATCAGCTCAGTAACGCAGAAGCAGAACTTTCAGATGCGGAAAAGAAACTGGATGAGGCCAGAGAGGACTTCAATAATCGCTATAATGCGGCTCTTGCAGATGTTGAGTACTGGCAGTCAGAAGTTGATAGACTATCCGGTCTTACAGAAACCGCTGAGTATACAGCGGAAGAAGGCGGAGATACAACACCGGAACCGGATTATTCTGATGAATCGCCGGAACTTCAAGCGGCAAGAAAACAGCTTGCCAATGCAGAACTGAAGCTTAGCCAGATGAACGAGGATTCAGACCCATATATTTCCGGTGTGAAGAAAATATATGAGTCAAAGAAAGCCAAGTACGAAACAATATTAAAACAGAATAATGAGGTTTTCTATAAGGTCGCTCCGTATAAAGAGGCATACGATAAAGCGGAAGAAGAAAGCATGACTGCTTATAATGCGTACTCCGACGCTCTGAGCAGCCTTGAATATACTCAGGCACAGAATGAAAAAACACTTGCCGCCGCGCAGATCGACCTTGCAAGTCTTGCCGACCAGATATCCCGCCAGCAGGAGAAGATAAAATCCCTCGCGGGTGAGGACGATAACACTGTCACCGCAAACGTCAGCGGCAAGATCGACACCATCGACTGCACCGCCGGCGATACCGTCACCAAGGATTCGCTCATGTGTACCATCGAGGTCCCAGACATGGGGCACACCGTGAGCTTCTCCGTCACGAACGATCAGGCGCAGCGCCTGCGCACCGGCGATACCGCCACCGTCAGCAACTACTATTGGGGCAATTCCATCACCGCGACCCTTACCAATATCCGCACCGACCCCAAGAACCCGCAGACCAATAAACTCCTCACCTTCAACCTTGAGGGCGATGTCACCACCGGCTCCGAGCTTACTCTCTCCGTCGGACAGAAGAGCGCTAATTACGACACCATCGTGCCCAATTCCGCCATCCGTAGCGACAATAACGGTTCGTTCGTCCTTGCCATCAGCCAGAAGAGCTCGCCCCTCGGCAACCGCTATATCGCAAAGCGCGTCAGCATCGAGGTGCTTGCATCAGATGACAATAACTCCGCCGTCGTCGCCGACCTCGGCAACGGTGACTATGTCATCACCACCGGCTCCGGCCCCATCAAGAACGGCGATCAGGTGAGAATGGCCGACAGCTCCGAGGGCTGAGATGTATATGGATAGAGCAAAACGCATAAGGCTCAGCCGCCGCTGGCGCATAATGCTGATAGTGGCCGCCGCGCTCGCGGTGCTCTGCGCCGTGTGCATCCTTGCCTACGGCAGCGTTGCGCACCGGCTTGAGGCGCAGCGCGAGGCGGAGCGCTGGCAGGGCGAGAGTGAAACGGCCTTTGCGCAGATAAGCTGCTTCTTGTCTGCGGACGGCACTGTCACCTTGGACAGCATATATTCCTTCCGCACCGAGATGATGAAAAAGCTGCACGAGGCCGCAGCGGATATAGCTACCGAC
>CAKTIH010000069.1 GCA_934565615.1 uncultured Oscillospiraceae bacterium | reverse complement strand
TTTTGCTCGTTTTTTCAACAGTTGCTTAAAATGTGCTGTTCCCGCTTGATGTAATACGCTGTTCTTTGACAGACTGATGAACGCGCTGCAATATACTTTGCAGCGCGTTCAAAATGTTTTATTGCTTCTGTCCAACTATCGACACAGAATCAAAACGCAAGGGACACACCTGCGTGGGTGTGTCCTTTGCGTGAGATATCGCTTATTCCTTGTCGTCGTCCTTCTCGATAGTGATCTCTATCTCGATGCCGTCCTCGTCGTCGGCTGCGGTGCCGTCGTCCTCAGTGGCGTCGACGACGGACTCAAAGTCCGCGTCCTCGGCGGGAGCGGTCTCGGCGGCGAACTCGTCCTTCATCGCCTGTATCTGCGCCTGCTTGCCGTTGATGCTCTCGATGAGCGCGGCGGCCTGCTCGAACAGGGGCGCAAAGAAACCCTCGGGAGCGTCCTTCGCCTGGTCATAGTACAGGCGGCCGATCTCGGCGTAGACGCGCTTGAGCTCCTCGGAGTCGCCGTTTATCTCGAGCGATAGCTTTGCCATCTGGCCGTAGGACTTTGCGCGGTTCGCGCCGTGCTCGTATATGTCCTTGATAGCGCCGCTGTCCGCGACTTCTTTGACCTTGCCGACGATGTTATTGAGAGTGCCGGTGATGATGTCCTTATAATCTGCCATGTTATTTTTCCTCCGTTTCGTTGTCTGCTTCTGTCTGTTCCTCGCCGCCGTTTGCCGCTGCCGCCTCCTGCATAACGCGATTGACGTAAAGCTCCTCCGGCGGGTGCTCGCGGCGGCCCTGAATGATGAGGTACGCCAGAGCTATTATCACAAGCGCTATTGAAAGCCCCTGCGAAACACGTATGTTGGTTGCGCCGATATAAAGGCTGTCGGTGCGCAGCCCCTCTATCCATGTGCGGCCGATGCCGTATAGCAGGAAATAGAGCGTGATGCACTGCCCGTCAAAGCTGCGCTTGCCCTTCCTCTCAAAGATGATGAGGAAGATCAGAATGCACAGGTTCCACAGGCTCTCGTAAAGAAATGTCGGGTGGACGTATATCGTGCTGCCGTCGGGAGCGATGAGCCCCATGCGGCAGAAGATATCAGTCTGGGCACCGAAGGCCTCGCGGTTCATGAAATTGCCCCAACGGCCGAGTATCTGGCCGATCAGCAGCCCGTAGCACAGCAGGTCGAGCATCGCGCCGAGCGGTATTTTCTTTTTGCGGCACACGAGCCATATCACCAGTATCCCGGCGATGACGCCGCCGTAAATGGCGAGCCCGCCGTTGTGGATGGCGAATATCTCATTCGGGTGCTGGACGTAGTAATCCAGCCGAAACAGCACGTAGTAGAGCCGCGCGCCGATTATCGCCGTCGGGATGAGCCAGATCATCACGTCGTATACGCTGTCCTGATCTATGCCGAAGCGGCGGCTGTTGTGCGAGCAGTAGAGTATGCCGAGGATGAAGCCGAGACCGATAATGACGCCGTAGAAATAAATGTCCATGCCGAACACTGTGAAGTAGGACGGCGGATTTATCGTGAGGTTCCCGAGCATCGGGAAGGTGATCGCGGAATCACGCTGGATGGTTTGCACAAGGGGCTGCATAGCTTTTTACCTTCTTATTCTGTTTCTGTTGTGTTGGTGGTTTTTGGCTCAATGATCGACATCGCCAGTCTCTCGCGGCAGAGGTTTTCCGCGGCGAAGCGGCGGCATTCCTCGGCCGTGACCGATTCGAGCAGGCGGAACGCGTCGAGCGCGCAGTAGCCGTCAAGAAGCCCCATCGCCATCGAGACGCAGACATTGTCGAAATCCTCAAGCCCGCGCAGTCTCGCGCCGAGTGAGGCGCGCTTTGCGCGCTCGAAGCTCCCGGCGTCAAAGCCTTCGGCTGCGATGCGCTCGACCTCGCGGGAGAACTCTTCGAGTATCTTTTCCGGTTCGCGGCTCTCGCCGCCGATGATGACCGTTCCGGTCCCGGCAGAAAAGTCCGTCTCATAGTCAAAGTCCACGCTGAGAAGCCCGTCGGCGTACAGTCTCGTGTAAAACGGGGAGGACGAGCCGCAGAGCATCCTCAGGCACAGCGCGGCGACAAGGTGCTGCCGGAGCGCGGCCTCGCCGCTCTCGGCGCAGTCGAGCTTTGCGCCGATGAGAAACTGCGGCGCTGAGACCTCGCCCTGTACACGGCAGAGCTTTTCACGCGGCAGCGAGGATTCCTTCTCGCCGAAGTCCGCCGTGGGAACTTCCGCGCGCTCCTTCGGCAGCTCCTCCTCCGCGATGCGCGCGACGGTCTCCGGGTCGACGCAGCCCTCCACGCAGAGGACCATGTTCGACGGAGCATAGAAAACGCGGTGGCAGTCGTAAAGCGTCTGCGCGGTGATGTGGGAGATGCTCTCCGCCGTCCCGGCGACGCGGTCGCGTATCGGGTGGTGGTCATAGAGCAGCCCGAGCAGGTTATAGTAGACGACCATGCCGGGGTTATCCTCGCCCATGAGTATCTCCTGCGCGATTATGCCCTGCTCCTTTGCGACCGTCTCGTCCGTGAAGTACGGGGTCGACACAAAGTGCAGCAGCATGCGCAGGTTCTCCTCGCAGCCCTCGGTGCACTGAAAGTAATAGCAGGTCACGCCGCTTGAGGTAAAGGCGTTGGGGTCAGCGCCGTTTGCCGAGAGTATGCTCAGCGCGTTATCGCCGTTCGGCAAGTCGAACATCTTGTGCTCGAGGTAGTGCGCGACGCCTGCGGGCGTGTCGACAGTGCGCCCGTCTATCGTGAAACGGCGGTGCGCCCCGCCGTAATTTGTCATGAACGCGGCATAGCAGGTGGAGAAGTCCTTCTTCGGTATCACCCTTATCTCAAGCCCGTTCGGGAGCACCGTGCTGTAAAGCATCTCGCCGATCTCTGGGTACTCATGCAGTTTCATCATCGCTGCCGTCCTCCTCTCCGCTTCCCTTAAGGAAGTATATAAGGTCGCACTCTATCGATTTGGCGATGGCCTGAACTTCTTCCTTCGTGACGTCCTCTGCCAGCGCCGCCAGCTCTGCCGGGCCGTAGTCAAGCCCGTCGAGCGCCTGCGAAAGGTAGAAACCCTCAAGCTCGCCTATGCTGTCCTGCACCGCACGCAGGTCGGAAGCGACGCTTTTTTTCGCCGAGCGCAGCTCATCGTCGGTGATCTCGCCCCGGCGGACGCTGTCGAGCTGCGCGAGTATCTCATCGCGCGCAGCGTCCAGCTTGTCAAACTCGATGCCCGAGGAGACGAGCATTATCCCCTTGTGCAGGTACACTGCCGAGCTTGCGTAGTAGCACAGCGACAGCTTTTCGCGCACGTTCATGAATAGCTTGCTCGTCGCGCCGCTGCCGTAGACGGCGTTAAATACATAGAGCGCCGGGATATCCGGCTCCTCCATGCACTCGCCGAGGCGGAAGCCGAGGACGAGCTTGCCCTGCGTCACGTCCATCTCCTCTTCCACGAAGCGGACGTGATCCTCCACCGCGTTCATGCGCAGGTCGGTGCCGATGTCGTAATCTATCTCTCCGCGCGGCATCGCGGAAAACGCATCGCGCATCGCGGCGGACACGGCCTTGAAGTCGGTCTTGCCGCAGTAGAATATCTCGACCGGGCAGGTCTGGATAAGCTCGCGGTAGTGCCGGGTCAGCTTTTTATAATGGATGTTCTCGGCCTCGCTCTCGCTGCCGAAGCGGCTGACGGCGAAGTCCTCATAGCAGCACATCTCCTCAATGCAGCGCGTGAGGGCGTAGCTGCGCTTATCGTTCACGCGGCTTCGGATGATGTCGAGGAGCTTTTCGCGCTCGCTGTCCACATACTGCGGCAGCAGCAGGCCGCCGCGCGTTGCGGGGTCGAGCAGAAGCTGTGCCATGAGCGCGCAGGTGTCGCCCAGCAGCGCCTCGCCCCCGGGCAGATAGTCCGGTTCCGGGAAGCTGCCGTAAAAGCCGATGCACTGTATTTCGCCTATGCGCCGCACGACCGGCTCCACCGCCGCGCCGTAAAGCTCATCCATCCTGCGCGATAGCTGCTCCATATCGCCGTAGCGCGTAGTGCCGCGGCGCAGCACAAAGGGTATGACCGCGTTCATCGCCGCGGTCTCGCGCCGCAGCTGCGTGAGCAGCGTGACGCTCATGCAGGCGGTCTTGAATTTGTCGGAACGCAGATGACTCAGAAACACGCCGGGCATAAGCTCGGTTCTGTTAAATTCCATGTGGCACCTCCGCGATTTTTCTTATCATAATTATACCACCCACAAGCTTGAAATGGTAGAACTATTTGTTAATTACAGGAAATTTAAGGCGCATCTCAGTCCTCGCCCTTGGCTTTCCTGCACAGTCATGGTCACCCGCTTCACCCTATCCTCCCGCCATCATATCTTTTGCCGTCCACTGTGATCCCGCCGGGTGTGCGTTCTATTGCGTGTACGCTCCCCGCGTCGTCCGTCCAGTTTACGGAGAACTCCGGCAGCACGGGGGATTCTATATAAAGTTTCCCGTCTCTCATGTGCAGACCCAGCAGCTCCCGCGTCACCGCGCGGAAGTACCAGCCCGCGGAGCCCGTGTACCATGTCCAGCCCGCAAGCCCCTCGTGCCCCTTCGCTGTGCAGATATCCGCCGGGAGCACGAATGGCTCTGCCTGATAGATGCGCTCCTCGTGCGTCTCCGGCAGCAGCGTTTCGAGCATCGCCGTGCCCTCGGCGCTTCTCCCAAGGCGCAGTGCCGCAATGGCGAGCCATATCGCCCCGTGGGTGTACTGCCCGCCGTTTTCGCGGAAGCCCTCGCCGTAGCCGGTGATATAGCCGGGGCTGCGCTCCCGGTCGGAGTACGGCGGGTCGAGCAGCTTTATGAGCCTGTGCTCCCTGTCCCAGAGGCGGAACAGTGCCGAATCCATTGCCGAGGCGGCGCGTGTTTCTGCCCCGAAGCCCGAGAGCACCGCCCAGCTCTGCGCCACGGAGTCTATGCGCTCCCCGCCGCCGAGTGCTTCCCCGTCGGCATAGAACGCGCGCAGGTACCATTTCCCGTTGAAGGCAGCGTCCGCCGCGCCCCCGACCTCGGCGGCATACTGCCTGTACCGTGCCGCGCCATCGGCACCGAGCCGCTCCAGCAGCTCCGCGAAGCGCGCGGCGCAGTAGGCAAAGAACCAGCCCAGCCACACGCTCTCTCCGCCGACTCTGTCGAGCGCATCGTTCCAGTCGCCGCTGCCCGTGTATGGCAGCCCGTGCTTTCCGAAGCCACGGTGTATACAACACTCCAATGCCGCGCGGGCGTGCTCAAGCACCGCCGCGCTCTTGGCCGACTTTTCCGGGCGCTCATAGCGGTCATGCTCCTCGTCCTTCAGCGGCGGGGAGGAGAGATACGGCTCCTCGATGGAGCACAGCTCCTCCTCTCCCGTGGCCTCGACGTATTCGCACAGCGCCCATACCAGCCATAGCAGGTCGTCCGAACAGCGTGTGCGCACGCCGCGGTCGCCGTCCGTGTGCGGGTGCCACCAGTGCAGCACGTCGCCCTCGGCGTATTGATGGCGGCAGCAGTCGAGTATGCGCTCCCTCGCGTAGCCGCGGTTTATGAGCAGCAGGTTTATGCTGTCCTGAAGCTGATCGCGGAAGCCGAGCGCGCCGCCGCTCTGGTATATGCTGCTGCGCCCCTCAAGGCGGCATGCGACGGTCTGATAGACTGCCCAGCCGTTCATATAGTGCTCAAGCGCACTGTCTCTGCAGCGCAGAGAAAACGCTCCGAGGAGCCTTGCCCAGCGC
The DNA here is from genome assembly GCA_934565615.1 of uncultured Oscillospiraceae bacterium. Lineage (GTDB taxonomy): Bacteria > Bacillota > Clostridia > Oscillospirales > Oscillospiraceae > Limivicinus. Next base: position 5,922 of record CAKTIH010000069.1, on the reverse strand, counting down.
GCGGATACGGCATTCAGAAGCGAGCGCGCGGTGTCTGGGGCGCACAGCTCCCGCAGCTCCGTCTCCGTGCAGCAGCCGCAGCAGAGTACAGTCTCCGCATCGGAGTTTAGCTTTATGCGCAGCGCGGCGGGGGAGAAGTCCGTCTCCGCGTCAAGCTCTGCGCTGCTCCCTATGAGCATTTGCAGGCCGGGATAGTACGAATCCGGACTTGAGAGCCGGATAAGCCCCGGCTCCTCCTCAATGCGCAGGCATGCTCCGTTCCTCCCGCCGAGAGCGGGCTCAAGCTCCCAGACGAGCGGCAGTCCGTCCGCCCCGTCGATGAGCAGCACGCGCGCATCCAGCCCCTGCGGGATGAACAGGCGCGTCCTGATTTTATTTTTGCCGATCTCCTTTTCCCACTCAGCGCATCCCGGCGTGAAGCTCACGCGGCAGGCAGAGCCGTCGTTCGCTGCAAAGAGACTGACGGGTTTGCCGCCATACATGACGTACAGCCGCTCCGGACTGCTTACGTCGTATATATCCACCGGCGGCGCGATAAGGGGCATTTCCCGCGCGTTTTTGTACCACAGCCCTGCCGGGCCGATGTCCGCGGCTATCGCGCCGAGGCTGCCGTTTGTTATGATGTGCTGCCATATCCGCGCAGGGAGAGTATCGTTTACTTCAAATGTGAATTTCGCGTTGTCCCAACTGTGTTTCGGAACAGCATCCACGTCGCGGCGGGCGCTCAGCTCGGGGGCATTTAGCGGATGATATTGCTTCTGCGCTTCCCCGATGACGACAGCGGCGCGGCTCTTCACTGTTTCGGCAGCTTCAAGCGGCGCTGTGAACACACCGCCGGGACTGCCGATGAGCGCTTCCAGCCCGACCGGCGCAAGCACCTGCCCGATGTGCCGCAGCAGCGGCTGGAGGTATTCGCCCTGTTCGCGCGTGAGGTAAACAAGCTCCGCGTCAAGCCCGCAGCTTTTGAGCAGGCAGAAGCGCCGCAGGAGCTTTTCCGTCTCCACCGCGCCGCCGTCGCAGCATATTATCGGCAGGTCACCGGAGATGCCGTAGCGCCAAAGCTCGCTCTGCGGCGCGGCGCTTGAGAGCGTATTTCTCCACAGCGGCAGTACAAGCTCCATTGCCGCGCCAAGCTCCGCCGCGTTCATGCCGAGGTGTATCGCCGCCGCGTCGGGCATGCTACCGCCGCAGGCACCGGAAGCTAATATGCGCGCCGCCCCGTCATGGGCAGACTTCGCGTCAGTCCCGATGCAGATGGCAAAACGCAGCGTGGCCGCCTGACCCGCGCGTGTCTGCGGCACTGTCACCGCCGCGCGCAGATACGGAGAGACGAGCGCTTCCGCGCAGCCCTGCTCGTCAGATTCAAAACGGGCCGGGTGATCACAGACAAGGCACAGCCATATCCCTGGCTTATCGCCCTTCGGCAGCCGGTGCAGCAGGATTGAGTTTTCACCCTCCTGCGCCGTCATGCCGAGCTTCCAGTACGCGCTGTGGCTCTCCGCATCGCGCGGCGCGGCGAGCACCGGGCGAAAGCCGAGCTCAAGCTCCGTGCGCCCCGCCCCGCGCAGCTGCACCTCGGCAAGCTCTCCAAGCTCGCCGTCGATAGCTGCAAGCGTCACGGCGCACTGCGCGCCGTCCTGCTCAAAGCTCCACGCGGCGTGGTCCTCGCTTAGCGTCCATGCGTATTTTCCATCGGCGGGCAGCAGCCTTTCGCCGTTAATCTTGAGGTTAAGCGTATCTTCCGGGCGCTTGCAGTCGTATATGCAGCAGCCGCCTAAGAAAGCGGCGCTGTGCCCATCGTCCGTGACGCGGATGCTGTAGGCCCCGTTTGAGAGCAGGCAGGCGTGTGCTCCGGCGTCCGCTTCGCTTCCGCGCAGCTCCCAGCGGCTCTTGTCATGCTGCCGTGGGCGCTCCGGTACGGGGGAGCTGTCCCGCCGCATCACGACGCCGGAGTCCGGCAGCTTCTCCTGAAGCAGCAGCGTGTACGCCGCCATTGACGCATCGGCCATGAACAGCTTCTGCACGCAGCCGCCGTCCGCCGCGTTCGCCGCGGCGAGCAGGCTCATGCTGACGTGGTGCGCCATGTAGCAGCGCACCTGTTCTCCGTCCGCGCGGCGGCAGCGCCCGGGCGTGAAGTCCAGCGCCTCTATATAGCCCCAGCGCCCGTAGGCCCCGATATCGCGCAGGCGGCGCAGATTGCGCAACGCAGCGATAGGGTCGACCGCAAGGGCGAGAAAGCTGCTGTATGGGGAGATTACCATATCGCTCTCCTGCCCGCGCTTGAGGGCAAGGTCGGGGCAGCCGTGCGCCTTGTAGCGGTAGCAAAGGGAGGCGTCGAGCGAATAGAACGCGCTCTCGGATATGCCCCAGGGCTTGCCCGCAAAATGGCGGCGCTTCTGCACATACAGGCAGAAGCGGCTGCTCTCGAAGAGCAGGCTCGCCCGGTAGAGCGGTAGGAACAGCGCCGGCATGAGGTATTCAAACATCGTCCCCGTCCAGCTTGCAAGGCCGCGGTAGCCGTCCTTCTGAAGCTGCGCGCGGCTCAAGGCGCGCCAGTGCCGCATCGGCACGTCCCCTTTCGCGACGGCGATGTAGCTTGTCAGCACCGCTTCGCTTGCCATCAGGTCGTACCAGCCGCCGCTCCCGGCATTGTTTATAGTGTCATAGCAGATATAGAACAGGCCGCGCACCCTGTCATAGAGAGGTGAGAAATCCATCCCGGCCATGATCGCTCGCAGCCTCGACGAAAGCTCCGCCTCGCCCCAACTGCCGAGCGCGTTTGCCGCGCAGAGGAGCCCCGCGTACATGTTCCCGCTGTCGACCGTGGAGATATACGGCGGGGAGAGCGGTGCGAGAGTGCGCGTATCGTACCAGTTATAATAGTGTCCCATGCAGCGCGGCATTTTTTCAAGCGTCGCTGCGGCGCGGGAGATATAGCCCGCCGCTTCCTTGCGCGGGATTATCCCGCACTCGGCCGAGACTGCCGCCGCGGCAAGTGCAAGGCCGATGTTCGTCGGCGATGTCCTGTGCGCGGCGCCCGTCGGCGGCTGCTCCTGAAAGTTATCGGGAGGAAGGAAGTTGTCCTCCGCCGCGGAAAAGTCCTTGAGATAGCGCCAGCATGCGGCCATCGCGGAGCGCAGCAGCTCGCGGTCACGCGCGGCAAGCTCTGTCCCCTTATAGGCAGGCAGCGCCAGCGCTGCCGCGGCAGCGGGGGAGAGCAGCCACATGAAGCCAGCGGATTTCCCGATTATCGCCGGGGAAAAGGCCATGAGCAGCACGCCCGTCACGACGGACACCCACATCGCGCGGACGTTTTCGCCAAGCTGCTCCCCGCCGGAGGTCTGTGCAAAGGTCTGCCACTGGAGAAGCTTCCGGTGGCTTATGAGCATTCGCCACAGCGCCGTCAGTATCGCCGCGGCGGACACCCACGCCTCGAACGGCAGCAGCCACAGGCGCATGAAGGTGCGCACGATAGCGCCGCCCGCCCCGGTCAGGAGCCTTGTGTGACGCTTCAGGCGGACATGCTCGCGCCGGGAAAGGCTGCGGTCGATAAGTGATAGAAACAGGCTGCTCAGCAGCGCGAGCAGCGCCGCCCACGCCGCGAGAGCAAGCCCCGACGCGGACATGAAAAAGCCGCAGAGGATCGCGATGAAGGTCAGGGGTGCAACGAGCGAACGGCGCAGCGAATCGAACAGACGGAAGCGGTCGATATCCGAAAGCTCGCGGGCAAATATCCAGCGGGCGTTCTGCCAATCGCCGCGGATCCAGCGGTTCTGGCGCTTGAAATAGGCAAGGGGCTTATCGGGAAAGGCATCGGAAAACTCGGCGTCGCTCATGTACGCGCCGCGCAGATAGGCTCCCTCAAGCGCGTCATGGGAGAGGATGCGCCCATCCGGAAAACGCCCCGCCGTGCAGCGCAGCAGCGCCTTGGGGTCGATGAGCCCCTTGCCGGCAAAGCCGCCGCTGCCGAAGGCGTCCATGTAAAGCTCACCGCAGAGACTGCAATACGGATCGCAGCCGCCGGCCCCGGCAAAGATAAGGGAAAAGTCCGTGGAGTTTGCACTCTCAAGCTCCGTTTCTATCCGCGGGTGGATGATCGCATGACCCGAAACGACCACGTTTGACCCCTCGTCGATCACCGGTGTACAGAGCGGGTGCATCGCCGCGCCGATCAGCAGTGAAAGCGAGCCGGGGTATATGCGGGTATCGGCATCGAGGGTGATGATGTAGCGCGTACCGCGCAGGGCGGCTTCGTCCCCGGTGACGGAGAGCTCGCTGCCCTCACCGCAGAGGAGCTTTGCAAGCTCGATAAGTGCGCCGCGCTTTCTCTCATGCCCGCTGTAGCTCTCGCCGTTATAGCTTCTTTGGCGGGTGAAGAGGTAAAAGCCGCCGCCGTATTTTTCGTTCAGCGCGTCAATGGCGCTCTGCGCATCGCGCAGCAAATCAGCATCGCGCAGCGTTTCGGCGGTCGCCGCGCCGGGCAGGTCGGCAAGCAGGCCGAAGCTGAGATTCTTTCCCTCGCGGCGGCTGGCAAGGCGCAGGGCCTCAAGGCGCTGCGCATCGCAGCTGCCAAGAATGACGGAGATAACGCATATGCTCTTCCCCTCCTCGGGCACGCCCTCGCTCAAATCGAGACGCGGCATGGGGCGGGGGCGCACGACGCGCATGAGGAGAAAGTCCACCGCGGCCTTCACAAGCTCCGACACCGGCAGAAGCAGCAGCGCCGCAAGCCAAAGGCTGCCGAGGGAAAAGGAAATGCAGAGACTGATAAAAAGAGTGAGCAGGACATTCGCGGCGATGTAGAGCGCCGCGCCCCATCTGCCGGGCTCACGCAGCAGCAGGAAGCCGACATGGCGGTTTTCCGCCTGTGCCTTTTCAATGAGTTCGGAAGCAAGGGTATATTCCTCAACATCGCGCTGCGCGGCCATTATTTCAAGGCGGCGGAGATACTCAGCCTTTGTCTCGCGGTCCATTTTGGGGTAGTCCCCGGTGGGGTCGCGGGAAAGAATGGCGCTGCACACATCGACCGAATCGAGCAGGCGCTCCATGTCCATAGAGGAGAGCAGGCGCAGGGAGGAAAACAGCGCCTCCAGCTCCTGCGCATAGGCTTCGGCGTCCGAGGAATTGAGCATATCGCGGCAGACAGCGGCAAGGGCCTGGATCACCGCGGCGCGCATGGCGGCGGGGAAGAGGTACAGCTCGCCCCGGCGCAGCACTGTGACGCTCTGGAAGGCTTCGAGGAAGATACGGCAGCGCTGCTCGGTGAGTCTCCCGTGCCCCGCTTGCAGCAGGGTGCGGCAAAGCTCGGTGACGATGAGCCCATCGCGGCAGCGGCGCAGAGAGCGCGCACGGCGCAGCTCATCCTCGGCGGCGGGGCCTTCGCGCTGGACCATATACCAGTTATCAAGAAGCCACTCGCAGCCGGAGGGGACGGCGGGGGCACCGGTATAGCGGCGGTGGAGCGTGTCCCGGCAGCGGCGAAGCTCGCGGATGCTCTCATGCAGGCGCAGCGCGGCCTCGGCGCCGGACTGCGTACCGGTGCTTTTGAGCAGCCGCGCGCAGGACACAGCGTAATCGGCGAGCTTTTCATTATCTATATAGGGTGCGAGGTTCATACTGTCCATGATATTCTCCCGTGAAAAACAGTCAGGACAAGGCCGCATAATGCGGCAAAGCCTTATACGAAACAGTTTTTCCCAGCGCGGGGAATATATTCATGAAACACGGGGCATGGGTGTTCTGAGTTGGATTTTTTGCAGTAATGACTGCGGGGCAGTGGACGGAGCAATGCTGCGTCTTGGATGTGGATTTTCGCAGTAACCAACTGCCGGTTGCTCCGCAGGGTGACTTTCTGTGCGAACAGAAAGTCACCAAAGAGTCGTTTAGGAGGCGGGGATTGCGATTTCCCCGCCTCCTAAAAAC
>CAKTIH010000068.1 GCA_934565615.1 uncultured Oscillospiraceae bacterium | reverse complement strand
GCTCTGGCTGAGCTTGGTGTTGGCCGCGGGGTTCACGCCGACGCAGAAGGGGTTGACGAAGTAAAAGCCCTCGCCCTTGAGCGTGCCTATGTACTTTCCGAAGAGCGTGAGCACAAGCGCCTCCTGCGGCTTGAGCACCTTCAGGCCGAGCATAGGGAACCAGCCGATGCAGACCCAGACCGTGCCCACGACGAACAGTGTTATACCGCCGCCCGCGTCCATATTTATCCCGCCGACTATCATGGCCGCGATCGCCGCGCAGTAGGCCGCGATGAGCGCCAGCATGACCGGCATGCCGTTTTTGTGGTTGCTGAGTAATTTCTCTGCCATTTTCTTGCCCTCCATCTTTTTGATATCAAAATGATATCACCACAACGCACGCTTGTCAAGATGCTGACAGGTAAATTTTTCTTAAGAAAAAGGCTCCTCTGTGTAAGAGGAACCTCATATCTTTATTATTTAGCTGTCTGCAATTGGGCAAGCTGCTTTTTCAGCTCCGCAAGCTCCTGCCACACGGGGTCGGTGACGTGTATCTGGTCTACTTCGCCCGCGAAGTTCACGCGCCTGCCCTCCACGCGCACCACCTTCGCCGGTACGCCGACGGCGGTGCTGTCAGGCGGGATATCGCGCAGCACGACCGAGTTTGCCGCGACTCGGCTGTTGTCCCCGATCTTCAGCGGTCCGAGCACCTTTGCGCCTGTGCCGATAAGGACGTTGCTGCCGATGGTCGGGTGCCGCTTGCCGACGTCCTTGCCCGTGCCGCCGAGCGTGACGCCGTGGTATATAAGGCAGTCGTCCCCGATCTCGGCCGTCTCGCCGATGACGATGCCCATGCCATGGTCGATAACGAGGCGCTTGCCGATCTTTGCGCCGGGGTGTATCTCTATCCCGGTGCGGTGACGGCTGCGCTGCGAGATGAGCCGGGCAAGAAATTTCAGCCCGTGCATGTAGCACCAGTGCGCGCGCCGGTGGCTGAGCACCGCCTTTATCCCCGGATAGAGCAGCAGTACCTCCAATGAGCTGCGCGCCGCCGGGTCCCTTGCTTTATATGCTTCTATGGTCTCTCTGAGGTCCTTGAACATTCTCCGCGTCCTTTCCGTCCTGCGTCCGTGCCGGAACAATGACAAGCTCCGGGCGGGCGCGGCGGCAGTTCAAGGCCGCGTTACCCGTCCGTACTATCCGGCGTGTTATCCTTACCGTTCATTCTATTTTCAATCGCATAACATCGACACTGACAGCACAGCATTTATTTCACCGTCCTTTAATTCCTATCGTTTACGTAGACTTTTCTTGGAGTATACTCCGCTTTACTGCTCTTGTCAACATGCGTCATACTCTTAAGAAAAATTCATTACCACTTTACAGGCGCGAAAGTCTGCGGAGTTTTGCCGTCACGCGGCGGAGCGGCGGAAGTATTTTCCACTAATCGTCTTGAAATAAAGCGCATCCAATGATATACTTATTTTTAATCAATCATTGACCCATTGACCGGCAAAGATATAAAACCGCGGAGGACAGAGATGCGTTCAAGAGCCCGCCTAAAAGCTATCCCCTCAATTATATATATTGTGATATTCATTCTTGTCTGCAAGTCGGGCCCGTTCCATGAAGCTCCCGCCGACGTCAAGCCCCTTCTCGGCTCAGCTCCGGTCACTGAGGTCACGCTCTCCTGCGGCACGTACCCGGCGGAAACGACGGAGCTCACCGCCGTCATCCAGAACGAGGACGTGGCAAAGCTTGACAGCTTCGCGTACCTGACGCGCGCCGACTTCAGCGGCAGCGCCTGCTGGAAGGAGATCGCCGAATGGGGCAAAGCGCATCCGCTGCTTGAGCTGAAATATACCGTCACCCTGCCGGACGGCACGGTGCTCGATAACAGCACCACGGAGCTCGACCTCTCCTCCCTCGGCCACGCTGCCGCCGCGGAGACGGCTGAAGCGCTCGCGTGTCTGCCATCGGTCACGCACATAAAGCTCGGTGCGCAGAGCACGGGGAGCGACGCGCTCACCATCGCCGATATCAGCGCGATACATGCCTCCTGCCCGGACGCGGAGCTCGACTACAGCCTCACCCTTTACGGACACGAAATCAACCTCAATGCCGCGTCTCTCGACTTCCGCGGCACGAAGATAAGCGACGAGGCTGCGGCGCTTACCGAAGCGCTCCCGCTCATGACCCGCTGCACATATCTGGACATGGACAACACCGGCGTTTCCAACGAAACCCTCGCGAAAATACGCGAGCAGTTTCCGAATATAGACGTTGTATGGCGCGTCTGGTTCGGCACCAACTATAGCGTGCGCACAGACGTGGAGCGTATCCTCGCCTCAAAGCCGACCGTCGGCGGCATGATATATGAAGCGAGCGTTTTGCAGTACTGCACCAAGGTCAAGTATCTTGACCTCGGCCACAATGATGAGATGACGAGCATCGACTTTGTCAGGAGCATGCCCGATCTTGAAGTGCTCATAATCGCCATGACGGCCGTGACTGACCTCTCCCCGCTTGAGGACTGCCCGAAGCTTGAGTATCTGGAGCTCAACTCCACCCGCATCGCCGACATCTCCCCGCTCAAAGCCAACACCGGGCTGCACCATCTGAACATCGCCGGCTGCCCGAACATTACGGATATATCTTCGCTCTATGGGCTGACGGAGCTTGAGCGCCTGTGGATAGGCAGGGAAACTCCCGTCCCCGCCGAGCAGGTCAGTGCGATGAAGGCCGCCGTCCCTGGCTGCAACATCAACACCACGACCGAAGACCCGCACGGTGAAGCGTGGCGTTACTCCCAATATGACCCTGATATTCCGAAATACTATTGGGTACCGAGACACGAGCTTTTGAGAGAACAGCTTGGCTACAACTATCAGGAATACAGCTTCTACTGGCTCGATCCTCTCTGCGATATGGAAGCCCCCGCCGAGTTCAAGGGGAAGTACGGCAAAGAGGTCTACGGCCTGCAGTAAAGCATTGCACACCCTTTTCCCGGAGGAATCATCTTATGCGTAAAATGAAAAAAATTCTCTGCATCATCTGCCTTGTCGCATCCTTCCTGCTCCTCTCCGCCTGCGGGGACTCTTCTTCCTCGCCCCTTTCCGCGAAGAACGTGAAATTTCAGGCCGGTACGGTGGATATCGAGGGGACGACCGATCTCACGATAACACTTGAGAGCGGCGAGACCGCCCTGCTCGACCAGCTGCCTGAGCTTCAGAAGGCCGACTTCAGCGGCAGTACTTGCATCGATGAGATCTATCAGTGGGCACAGGCTCACCCCGACGTCAAGGTCAAATACACCGTGACTCTCCCTGACGGTCAGGTGCTCTCCAACAGTGAACAGAGTCTCGACCTCTCCGCTCTGACGGACTACGCCGTCGCCGACACGGTACAGGCTCTGGCCTATCTGCCGAAGCTCAGTGATATTCAGCTCGGCTCCGAGCGCGCAGATCTCGGCTGGGACTCCGTCCGCGCCGTCATGGACGCCTGCCCGAACGCTTCCGTCAGCTATAGCTTCTGGCTCTACGGCAAGGAGTTCAGCACCGTTGACACCACCGTTAACCTCAGTCACATCCCGGTCGAGGACGGCGGCGTGCAGGTGATGCAGGCTATGGCCTGCATGCCCAATCTTGTCAGCGTCGATATGGACAGCTGCGGCGTCTCCAATGAGGACATGGCCGCTATCCGTGACGCATATCCCGACGTCAAGGTCATCTGGCGCGTCTGGTTCGGCGATGCCTACAGCGTGCGCACGGACGTAGAGCGCATCCTTGCCTCCCAGCCCTCTCACGGCGGCATGCTCGACCGCTATAATTCCGAAGCTCTCAAATACTGCACCGAGGTCAAGTACCTCGATGTCGGCCATAACGACGATCTGGATGATATTTCCTTCGTCGCATACATGCCGAAGCTTGAGGTCGCGATCCTCGCGATGGATAACTGGAGCGACGCGACTCCGCTTGCCAGATGCACTCAGCTTGAGTACCTTGAAATACAGACCACGCTCTGCACCGATCTCTCGCCGCTCTCCGGACTTAAGAACCTGCGTCATCTGAACGTCGCCTATATCGTCGAGCTTGAGGATATCTCCCCGCTCTATTCCCTGACCGGGCTCGAGCGCCTGTGGGTCGGCTGCTACAACCACGTGCCCAAGGAGCAGATAGCCGAGATGCGCGCCGCTGCCCCGAACTGCGAGGTGAACGACACAGTATATGACGACCCGACCGGCGGACGATGGCGCTATGTCGACTATAACCCCGACGCATATGTATTCATCCTGCACCCGCGCTATATAGAGCTGCGCGAGCAGTTCGGCTATACCGATAAAGACTTCTCGTTCTATTGGAACGACCCGCTCTATTATTGAATCAATAGGAATTGTTGAAAATGTCATGGACAGAGCCATCCGTCCATGACATTTTTGAATGTATTTTTTTCTTACGGTATCTTGACAATTCGGCACAATGAATGTATACTGCTACAGTAATTTGGTTTTTGATTTTCTTCGCAGGCGTTCGCCGGTGTAAGGGGCCTCGTGCCCCCTTTAGGCATCGGAGAACGTTTTATTTTTTTCTTCTTTACCCTCGATTGACAAGGGCACGTTGTTTCTGTGCACCTGTCGATCCCGGTAAGCGGTTCAAAATATTTTTTGCGGAGGATGATCGTTATGACTAAGTATGTTTTCGTTACCGGCGGCGTTGTGTCCGGTCTTGGCAAGGGTATCACCGCGGCCTCGCTCGGCCGCCTGCTCAAGGCGCGCGGCCTCAAGGTCGCCGCGCAGAAGCTCGACCCGTATATAAACGTCGACCCCGGCACGATGAGCCCCTATCAGCACGGCGAGGTCTACGTCACCGAGGACGGCGCGGAGGCCGATCTCGACCTTGGCCACTATGAGCGCTTCATCGACGAGGATCTCAACCGCTACTCGAACCTCACCACCGGCAAGGTCTATTGGAACGTCCTTAACCGCGAGCGCCGCGGCGAGTACCTCGGCCAGACCATTCAGGTCATCCCCCACATCACCGGCGAGATAAAGGACTTTATCTACAAGGTCGGCAAGAACACCGGTGCGGACGTCGTCATCACCGAGATCGGCGGCACGACCGGCGATATAGAGAGCCAGCCCTTCCTTGAGGCCGCACGTCAGGTCAGCCTTGAGCAGGGTCCGGGCAACTGCCTGTTCATCCATGTGACCCTCGTCCCCTTTATCAAGGGCAGCGACGAGCACAAGACCAAGCCCACGCAGCACTCTGTGCGCGAGCTTCAGGCAATGGGCATCTCGCCGAACATCATCGTCCTGCGCTGCGATGAGCCGCTGGAGCCGGAGATTTTCAAGAAGATCGCCATGTTCTGCAACGTCAAGCCCGACTGCGTCATTGAGAACATGACCCTCCCGAACCTCTACGAGGCGCCGCTGATGCTCGAAAAGAGCGACTTCTCGCTCATCGTCTGCCGCGAGCTCGGCCTCTGGACGAGAGCGCCGGAGCTGAGCCAGTGGAAGGCGCTGGTCGAGCGCATCAAGTCCGCCGACCGCCATGTGACCATCGGCCTTGTCGGCAAGTATGTCCAGCTGCATGACGCGTACCTCTCCGTTGCCGAGGCGCTGCACCACGCGGGCTATGCCTGCGGCGCGACCGTCGATATAAAATGGATCGACAGCGAGACCGTCACCGATGAAAACGCCGCCGAGATATTCTCCGGCTGCGACGGCATGATAGTCCCCGGCGGCTTCGGCGACCGCGGCATAGGCGGCATGATAAGCGCCGCGCGCTACGCCCGCGAGACCGGCATGCCCTATCTCGGCATCTGCCTCGGCATGCAGATCGCCGTTATTGAGTTCGCGAGAAACGTCTGCGGGCTCAAGGACGCCGACTCCCGCGAATTTAATGCAAATTCTTCACATAAAGTCATTGATTTTCTGCCCGATCAGCATGATAATATAGACAAGGGCGGAAGTCTGCGCCTCGGCGCTTATCCCTGCCATATCGTCAAGGGCAGCACTATGGAGCGCTGCTACGGCAGGCAGGATATCTCCGAACGCCACCGTCACCGCTACGAGTTCAATAACGACTACCGCGAGGTGCTCAGCGAGAACGGACTGTGCCTGTGCGGCAGCTCCCCGGACGGCAGCATAATCGAGGCCGTCGAGCTGAGCGATAAGCCGTTCTTCGTCGGCGTGCAGTTCCACCCCGAATTTAAGAGCCGCCCGAACAAGCCGCACCCCTTGTTCCTCGGGCTTGTCGAGGCGTCGCTGAAAGGTGAGAAGAAATGAGAGATTATCAGGCGGAGTACGAAGGCCGCGTTGCCTTTATCCGCGAGCTTGTCAAAAGCGCCGGTGCCTCCGGTATCGTTTACGGCAACTCCGGCGGCAAGGACAGTGCCCTCGTCGGCATCCTCTGCAAGGCCGCGTGTGACAACACCGTCGGCATCATCATGCCCTGTGCCTCCAAGCGCAACTACGGGCAGGACACGGACGACGGCATAGCCGTCGCCGAGCGGTTCGGCATCGAGACGCGCACTGTCGACCTCACCGCCGTGCGTGAGCGCGAGATGGAGGAGCTTCAGAAGGTCTGCACGCTCAACTCCGCCGCGATAAACAACATCGCCCCGCGCCTGCGTATGACAACGCTCTACGCCATCGGCGCGGCGGAGAACCGCCTCGTCGCCGGTACCGGCAACCGGAGCGAAATACACATGGGCTACTTCACCAAGTGGGGCGACGGCGCGAGCGACTTTGACGTTATCGCCGACCTCACCGCGACCGAGGTCTTTGAGTTTCTCGAATACCTCAACGCGCCGCGCTGCATCATCGACAAGGCCCCTTCCGCCGGGCTTTTCGACGGTCAGACCGATGAGCAGGAGATGGGCGTAACTTACAAGGCCATTGACGATTTTCTGCTGTACGGCACGGTGAACGCGCAGGACAAGGCCGTCATCGACCGCTACCATAACCGAAGCGAGCATAAGCGCAAGCCGCTTGTGACATACAAAGGTAAAGGCTGATACCATGCACGAATTTTACGAAAACCCCCTCTGCGGCCGCTATGCCGATGAGGAGATGAAGCGCCAGTTTTCGGACGACAACAAGTTCTCCACATGGCGCAGGCTGTGGCTCGCGCTCGCCGAGAGCGAGCAGGAGCTGGGGCTCAATATCAGCGATGAACAGCTCGACGAGATGCGCACGCATATAGACGACATCGACTATGCCGCCGCTGCCGCGCATGAGCACGAGGTACGGCACGATGTTATGGCGCACGTGCTGACTTTCGGCGAGTGCTGCCCCAAGGCAAAGCCCATCATCCACCTCGGCGCGACGAGCTGCTACGTCGGCGATAATACGGACATCATCCGTATGCGCGGCGGGCTGCTCATCATCCGCAAGCTCCTTGTGAACGCCGTCGCGGCGCTCAGTGAGTTTGCGGAGAAGTACAAGTCCCTGCCGACGCTTGCCTATACGCACTTCCAGGCTGCCCAGCCGACGACCGTCGGCAAGCGCGCGTGCCTCTGGATAAACGACCTGCTGTTTGATATCGAGCAGCTCGACTTCCAGCTCTCGCAGCTAAAGCTTCTTGGCTGCAAGGGCACGACCGGCACCGGCGCAAGCTTCCTTGAGCTGTTCGACGGGGACGCCGAAAAGGTCGAGGAGCTTGAGCGGCGCATCGCCGCGAAGATGGGCTTCGAGGCCTGTCAGGCAGTCAGCGGCCAGACCTACACCCGCAAGGTCGACTTCGCGGTTCTGCAGGTGCTCTCCGGAATTGCGCAGAGCGCGTCGAAGTTTTCGAGCGATATACGCCTGCTCAGCCATCTGAAAGAGGTGGACGAGCCGTTTGAGAGTAAGCAGATTGGTTCCTCGGCGATGGCCTATAAGCGCAACCCTATGCGCTCCGAGCGCGTCGCGTCTCTAAGCCGTTATGTGATCTGCGACCTGCAGAACGCCGCCGTCACCGCCTCCGCGCAGTGGTTCGAGCGCACGCTGGACGATTCCGCGAACCGCCGCATATCCATCCCCGAGGCTTTCCTCGCAACCGACGCGATACTGAATCTCTACATCAACATCGTCCGCGGCATGAAGGTCTACCCCGCGGTCATTGCAAAGCACCTCAATGAGGAGCTGCCCTTTATGTCCACGGAGAACATTCTCATGTACTGCGTCAAAAACAAGGGCGGCGACCGTCAGGCGCTGCACGAGGCCATCCGTCGGCACTCCGTCGCCGCTGCCGAGCAGGTCAAGCTCTATGGGCGCGATAACGATTTGCTTGAGCGCATCAAGGCCGATCCCGCTTTCTCCCTCACAGATGAGGAAATGGCGCAGCTGACCGATCCCGCGACCTTCACCGGCATGGCGGAGCGCCAGTGCAAAACGTTCCTGCGCGACACCGTAAAGCCGGTACTCAAAAAGTATGATTCCAGCCTCGGCGTCAAGGCCGAAATAAATGTATAAAGAAGAAAGAGGAAAAAGCGCTATGTTGACTTCTATTGTTGGTACTAACTGGGGCGATGAGGGCAAGGGCCGCATGGTCGACCTGCTCAGCAAGAACTATGATATCGTCGTCCGCTATCAGGGCGGCAACAACGCCGGCCACACCGTCATCAATGAAAAGGGCAAGTTCATTATGAATCTCATGCCCTCCGGTATCCTGCGCGATGAGACCGTCAATGTTCTCGGCCCCGGCATCGTCATTGACCTTGAGCATCTTTTCGGCGAGGCGATGAAGCTGCGCGAGGCGGGCATTGAGATAAGCCCCGACCATCTCAAGATCAGCGACCGCGCCACCATCTGCATGCCCTACCACAAGCTGCTCGACGGCCTTGAGGAGGACAGGCTCGGCGACAAGAAGTTCGGCTCCACCCGCCGCGGCATTTCCCCCGTATATGCCGACAAGTACATGAAGAAAACCATCCGCATGGGCGACCTGCTGCATTGGGACACCCTGCGTGACAGGCTCGAAGGCATCGTCGAGTGGAAGAACCTGACCGTCGAAAAGGGCTACGGCCATGAGGCGATCAAGGTCGAGGACATGATGATGTGGCTCGAGGAGTATGGCAAGTTCTTCACTCCCTATATCTGCAACACCACCGAATATCTCAGCAACGCGATAAAGTCCGGCAAGTCCGTGATTTTTGAAGCTCAGCTCGGCGCGCTGCGCGATATCGACTTCGGCATCTATCCCTACACCTCCGCTTCCACCACGCTTGCGGCCTACGCCCCCATCGGCGCGGGCATCCCGTTTGCCAAGCTCGATGAGAGCATCGGCATCATGAAGGCCTATTCCAGCTGCGTCGGCGAAGGTCCCTTCACCTGCGAGCTGTTCGGCGCCGAGGGCGACAGCCTGCGTGAAGCCGGCGGCGAGTACGGCGCTGCGACCGGCCGTCCCAGACGTGTCGGCGGCTTTGACGTCGTCGCCTCCCGCTACGGCGCACTCGTTCAGGGCTGCACCTACATCGCCCTGACGAAGCTCGATGTCCTCTCCTACCTCAAGCAGATCCCCGTCTGCGTCGCTTATGAGCTTGACGGCAAGCGCATTGATTACTTCCCCTCCGACATTGACGAGCTCGAAGCCGCAAAGCCCGTGTACGAGTACCTGCCCGGCTTCAACTGCGACATCAGCAATTGCCGCAGCGTCGAGGAGCTGCCGAAGGAAGCTCTCGATTATATCCGTTATATCGAGAAGGCCGTCAACTGCCCGATAAAGTACGTCTCCGTCGGCGCAGAGCGCGAAGCCTACATCAAAATGTTCTGAGAAAAAGCGAGAGGAAAGCCGTATGCAAAACCAGAAAGTTCTTATCCTTGACTTCGGCGGCCAGTATAACCAGCTTATCGCCCGCCGCGTCCGCGAGAATAACGTCTATTGCGAAGTCCATCCCTATGACATGAGCCTTGACGCCATCCGCGCCTACGACCCCATCGGCATCATCTTCACCGGCGGGCCGCAGAGCGTCTATGCCGAAGGCTCCCCTCATGCCGACCTCGGCGTGTACACCTTAGGCGTTCCCATTCTCGGTATCTGCTACGGCTGCCAGCTGCTTTCCCATGAGCTCGGCGGGCTTGTCACCGCCGCACAGGACGATTCCGCCCGTGAATACGGCAAGACCGTCACATATTTTGACACCTCCTGCCCGCTCTTCAAGGGTATCCCCGAGGAGAGCGTCACATGGATGAGCCACGGCGACTATATGGCGCGCGTCCCCGAGGGCTTCGCCCTCTCCGCGCACTCCGCCGCCTGCCCGAACGTCGGCATAAGCGACGAAGCCCGCCGCTTCTACGGCGTGCAGTTCCACCCGGAGGTCAACCACACCGAGTACGGGCGCGAAATGCTCCACAACTTCCTCTATGATATCTGCGGCGCGGTCGGCGACTGGACGATGGCCGACTATAAAAAGCGCGCCATCGACTCAATCCGTGAAAAGGTCGGCGGCGGCAAGGTGCTGCTCGCCCTCTCAGGCGGCGTGGACTCCTCCGTTGCAGCGGCGCTCCTGGCCGAGGCCGTCGGCAATCAGCTCACCTGCGTGTTCGTCGACCACGGCCTTATGCGCAAGAACGAGGGCGACGAAGTCCAGGAAGCGTTCTCCAAGTGGGACATAAACTTCATCCGCGTCAACGCCGAGGAGCGTTTTCTGAAGGCTCTCGACGGCGTTGAGGAGCCGGAGCACAAGCGCAAGATCATCGGTGAGGAGTTCATCCGCGTCTTTGAGGAAGAGGGCAAGAAGATCGGCAAGGTCGATTATCTTGTCCAGGGCACGATCTACCCCGACGTCATCGAGTCCGGCAAGGGCGACGCCGCGGTCATCAAGAGCCACCACAACGTCGGCGGCCTTCCCGACTATGTCGATTTCAAGGAGATCATCGAGCCGCTGCGCATGCTCTTCAAGGACGAGGTACGCCAGCTCGGGCGTGAGCTTGGCCTGCCGGAGTATCTGGTCATGCGCCAGCCCTTCCCCGGCCCCGGTCTCGGCATCCGCGTCATCGGCGCGCTGACCAAGGAGAAGCTCGATATGCTGCGCGAGGCCGACTTCATCTTCCGCGATGAGATCGCCAAGGCCGGTCTTGAGCGGGAGCTGAGCCAGTACTTCGCGGCGCTGACGAATATGCGCTCCGTCGGCGTCATGGGCGACGGCCGCACTTATGATTATGCGATCGCCCTGCGCGCCGTCAGCACCTCGGACTTCATGACCGCCGATTGGGTACGCCTGCCCTATGACGTGCTCGACCGCGTCTCCGTGCGCATCGTAAACGAGGTCGCCGGTATCAACCGCGTGCTCTACGATGTGACCTCCAAGCCCCCCGCGACAATAGAATTTGAATGATTGCACCCCAGAAAAAGTCCAGTAATACCAAGGCTTTTTCGCCATGAGTTCCCGCCGTGGCAACAAAATGGCAACATTATTTGAATTATTGTAAAAGTAAAGAGCTATCAGATTTTTTGAAAGTCTGATAGCTCTTTTTATTTGTCTATGTATTGCAGACAATTACCAATTTATAAAATCAAATGCAAGATTGCCTAGTTTTGATAACTCCATGTCAAGCGGTTTCGATTTTAATAGACTAGAGATTTTATCTTGACATTTCTGATACTCTTTAGCAGTAAGTTTGCTCCATACTACTCTCTTAACGGAAGCCTCTTTAAGGATAATACTGTCAAGAGGACAATCACACAACGAAAAATCCGGAACAGAATGCTCAATAAAAATAAGATCACTGAAAACATATAAATACTTAAATGTCATATTTATTAACTTCTGGGCAAGACCATACC
>CAKTIH010000067.1 GCA_934565615.1 uncultured Oscillospiraceae bacterium | reverse complement strand
TCACTGGCGTCCAATGATCCATCTTTTTGTGTTCAATTATTTTCGTTTTCCTGTCCATTTTTTGTTGTCTAGTGCAAACCCCCGGCTCATTCGACTCGGGGGTTAAATGTTTTTACCAGTTGTCCTTGAGCTTCCAGAGACCGCAGAGGGTGGCGACGGCCGCGGCGCACATGATCGTGAACAGCAGGCCGAGATCGCGACGGTCGGCGGTTTTTGGCGCAGGGGAGGGAGAAACGCTCGGCTCTGCGCTCGGTACCGGCTCGTCTGTCGGGACAGCGGTCGGCGCGGGGGTAGCGGTCGGTGTAGGCGCGTCTGTCGGATTGGCGGTGGGAGTGGGCCCCTCAGACGGCTCCGCGGTGGGAGTCGGCGCATCTGTCGGCGCTATAGTGGGAGTCGGCTCCTCGGTCGGTTCGGCAGTTGGAGTAGGCTCCTCAGTAGGCTCAGCAGTCGGCGTCGGTTCTTCTGTCGGCTCCGCTGTTGGTTCGGCGCGGCGGACGTTCGCGATCACCGCACCCTGCGCGTCGCTTATTTCAAGCGTACCGGCATAGAAAAGACTCCATGCGCTGGTGCGGCCAAAGTCGATATAGGTCTCGCCGCCGTCAAGGCGGAAGCCTACGGCTCCGTTTGCCATCGAGGCGGGCAGACCGGAGGCAAACTCGGTGTTCGATGTGCTCAAAGACTTACCAAGCCCCTGAAGGCGGGCACTATTGATAGCCGTCAGCAGACGTGCTCTCTGCCCCGCGCTGAGTGCGCGGTCAGTCCAGACGTAATAGCTGCCGCCCTTTTTCGCGGCGACGAGGTTAGAGCTGCCAATGGAATATGAGCTCTGGCTCGCGGGCGTGACCTTGCTGCCCCATGAGGATGCGGCGACGCTCTCGGCCCTCGGCTGGCGGACGACCTCGGAGGTGAAGCCCTCGACAGGCAGCTCCTCGACGGTGTAGCTTATGGGTGCGCCGTCGTCGTTATAGAGCGGGACATTTTTGAAGCTGCCCTGCCAACTGCCATTTACGGAAGCATCGGCGGCGGTGAGAGTGAGGCGGCTGACCTCTCTGCCGCCGCTGAGAAGACGCACGGTGACGGACTCGGGCAGCTCGCCTGAGCCTGCGTCCCATGTCTTTGCGACGCTGATCTCACCGTATTCCGCGGCATGGGCGGCGGGAGCGGAGACAAGCAGGAGCGCGGCGGCAAGAGCCGCGGCGCAAAGTATACGCTTAAAAGAAATATCCATGAATGATCCCTCGTTTCCAAGAAAAGTGGTACAGTCCCAGTTTTTACCTTGGATGAGAAATTATTCATGGATATGTTTTTATTTTACCATGGATATATTCTTATTTTATTCTGTCGAAGCTGAGCACGACTTTGAACAGATCGCCGTCAACGGTGATATCGAGCGTGCCCTTCTGGAGCTGCGCAAGGCTCTGGGCGATGCTCAGGCCAAGGCCGCTGCCCTCGGTGTTGCGGGAGCTGTCGCCGCGGACAAAGCGTTCGGTCAGCTCGTCGCCGCTGATGTTCAGGCGCGTGGCGGAGATGTTGCGGAAGGTGACGGTCGCCTTGAGCGCGTCGGCGGTGAGGTCGAGGTACACGCGCGTGCCGCGCTGGGCGTATTTGCAGATATTGTTCAGCAGATTATCGAAGATGCGCCACATATGCCGCCCATCGGCCATGACCTTCACGGGCTCCTCGGGCTTTGTGAGGATGAGCTCCAGCCCCGCGGCGGAGAGCTTTTCACTGTATTCGCCCGCCATCTGGTCAAGCAGGATGCCAAGCTCGCACTCGGTGAGATTCACGCTCAGGCTGCCGCTCGACGCCTTGGACGCTTCGAGCAGATCGTCAATGAGCTTCTTGAGCTTTGCCGACTGCCGGTCGAGCACTTCAAGGTACTCGCGCATCTTTTCATTCTCCGGCTGTTCCTTTTCGAGCAGGTCGACGTAGTTGATGATGGAGGTAAGAGGGGTCTTGATATCGTGGGAGACGTTTGTGATAAGCTCGGTGCGGAAGCGCTCGGACTTCATGCGCTCACCCACGGCGCGGTTCATGCCGTCGGTAATGGAGTTGAGATCCTCGCCGTGCTCTTTGAACAGGCCGCGCAGCCTGGAGGTATCGACCTTGCAGTCAAGCTCGCCCTTGGCGATGCGCTGCCCGGCTTCGAGCAGCTGCTTCATTGACAGCAGCGCATACAGCGTGGCCAGCACCAGAACCGCGCGCTCGATGAACCAGCCGAAGAGCTGCTTTCCGGGACTTGTACCGGCGATGGCGATCCACAGAAACTCGACAAAGAGGATCGCCGCAATGACGAGCACAGCACGCGGGAACATGGGTATGGCTTTCAGCCCGTCCTTAAACATATAGAATACCTTTTTTATTAAACGCAGGCACCACGCGCCAACGCGGTAGATGATGCAGCTCTTTATCGTCGTGCCGAGCTTTATGCGCACGGCAAGGCTCATGCACCACAGCAGGCTTATCAGCGCCGCGATAACGCCGAGGGCGGCGATGAGGACAACGACGAGCATTGCGGTGTTGCTGTATGACACCTCTGCCATTGCGGCGATAAGGAAGATGCCGGCAAAGACGGTCAGCGCGGTGTAGAGATCAAAGGGGATCTTATCGATAAAGCTGGGGCGGAGCTCGCCGGTCTCGCCGTGGTGCCCGGCGGCGGAGAGAAGGAATACAAAGACGAAGGCCTCAAGGATCAGGGAGACGACCAGCACGACGATGGAGACATAGCGCAGCTCGTAGGCGTAGGTGAAAAGCTCCAGATATTTATCGGCGTTGCCGCTGGCGACGCTGACCGCGGTATAGTACCCAGTGATGGCATAGACGCGGTAGTTATCATCCGCGGCGGGCGCATCGGGCGTGATGTCCGTCCTGCTGCCGGACATGGGGCTTTCAGAGACAGCGGGTGTTACGGCCGGTTCGGGAGACGCGGTTGGTTCGGAAGACATGGTCGGAGCGGGGGACGTGCTCGGTTCTGGCGACGCAGATGGCTCGGGAGAAACGATCGGTTCAGGCACTGCGACGGCATCATCCTGCGCGGAGAGGTCGTATCCGGCAGGGAGCTCAAAGAGCGTCGACTCCGTTTGCCAGACATAGTCACGCTTTCCGAGCCCGTCAAAAACGACCTCGCGTGTATAGTAGTCTCTTATTACAAAATAGAAGCCGTTCCTGCCGTTGAGATCGGAGGGAGATTCGCCGTTACCCAGGGCGTACATGACGGCGTCCAGATCGTTTGAGTTATCGTATTTGAATTTATGCAGCAGGGTCTGATAATCGTAATTGTAGCCGTCGATGCTGTCGATATATGCGATGTCCAGCACCGACGCGGCGAGGGACATCAGCAGCAGTACAAAGAGCGTCACGGCTATCAGCTTTGCCGCAAGGCTGCTTTTAAGTTTGTTCATGTCAGTTCACTCTTTCCATTTTATAGCCCTGCCCCCATACGGCCTTGATGTACCGCGGCTCGGCGGGGTTGATCTCAAGCTTTTCTCTGAGGTGGCGGATGTGTACGGCGACGGTGCTCTCGGCTCCGTAGGGTTCGTCCTTCCAGACGCGCTTATAGATATCGCGCGGGTGAAAGACCTGACCGGGGTTTTCCATGAGGAGCCTGAGAATGTCGTACTCGGTCGGCGTGAGGGCGGCGGGCTCGCCGTCCACGGTGACGGTCTTGCTGGAATCGTCCATGCTTATGCCGCCGACGGTGAGGCAGCTCTGCTTTATCTGCGCCGCGCCGAGCATCGTATAGCGCCGCAGCTGCGAGCGCACGCGGGCAAGCACCTCAAGGGGATTGAAGGGCTTGGTGATGTAATCGTCCGCGCCGACGTTCAGGCCGAGTATCTTGTCCGTGTCCTCACCCTTGGCCGTGAGCAGGATCACGGGGACATTCGAGCGCTCGCGTATCTTCACCATGGCGCTGATGCCGTCCATGACCGGCATCATGATGTCCATGAGCACAAGGCTGATATCGCGGCTCTCCAGCAGCGCGAGAGCCTGAGCGCCGTCGTATGCGCACTCGACGGCGTAGCCCTCGCTCTCGAGATAAATTTTCAGCGCGGAGACGATATCCTTTTCATCGTCGCAGATAAGCACAGTGTTCATGCACATCACCTCGTTCAGTATGCCTATATCATAACCGATAAATTATTAAAAGCCAAGCGGCTAAGTTTTTAAGGTTTGCTTAAGAAACGGCATCGGAACAGGTATTTTAAATATCTGTCCCGATGCAAAACTATATATAGCTGTCAATCACAGTCTCGATGCATTTGCGCTGCTTTGGGTCAAGCAGCCTGTACCGGCGTATGAACTCACTCTCCACGGCTGACAATTCAAGGGTGTCAAAATTCGAGCCGCTTATACGGTCTTCGCCATGACCTATGACGCAGTCGACAGACGTGTTGAAATAGTCGGCGATCCTTATGAGAGTTTCAATATCAGGCTCAATGTTATGGTTCTCATATTTGTTCACGGATTGTTGGCTGACGCCTATCGCCTCGGCTAACTGCCGCTGGGTAGTCCCGGATAATTCGCGCAGCCGTTTCAGATTTTCAAGCATAGCAGCACCCCTTTTTACACAGGGTAACAACTCTCAGGCGTTTTATAAAACACTTATTGATTGTTATTGACAACAACTGTAAGGTGTTATAGAATGGGAATAAATCAGATGCGGCAGACAGAATACTTTATAGCGCGTGGGAGGATTTGAAATGAAAAAGACTGCTTCCTCAGCAGGTGATCCTTTGGTACAAGCTGATCTATATCCACCATTACCACATCTCGCCGGTTGTCCTGTTGCCACTGTTCCATTTGTCTTCCCGCCTGTCCTCTTTTTTCCCATTATACCAGAAAGCTCGCACGATGGCGAGACTTCTTTGACAGGCTGAAGGAGCACCGTCAGAAATGACGGTGCTCCGATTTTTTGCTTTTATGGGGAAAGCTTAAATTATTTCCGCGCCGGCGGGGTCGACGGCGAGATCGCGCACCTGCCAGTTATGAGGAAGTTCGGCGACGGCGGCGGAGAGCTTTTCGGCAAAGGCAGCGTCGCGCGTCAGGCAGAGAAGGCTCGGCCCTGCGCCGCTGATGCAGAAAGCCTTGCAACCCAAGTCTTCGGCAATGCGGCGGACATCATCGCTGCCGGGGATGAGCGGGAAGCGGTAGGGCTGGTGCAGCTTATCCGACAAGCATATAGAGATTATCTCCTCATCGCCGAGGGCGATGGCATGCGGCAGCATGGCAAGATGCGAAAGGTCAAAGACCGCGTCGGCAAAAGAAACGCTTGCAGGCAGGGCGGCGCGGGCCTTATGAGTACTGAGAGTATAATCCGGGGAGAGGACGACGAAATGCAGCGACTCATGCACCGGATAATGGGCGGAATAGACCTTCCCACCGCGCGATGTGGAGGCGACAAGGCCGCCGAAGAGCGCCGGGGCGAGGTTATCCGGGTGCCCCTCGATGGGGGTGATTATCGATAGGAGTTCGGCCTTTGAGAGCTCTGCACCGGAGAGGGCGTTTGCCGCCATTGCACCGGCGGCAAGCATCGCGGCGGAGGAACCGAGGCCGCGGCAGACGGGGATATCGGCGCGGATGTCGATATGCACGGCGGGAGCCGGGCGGCCAAGGCGAGCATACACAGCATCAAAGCCCTGGCAGGCAAGATTATCGGGAGTCTGGAACTCCTCATCGCAGCCGGTGAAAGACAGGCGGTCGGACAGGGTGAAGCTCAGAGTGTTATAAAGGCTCAGCGCGCAGCCGAGAGTATCAAAGCCGCAGGCGAGATTCGCAGTGGTGGCGGGGACGCGGACGGTAACGCTGTTCATGCTTTTCCCTCCAGAAGATCAAGGACATAGCCGCGCATTTCACCGGGCTTCACGCAGCCGGTGTGCAGCACGGGGCGCTCACGCAGGGAGCGGAGATTTGCGGGCATCGTGACGCCGGTGGCTTTTTCGAGCGCGGACATCATATCAAACTCATCCCCGGCGCACTTTGCGCCGATGGCGCTGAGCACGGCGGCGGGGAACTTATACGGCGAGGCGGTGGAGAGCACGACCATTGGGTCGGGCGACTCCGCCGCTTTTTCATACTGCCGCGCGACGTTCCACGCAACGGCGGTATGAGTATCGCAGAGGTAGGAATGGCGCGTCCAGACCTCGCGGATGGTCTCTTCGGTAGCCGCATCGCCGCAGCAGCCCGCCCAGAAGCGGGACTGTATCTTCTCAAGAAGCTCCGCGGGGACGGTATAGAAGCCGTCAGATTTGAGCTGCTGCATGAGAGACGCGACAAGCTCGCAGTCGCCGCTCATAAGGTACAGCAGGCGCTCAAGGTTACTGGAAATGAGGATATCCATAGACGGGGAGAGGGTGCGGTAAAAGCTGCGGCGGCGGTCATAGGTGCCGGTGCGCAGAAAATCGGTGAGGACGTTGTTCTCATTCGAGGCGCAGACAAGGCGGCCGATGGGAAGACCGAGCTCACCGGCGATGAAGCCGGCGAGGATATCACCGAAGTTGCCGGTGGGGACGGTGAAGCTGAGCTTCGCGCCGGGGGTCAGGCGGCCCTGTTTGACCAGATCGGCATAGGCGGAGAAATAATACACGACCTGCGGGACAAGCCGGCCGATGTTTATCGAGTTTGCGGAGGACAGACCGCGGTCACGGACGGACTCAAAAATTTGCTTTACGCCGGACTGGGCATCGTCAAAGTTGCCGTCGACGGCGCAGACATGGACATTGCGTCCCTCCTGCGTCACCATCTGAGCTTTCTGGACGGGGCTGACGCCGTCACGGGGATAGAACACGGCGATGTCGATACCGGGAACGTCCCGGAAACCTTCAAGGGCAGCTTTGCCGGTATCGCCGCTGGTGGCGGTGAGGATGGTGATCTTCTCCGTATCGCCGCACTTCTCCGCCGAAGCCTTCATGAGATAGGGCAGCAGGCAGAGGGCAACGTCCTTGAAAGCGGAGGTGGGGCCGCGGAACAGCTCGAGCACGGACATATCGCCGACGGCGACGGTCGGGGCAATTTCCGTTGAGGGGAACTTGCCGGTATAGGCACGGCGGACAAGGCCGAGCATTTCCTCAGGCGTGAAATCCGGAAGAAGCGAGGAGATTATCTCGGCGGCCATGTGATAGTAATCAAGCGTAATGAGGCGCTGCCAATCGAGCTTTGGAAGCTCTGCGGGGGAGAAGGTATAAAGTCCGCCGTCGGGGGCAAGGCCGTTGATGATGGCCTGGGCGGAGGACACGGCGGGCGATGCGCCGCGGGTACTGATATATTTCATAGGAAACTCTCTTTCATTTTCATTAAACAATATGGGCGGGGATAATATAGCGCGTCCGCGAGAAAAAGTCAAGTGTGTTTGAAAGACGGACGGAGTCAAAGCTTTATGTGCTGTTGGGCAGCAACTGTCCGGAGCCAATGGGCAAGGGCGGACTCGGAATAAAAGCAGGGGACTTTGCCCTGCGGCGGGTGGAGGACAACGTTGAGCGGTTCGCCGTCGGCCTGACGCTCCATGCGGGACAGTGGCAGGTCGAGATAAAAATGCTCCTGCTTCAGATGGCGCAGCTCGTGCTCAAGCGTCTCCTCGCGCTGCTGCGGGGAGAGGCGGGAATTTATATAGATATCGAAGCTGCCGTCATCATTCGGGACGCTGACGCCCTCGACGGCACGGGGCAGAGAGACAAGGCGGACATAGTATTCGAGCATGGAGCTTATTCTGACGCTCTCAGGGCTTCGATGATCTTTACGGCCTGACGGACGTCGTCAGGCGTTGCGTCCTTGGCGAGCTTGAAGAGCAGACGCATATCCTCCCGGTCACGCAGGGCGGTGAGGAGCTGCTCAAGCTCATCATCGGAGGAGAGAGGGGAGACCTCGTCACTCTCATCGCAGAGGTACTGGGGGGTGGTATCGAGGATAGAGGCGAGGACGGACAGCTGCGCCGCGTTCGGCTGGGATTTATGCTGCTTCCAGTCCTGACAGAGAGTGGCGCTGCGGCCAAGGGACTGCGCGATAAATTTCTGCGTGATGCCCTTCGAACGGCGGAGGGAATCAAACCTTTCATAATTGAACAAAAGAATCACCCCATATATGTGCATAATGACAAATCGCAAAAAAGAGGGAGCAGACACTGGAAAATCTTAAAAAGATGAGATATAATCCAAGGCGAATCAGATAAAAGAAAGATGTCTGGCCGCTGAAAGAACTGCTCACGGCTTTATTTTAATAGAAAGCGGCGGAGAAGTCAAGGGGCAATCTTATAAAAATAAGATTGCGGGAACGGCGGATGATGATAAAGGAGGGGGAGCGGTGACGCTGATAGCGGACGACCCGGCCGTGCGGTGCATGGAGCGCACGGGATATCCGCCGTGGATGGTATACGGCGGGAAAAACGACGAGGAGGAGCAGGAAACAGAGCATGAGTAAATACCGAAAAGAATGCTGGACAGACGCAGACGTGCGCTGCCCGTTCTACATATCGGACGAGCGTAGCGCACGGAGCATAACCTGCGAGGGCTGCATGGAGGAGACAAAGGCGACGATGAGCTTCAGGACGCTGGAAAACCGCGACGGGCACATGGGCAGGTTCTGCGTGGGCGCATACGAGAGGTGCCCGGTATACAGAAGCATTTACCAGAGCAAGTACGCGGACGGGGAAGCATGACGGACTGGGAGAAGATCAGGACGGGCTTTGTCAAGGACGGGCTGAGCTACAGGGCGATCTCGCGGGAGTTTGCGGCACCTTACAGCACGATACAGCGCCGCGGCATCAAGGAGGACTGGCCCGGGCAGAGGGAAGAGTACCTCGAAGAAAACGTCGGGGAAAAGATGAAGCAGGTGAAAACAAAGCTGCTGCGGAGGATAGAGAGAACGCTCGACGAGGACAGGGAGCTTGACAGCAAGGACTTCAAGGCGATGACGGGGGCGCTCAAGGAGCTGCGGGAGATACAGGACGAGGCCGACGCGGCGCGTTCAAGCGAGCCTTTGACGGTGAGGTTCATCGGGAAAGCGGAGGAGCTGAGCATGTGAAGGGGACGCGGGTGCGGGGTGAACTGCGGGAGCTTTTCAATGAGTCTTTTGCGGTGACCGGCTGCCGGTCACTCCGTGGGGTGACTTTCTGTGCGAACAGAAAGTCACCAAAGAGTCGTTTAGGAGGCGGGGATTCCGCTTTCCCCGCCTCCTAAAAACCTCCACCCTTGAACCGCCAAAGAGAAACCGTGCGCGGTTTCCCTTTGATTCCTTCCGGGGAGGGAGGTGGACGGTACTGCCGGTGTGGAAAAAAGAAGTTTCCCTGCAACTCTGGGCTCTTCCAGCCCGAAGACTGGCGCACAAAACAGGGAAACTTCTTTGAAAAATAATGTAGCACAGTATGGCGGGGGGCAAGGGGGGATGCGCGAAGCAGCAGACATTTGCGCGATGTGGGGCAGAGAAAAACACCGCCAAGGCAAATGACTTTCCCCTTGCGGAGCGTCAGAGGGCGGCCAATAAGGCCGCACGCCAAGGCGGTGTTTTCAATAACAATATATCATGTAGCATTAGGAATGACAACACTGAGTTTGCGCGGTGAGGCTTGTGGTTTAATCGAGGTAATCGCTGACCTTTATACCGTCTATGTAGGCAATCATAGTATTTTCTGGATTGGCGTCATTAAGAAGAGCGACCATAATATTACAGTCGACCTTATATTCTTCGGCTTTGTTCATTAAATCGAGACATAGAGCTTTAATTGTAATCTGTAAAGAATCGTGAGAGCTCTTTTGGCCTGAAAGCATTTCTGTAAGTAGTTCTGTTGCGAGCCCATCAAAAGACAGCCAAACTGTGACTGAACTGTCGTCGGATTCGACTTTGCAATTGCCCTTAAGATTTTTATCTGAATACGTTCGATTTTCAACATATTCAACGAAATCTGACATTGAATAACTTGCTGCGGACGTTGACGGCTTAACGGTAGGTTTCGGCGTGGGCGCAGCGGGGGATGCAGAAACCGACACTTCCGGACTATCATCGGCTGTTATACTCGTCGTTTCGCTTTCACCGTTATAAACCGCCTTGGACGCGTCGTATAGGCAGAGAAGCGCATTTCCCGAAATAGTTTTTCCGATACTATTGTCACCGAGTCCTGATTCATATACAGCCATTACATCACCTGCATACCGATCATCTAAGTCATAGCAATCAAAAGTTATAACCAACCAATCTTCGTGGTTTGAATCTACAGAAATAATTTCCCCACGGAAAAACAGAAACATTCCATCGTAGTCGTAAGTAGATGAGTTAGTATTTAAGCATTTCACGTAGGCATCTTTTACTTTTATGTGATAACCGTTGGAAATGACAACACTTGGGCACTCAACTTCGACTTGTGAATCGGGCGAAGGTGAAGTTTTTTTGTTGGCAGTGCCAGTATTTTCAGACGAAGGGGTAACCATTGTCGCAATTGCCAGTTTTAGTTCTGCATTCTCTGTTTCAAGCTCTGCTATACGGGCTTTCAATTCGGCATCGTTCGAGTTGCACCCGCATAAGGAGAACACCATGACCAGTATGAGGACAAGTGAGAAAATTTTTTTCATTTTAATTGCCTCCTATAATTACTTCCAGTTGAACATATTTACAGTGTATCACAGCAACGGGAAAAGTTCAATTGAGACCTAAAAAGATGTTATAGATATTAATGAACAAATAATGAAGCAGAAAGACTGAGTTTTCGTGAGACATAAGAAATGTGTGCGGAGGGGGAGGAGTTGGGGCTGTGGACAGATGGGAGATGAGGGAGAATGGCGGAGCTGAGGATACCGGAGCCGAGCGAGAAGCAGTGCCTTTTTATGGCGGATAAGCACAAGTACATAGGCTACGGCGGGGCGCGCGGCGGCGGGAAGAGCTGGGCGGTGAGAGTCAAGGCGGTGCTGCTGTGCCTGCGGTACGCGGGGATAAAGGTGATGATAATAAGAAAGACCTACCCGGAGCTGCAGGAAAACCACATCATACCGCTGTGCGAAATGCTCGGCTGCTACGCGGACGAGAGCGAGAGGATAGCAAGCTACAACGACGGGAAAAAGCACATCGTATTCCCCAACGGGAGCAGGATACTGTTCCGCTACTGCGACAACGACAAGGATGCGCTGCGCTTTCAGGGGACGGAGGTGGACGTGCTGTTCGTGGACGAGGCGACGCAGCAGAGCGAGGAGAAAATGGAGAAGCTGCGCGCCTGCGTGCGCGGGGTGAACGATTTCCCGAAGCGCGTCTACTACACCTGCAACCCCGGGGGAGAGGGACACGCATGGGTCAAGAGACTGTTCATAGACAGGCGCTTCAAGGAGGGCGAGGAGCCGGAGGAGCACAGCTTCATACAGTCGCTGATAACGGACAACACAGCGCTGATGGAGGCGGACCCGCAATACATAAAGCAGCTTGAGGCGCTGCCGCCGAAGCTCAGAGACGCATGGCTCTACGGAAACTGGGAGATATTCGAGGGACAGTTCTTCGAGGACTTCAGAACGGAACCGGACATGAGAGCGGCAGAGGCGCACGGCGAGAGCCTGACGGCGGACGAGCTGCGCGCGCAGCGGCGCTGGGTACACGTGATAGAGCCGTTCGACCTGAGTACGGGAAGCTGCCGGGGCTGGCGGATAATGCGCTCGTACGACTTCGGCTACGGCAAGCCATTCTCATGCGCGTGGTGGGCGATCGACTACGACGGGGTGATATACCGCATACTTGAGCTTTACGGCTGCACGGGCACCCCGAACGAGGGCGTGCGATGGACACCGGATCAGCAGTTTGCGGAGATAGCGCGGATAGAGCGGGAGCACCCGTGGCTGCGGGGGAAGAAGATAGAGGGCGTGGCGGATCCCGCGATATGGGACGCGAGCCGGGGAGAGAGCATTGCGGACACGGCGGCGCGCTACGGGCTGTACTTCACGAAGGGCGACAACGAGAGGATACCGGGGTGGATGCAGTGCCACTACAGGCTGCAGTTCGACGAGGAGGGCTACAGCAGGATGTACGTATTCTCAAACTGCGCGGCCTTTATAAGGACGGTGCCGGGGATGATGTTCAGCAGGACGGCACCGGAGGATCTCGACACGGAGATGGAGGATCATGTCTGCGACGAGTGGAGGTACATGTGCATGTCGCGGCCGGTGGCACCGCTGAAGCCGGTGGAGAGGCGGGTCATGATGAATGATCCGCTGGGGAGATATTAAAAAACAGGAGAGAGCAATGGACGAGACAAAAATGACGGCGGCGGTGAATGCGCAGACGCTGACGGA
>CAKTIH010000066.1 GCA_934565615.1 uncultured Oscillospiraceae bacterium | reverse complement strand
CTCTTATTTTTTCAACATGCTAAAAGTTGGAGCACCCGGAGCTACCCAGGTACCCCAACTTTTAGTTTACAGCCAAACATTCGACAATGAAAACGGACGTACCTTGACCGGTACGTCCGTTTTCGTTCCTGTATAATTATCAGCCGTTGAGGATGTTCATGAACTCCTCGCCGGTGATGGTTTCTTTTTCGTAGAGGTACTTTGCAAGCTCGTCAAGCTTCTCGCGGTTGTCGGTGAGTATCTTCAGCGCCTTTTCGTGCTGGCTCTTTACCAGTTCCACGACCTCGCGGTCGATCTCGCGCTGGGTGTCTGCGGAGCAGGCAAGGGAGGTGTCCCCGCCGAGGTACTGGTTCGTCACCGTTTCGAGCGCGACCATGTCAAACTCCTCGCTCATGCCGTAGCGGGTTATCATCGCGCGGGCAAGCTTCGTGGCCTGTTCGATGTCGTTCGATGCGCCAGTCGTAATGGAGCCGAAGATAAGCTCCTCGGCCGCGCGGCCGCCGGTGAGCGTTGCGATCTTGTTTATAAGCTCGTCCTTCGTCATGAGGTAGTGGTTGCCTTCGTCTACCTGCATCGTGTAGCCGAGCGCACCGGAGGTTCTCGGGACGATGGTGATCTTCTGCACGGGAGCTGAGTTTGTCTGCTTTGCCGCGACGAGCGCGTGTCCTATCTCATGGTAGGCGACGATGTGCTTTTCGTGGTCGGTAAGTATCGCGTTCTTCTTCTGGTAGCCCGCGATGACGACCTCGATGCTCTCCTCAAGGTCGGCCTCCTCGACTATCTTGCGCCCGTTCCTGACTGCGCGCAGCGCCGCCTCGTTCACGATGTTCGCAAGCTCCGCGCCGGAAGCACCGGAGGCCATGCGCGCGATCTTGTTGAAGTCGACATTGTCGGCAAGTTTGATCTTCTTCGCGTGTACCTTGAGTATCTCCTCTCTGCCCTTGAGGTCGGGCAGCTCGACCGGCACGCGGCGGTCGAAACGGCCGGGACGCGTCAGCGCCGGGTCAAGGGCGTCGGGCTGGTTCGTCGCGGCGAGGATGATAACGCCGTTGTTGCCCTCAAAGCCATCCATCTCGGTCAGCAGCTGGTTGAGGGTCTGCTCGCGCTCGTCGTTGCCCATGATGTTGCCCTGGCGCTTCTTGCCTATCGCGTCTATCTCGTCGATGAACACGATGCAGGGTGCCTTTTCCTTGGCCTGCTTAAACAGGTCGCGCACCTTGCTCGCGCCCATGCCGACGAACATCTCCACAAATTCGGAGCCGGACATGGAGAAGAACGGCACGTTCGCTTCGCCGGCGACGGCCTTTGCCAGCATAGTCTTACCGGTTCCCGGAGGGCCTACGAGCAGCACGCCCTTGGGCATGTTCGCGCCGACCTCGCGGTACTTTTCGGGGTTGTGCAGGTATTCGACGATCTCAGTGAGGTTTTCCTTGGCTTCCTCCTCACCGGCAACGTCGTCAAACCTTATGCCGTCGGCGGACTTGACATAGACCTTCGCGCTCGAGCCGCCCATGTTGAACATCAGGGAGTTCGGCCCGCCGTTCATCATCTTCTTGTTCATAATGTCGCCGATCCAGACGAAGATAAGTATCGGCAGCACCCATGTCAGCACGAAGCTCAGGAGCGGGGAGGTCTGCTCGACAATCTCGCTGGAGAACTCCGCCCCGGCTTTATACAGGCGCTCGGTGCGGTCGGGGTCGTCCATCAGGCCGGTCTTATAGAAGCTCTGCCCGGACTTGTCGGTGAAGATGATCTGATTAGTCTCGATCTCGACCTTGCCTATATCGCCCTTTTCGGTCATGTCCATGAAGGTGCCGTAGTCGACCTCCTTGACTGCCGCGTTCGCCATTGCGGGCAAGGCGATGAGGTTAAACAGCAGCACCGCCAGCATGGCGACGACGGCATAGTATACAAGCGGTCTTTTGGGGTTTTTGATTTCTTTCATGTTGATCGCCTCATTTTATATTGATTTACAGGAAAAACTTCTTATGCAGCGATTCTCTGAGCGGGCGGCATATGCCGATGACTATCAGCATCACGCCGAGGATGAAGCTCACCGAGAACGGATAGAACGACCAGATGAACTCGTCATGTACATGGAAGTTCAGGTTCAGCAGGAACTCCACCAGCACCGTGTACGCGCCCGAGAGGATTATCGTCCCGCCGAAGATGAACAGGTAGCCCTTGCGCAGGTACTTGAGCAGCGTGACCGCCGCGGTGAGGATGAGCCCGGCCGCCGCCGTCACGGGCAGGGCAAAGCTCAAAAACCAGTGCCCGCCGGTCGCGCAGTTTATATACAGCAGGTAGAGCGCCGTCATCGCAAAATCTATCGGGATGAATATGACGGGGTTCGGGTGACGGAACCAGAGCGGCAGGACTACGAGCGTATAGAGCAGCACGACCGCGCCGACAGCATAGCCCGACCAGATTATCTTTCCGTTTATCTGCCAGTCACACAGGAAGGAGGTGACTATCGGCAGCAGGAACAGCATCGTCACGACGAACATTATCCCAGAGTGGTTCACCTTTTCCGGCTGCGTCGCAGGCATGCGCGGATATTGCGGCTCACCGTCCGGGCGGCTCAGCTCCGGGTTAAAAACAACAGTCCCGCACAGGGGGCATTTCTTCTCGCTGTCAGCCAGCTCGACTCCGCATTTTATACAGTACATCTATATCTCATTCCTTTCCGCGCGTCAGCGTTCGTTGCTCTCGACCTTGACATGAACGCCAAGCTCACGCAGCACCTTGTAGAAGTGCATCTCAAGCTCCGGCTCGATGATCGAGCGCACGAGATTGAGGTATATCGTCCCGCCGTAGGACAGCAGCGCACAGTTATACGCCGTCTTTGACGGCACGCCTATGATGAAGTCCATGCGCGTAACATACTGCCGCATGATCTCCGGCAGCTTCACAAGGCCGAGGTTCGACATGCACAGGCATGACTTGCATTCGCCCACCGCGTCGAACACCGCTTTCATCGCCGCGTTCTTTACGACCAGCGGCATCACCTTGAGTATCGGCGACTTTTCGCTGTTGACGTTTGTCGCGATCTTGGTGCTCATCTGCTTTGCCGTGACCTCCATGCCCATGCGGTGGTGGACATTGTTGCATATCTCCGCAAAGCTGTATTCGCCGAGCTTGGGGTCTATCTCCGGCGTCACGTAGAGCGCGAAGTTGCGCATGGTCCTGCTCGGGAACAGGCTGCGCAGATTGACCGGAACCAGCACCTTGACGGGCCTGCGCAGCCGGCGGAAGGGCACCTGCTCGGCCTGCAGGCGGAGTATAGCCTGCATCATCGCCGCCGTCAGGAACTCTGTGACCGTCGCGTTATACTCGTGCGCCTTTTTGCGCACGGCGTCGGAATCGAGCATGAATGTCGTCAGATGCACAAAGCCGTCCGGCTCCGTCTCGCCCTTGAGCGTGTAGGCAGTGGCCTCCTTGCGGCTCGCAGCATATGGGCCGCAGTTCTTGAGAAAGCTGTCCTCCAGCTCCTCGGGTGACGGCTCTTCGAGTCTGCCGAGCACGCCGTTTTCCGCCGGGATGCTGATGCCGTATTTGCGCGTCAGGTACTCGGCGACGAGGGTCTTGAGGAAAATCATCCCGCCAGTACCGTCGGTGAGCGCATGGAATATTTCTACGGCGATACGGTTCTTGTAGGCGATCACGCGGAAGGCGCACTGGCTTATATCCTTATGCGACATATGCGCGAGGGGATAGGCCTGCTCGCTCTGTATCTCCGGGACCTCCGGTACGCGTTCGAGGTAGAACCAGAACAGCCCGCGCCGCAGCCGCACGCCGATGGACGGGAAGCGGCGCAGCGTGACGTCGAGCGCCGTGCGCAGTACCTCCTTGTCGACCGGCTCCGTGAGCGTTGCGGACAGGCGAAAGACGTTGCTCCACTTCTTGCGCCGCGCGGCGGGATATATCTTCGCCGCGTTATCGAGCCGCAGCCACTTCTGCTTCTGCTCCGCGGCCATGACCTTTGTGAGGAACTTGTTCATTTCCTCGAAGTCGGACATGTTCTCATTTAGCATGTAGAGCACGTAAGCGTGCCAGCGCTCGGGCGCTATATGCATCTGGCTCGAGCAGCCGGCTTCCAGCAGCCTTTCATGCATCCTGCGCGAATCATCCAGCAGTATCTCGTCCCCGCCGACGAATATCAGCGACGGCGGCAGACCCTTGAGGTCGCCGAGGAGCGGCGATACCTCCGGTGCGTCCTTCGGCGTCACGCCCCCGGTGTAGCACCCGGAATAGAAGTTCAGCAGCTCCTCCGTAAGAGAGGGGTCATTGTCGCGGTTCACCGCGTAGCTCTCGCCCGAACAGGTGAGATCCGTCCACGGTGAGATGGCGATGATGCCGCAGGGCAGCGTCATGCCCTTTGACTTCAGGCGCAGGCACAGCGCATAGATGAGCCCGCCGCCGGCGCTCTCGCCGCACAGGCATATCTGACCCGGCGTATAGCCCTTGGAGAGCAGATAGCGGTAGCTCTCCTCCGCATCGTCCACCGCGGCGGGATAGGGGGCCTCGGGCGCGAGGCGGTAGGCCGCGCAGAACACGCGCACTCCGCACTCCGCCGCGAGCGTCGAGCCGAAGCCCTTGGCATATTCAAGGTCGCCGCAGGTATAGCCGCCGCCGTGCAGATAGAGCACGACGCCGGAGCGCCGCTCCTCCTTGGGGATTATCCACGCGCCCTCGAAGCCCGCGAAGGGGTGATCCTTCACAATGACGTTGTGCCGGTGGATGACCTCCATAAGCTCGCCGAGCTTGTCCTGCCCCTTGCGTGTTACCTCAAGCGAGCATGAGGCAACAAAGGGCTTGAAGAAATTGAGCTGCGACCTGACAAGTTTTGCAGAAAGTCCCATTTATCCATCCTTTACCCCGGCATGCGCTGGGGATAATTGTTAGTCTTAAATCTCTGACCGGATACCCAGTCTTAATTTATATATTATACCAGAATTTTGTAACCTTATCAAGATGCAGTACCGCCCCTGCGCCTAAAAACGAACAGCCGCACCCGAACGGGCGCGGCTGTGTATTTTCATTCTTCCTTTTTCTTCTTGAAAACAAAAAGCTTGCTGAGAATATAGTTGCCGAGGAACACGAGCACAGACTTTATGAACCACGTCACGTACACGTTTATGCCCAGCACCGTGCCGAGCAGCTGCGTGACCGCCCAGTCCATCCCGAGAGTCGCAAGACGCGAGGCGACGAAGCCGCCCGCCTCGGCGAGTATGTTCGGGTTCTTGCTTTGGAACACCCATTTGCGGTTCGTGGGGTATGCAAAGGCGACGCCCGCCACCCAGTCGACTATTGCAAGGGCCGTGTT
This sequence comes from uncultured Oscillospiraceae bacterium, assembly GCA_934565615.1. Taxonomy (GTDB): domain Bacteria; phylum Bacillota; class Clostridia; order Oscillospirales; family Oscillospiraceae; genus Limivicinus. The sequence continues at coordinate 7,117 of CAKTIH010000066.1, read as the reverse complement.
CTGCGCGAAGGTCGGGTGCAGCGTACCGCCGAAAAACAGAAAGTTGAAGCCGAAGCGCGCGGCGGCGGCGACAAGCGTCGTAAGGCAGCCGACGATGAAGTACACCAGAAACTCACGGTACTTGACGCACAGCGCCTTTATCTTTTCGATCATCTTATTTGTCCTCCCTGCCGCAGATACGGGAAATGATGTATCTCGGTCTGCCCTTTATTTCGTCATAGATGCGGGCGATATAGTAGCCGATTATGCCGAGGCTTATCATGATGACGCTCGCCGAGAACAGCAGCAGGAGAATGACCGTCGTGAACCCGCCGCGGGCAACGCCGGATATCTTCTGCTCCAGCGCGATGATACCGAGCACGAACGCCACCGCAAGCATGATGAAGCCGAGCACAGTGACAATGTGCAGCGGCGCGGAGGAGAAGGAGCTGATATTCGTCAGCGCGTATTTGATGAGCGACTTCGTCGACCATTTGCTCACGCCCTCGGTGCGCTCCTGCACGCAGTAGCTGACACTGGCCTTCTTATAACCGACCCAGAACGAGAGCGCGCGGAAGAACACGTTGCGCTCCGGAAGGCTGTTGAGCGTGTCGACGACCTTACGGTCGAGGAGCTTGAAGTCCGACGAGGAGGACATGTCCATCCCTGTGGCCTTGCTGATGAGCCCATAGAAGCTGTTGGCGGCGAACTTGTGCAGCCCGCTCTCCTCGCCTCTGTCCTCCTTTATACCCTCGACGACCTCGTAGCCCTGCTCCCAGAGCCGGTACATCTCGACTATCTTCTCAGGCGGATGCTGAAGGTCGCAGTCGATGACGACGCAGCAGTCGCCCTTCGCCTGCTCGAGTCCCGCGAACATCGCAGCCTCTTTGCCGAAGTTGCGGCTGAAGTGTACGCCGACGACATGGCCGTCCTTCTCGGCGGCCTCATTTATCTGCGCCCATGTGCTGTCACGGGAGCCGTCGTCAATGAACAGCAGCTCATAGTCGATTTTCTCCGGCTGGAGAATTTTCGCCATGCGCTCTGTCGCCTTGGCGATCATTTTTTCCTCATTATAGGAAGGCAGGATCACTGAAAGCATTTTTCGCACCTCACTTGGAAATCAGATATGTCGCGCTCAGACCGTTCTGGTACAGCAGCTCCGCCTTGTCATAATCGGAGGCGTCCGCGAGCGCGGAGATAATTTTATCGGGGTCGTAGCCGCTTGACCAGAACACGCTTATGTCCACGTAGGCAACGAACTCGTCCGCGCCGCCGACATAGTCGAGCGCTCCGGTGAGATCGGTATCGTCGCTCACATAGAAATCGTCAAAGGCCATGAGCTGAAGCAGATCCTGCGTGATGGCCTCAAACATGTTGTCCGAGAAGTAGACGCACTTATCGTCCGAATGTTCCGCGACTATCGCGTCATACTCCGCATACTCCGGGTAAAGGTAATCCGGCGGGGCGCAGCGCGCCTGCCAGAGTGCCAGCGCTATAATGCCGAGGAGCGCCGCCGACTTTATAAGCTCCTCGCGCTCAAAGCTGCCGAGGGTCTGCTCCAGCAGATACAGCAGCAGGCACGCGGCCAGCACAAAGGCCGGGATGAGGTTATAGATATACCTCGGCTCGTCCACCGGGGAAATGAGCGCGACAATCACAAACACGATAAACGCCGGGACTATGAGCACCAGCGCGCGCAGGTCGAACGCCTTGGCCTTTGCCGCCGCCTTGAACTTCTTGAAATATACGAGGAGCACGATGACTGCCAGCAGCGCAATAGTTATCGCCGCCTTGAGCCCGTGCGTTATAAAGCGGGTGAAGGTCTTGAGCCTTACGGGGTACTGCGCAAAGTTGAGCAGGTTTTCCATCGCGTTCCCGCCGGAGACAAGCTTGTCGGCAAACAGATGGTCGAGACTTGCCGGGAACACGAGCAGCAGGCTCAGCGCTCCGACGAGCGCGCAGGGAACGAACCACGCCAGCGCCTTGTATTCCTTCTTCACAAGCGCGTATATCACATACGCCGCGCAGAGGAAGAAGGCGTAGAACACGAAATAATACTGCGTTATGAGCCCCGCCAGCAGCACAAGGCCGGTCAGGATGCAATATTTGGGCTTAAACTCCTGCATCAGGCAGGCGATCAGATACATCAGCACGACTGTAAGGAGCGTCAGGAGCATGTACATGCGGATCATCACAAAGGTCGACATGCCTATCACGCTCAGCCCGTAGAGCACAGCCGCGGCAGTGCCGTTATTGGCGCTGTAGCCAAGCTTGCGCACGGTCTTATACAGCACAAACATCGTGAGCATATACAGCACATAGTTGAGCGCAAGCCCCGTCCACTTGGTGAAGGTGTTCGGGAACAGGGAGCAGACAGCGTTCAGGAGCCAGTAGTGCAGCGGAGGGTGAACGTCATGCACCTGGTTATAATAGACGGAGCCAAAGTCAAAGCGCTCCCCGTCCGTCACGGCGACGTAGTCAAAAAGCTCCTGCCGGGTGAAGGTCTTGCCGACCATCTCCCCGTCCTTTATGTCCGACAGAAACGGGGCATAGTGGCTGTTCGACAGGCCGTAGGCATATATCTCGTCAATGAACATGCCGGATTTGCGCCCGGCGAACAGAAAGCACACGCCCGTGACGATCACAAAAACGAGCACCAGCGCCCAACAGCGGCGGAATTTTTCTTTCATCTGAACTCTCCTGAGTATAGTACATTATAATACAGATTAACAGTATAATCCATTTTCCGCCGTTTCGCAATAGTTTTGGTTTAATAACAACAGACCCGCCGCATTAGGGCGAGCCTGTTCGAGCCTGCTGTTATTTATATCATGTACTGCTTCAGTTCGTCGGGCGCGGTCTCGGGATCCATCGAAATGCTGATGACGAACTCGATGTTCTCCTTATCGGAGTAGTCCGCCAGCCACTGGATGAAGCCGACCAGAGAGCCCTCGGACTTATCATCCACGAGCTTGAAGAAATTATCAATGAAGAAGTGGGTAATGTCATAGTTGCCTGCGTGTATGCCGGAAATGAAGCCCCTGAGGAACTCATAGCTGCCGATATCGTAGCTGCCGGCGTCAATAAGACGCGCCTTGTAAGGAATGTCATAAGTGAGCTTGCGGTCCTTCTCGATGCAGATAACGTCGCCGGTATCTTCACTGACCGCTTTGCATACCAGACCCACCAGAGCTTTCGTCTTGCCGGATCCCTTCAGGCCTATAATCAGTTTGACCATAATAACCACTCTCCCTGTAAATTATGTTTTGATTTCGGAAACGGAAACCGGCGCCGTGGTCGGCTTCCCCTGAGAACAGATTAACATTTTTCTTCGCTGTGCGCAAGAGCGATATGTGAATCGCCGGTAAATTTTCTGCCGTGCATGCTGAAAAACACGGCTATACAAAAGTGCATTGCGTGTCAAAACACGTCTGCGGCATAGTGAAAAAAGGTTGAAAATATCGAGAGTTCTCAGCGATTTCCTTGACTATCGAGTGTCGATGTGCTAAACTTTTATCATAAAGCGCGCGTGTCCGCGATGCGCTGCGGCGCGCCCGCTGTGCGGAAAACGGAAAAATTTCAAAAGAGGTGTATTGCTTGAAAGATCTTAAGCATCTTATTTATTTTGAGAACCTGCTTCAGGATGCTCAAAATGAGCTTGTCACTCAGGCAGTGAACGAAGGCAAGTATGCTCTGGGCTACAATTGCTACTACATACCCGAGGTCCTGCTTAACCTTCCCGGCTGCTTCTCATCCAGACTGAGAGCGCCGCGCTGCACATCCACCGATGTCGCCAGCTATTACATGACCAACCGCACCTGCCCCTACGCCCGCTCCATTCTCGAGCGCGCCATCGAAGGCGGCTACAACTACCTCAACGCACTGTTCGGCGCGGAGTGCTGCGCCACGATGGAGCGTATGGAGGAGCACTTCTTCCTCATTAACCCCGTGAAGAACGACAGGTTCTTCGTCACCCAGATCGACCCGCCCATGAAGGGCGACAAGACGAACCTTGACTACTATAAGGCACAGCTCAAGCTCAAGGTCGTCGACAAGCTGCACGATGAATACGGCATCGATACCTCCGAGGAGGCCATGCGCAAGGCCATCGAGGATCATAACGAGATAAGCCGCATCATCACCGAGATCGGCAATTTCCGCAAGGCGGAAAACCCCAACATCACCGGCTATGAGTTCCATGTTATCGAGCTTGTCAGCCAGGTCTGCCCGCACTATCTCATCAAGCCCTATCTTGAGGAGACGCTCGAAGAGCTCAAGAAGCGCGAGCCGGAACCTAAGTTCCCGTACCGCGCAAAGGTCGTGCTCGTCGGCTCCGAGATAGACGATCCGGAATTCACCAAGCTCGTCGAGAGCTGCGGCGCGATGGTCGTTGCCGACCGTTACTGCTTCGGCTCCTTCCCCGGCCGTGAGCAGATCGAGATACACGACGGCGAGAGCGCATTCGACGCTATCTGCCGCCACTATCTGTTCTGGAACCAGTGCGCCCGCTTCATGGACGGCGAGAAGATAGACCAGCGCCACAGCGAGGTCAAGCGCCTTGTCGATGAGTTCCATGCCGACGGCATCATCTATGAGAACATGAAGTTCTGCGAGTTCTGGAGCTACGAAAAGGTTCTCGCGCACCACATTTTCACAAACGAGCTCGGCATTCCCACCTGCACCATCGAGAAGGAATACGCTCTCGGCGCAGTCGGCCAGCTCCGCACCCGCTTCCAAGCCTTTATTGAGTCTCTGGAAATCAAGCAGATACAGGGAGGCAAGTGAAATATGAAAGCAACAGATAAGCTTATAGCCGCTATTGATAAAAAGCTTGAGCGCTTCGACCCGATCTGGCAGGCCGAGCACGGCGTCGGCGGGCAGCGCTCCCGCTACTATGACAAGACCGGCGTTGCCAAATGGCGCGAATGGCGCGGCGTGAAGGATACCTTCTATGATTACACTCAGTGGCTCAACAATCTCCTGAGCATGGTGCAGATGGTCGCCTCCGCTCCTATCCCCTGCCTCAAGGGCTTCTGGGAGTACCGCTGGATGGGCTCTTACCTCGGCACATTTATGTTTATCGACCGTCTGTTCGAGGGCTTCCGCGGCTATGAGCTGCGCACCGCCCACGCGAACATGCACGCTATCGTCCAGAGCCTGACAAAGCGCATCGCGCTTGTGCTCGCAAACGACAAGCGTCTCGGCGGCGGCCCGCGCAGCGATGACTTCATCCCCTTTGACGAAGTCCTGCCTCCGCTGTTCATGACCGGCTTCAAGGGCCTTATCCCGTTCCCGCTCCAGACGCTGCCCGAGTTCATTATATGCGACGTCGACCAGCATATCGAGCCGTATTATATCGACGTTGCCGAGTCCTTCGGTCTGCCTGCTGACGTCTGCTCCCGCTGCGCGGCTGAGACCGGCGTTGCGATAGACGACGCTTTCCCGATAATCGGCAAGGCCTTCGTCACTACCAACATGCCCTGCAACGCCTCCGAATGCACCTCGATGATCCAGCGCCGCCGCGTGAACCTGCCGGATTTCCCCGTAACGCTGGCTATGATCCACAACGAGCCGGGCGCACACCCCTACTCCACTCAGGTCCTTAAGGATACCATCGCTTTCATAGAGAAGGAATATGGCGTAAAGTACGATTGGGACGAGCTGTTCAAGTACGCAAAGCTCATGAACGAGCAGAACACTATCGAGCTTGAGAAGTGGGATTACTTCAAGACCCCCTACGCTGCCCTCTGCGGCATTGCCGAAACGCTCTACCGCCTGTACTCCTGGGCTTCCGTCAACGGCACCGACCCGTACTTCAACAAGGTCGACCGCAAGGTCATCGAGATCATGCGCAAGGCGTATGAGGAGAAGTACCAGCCCTTCGGCGGCAGAACTCGCCACCGCGCCTTCCTGTGGGGACCCTCCGCGGTCTATTATACCGACTTCCCGACCTGGACGCAGAACTGCTGGGGCATCAACATCGTCCTGAACATGGACTCCACGATGGGTCACAACATGATCGACACGGAGAACCCCGAGCAGGCCATCAAGGATCTGGCTCTCTTCTCCGAAAAAGCCACCATGCGTCACCACGCCGTCGGCGGCTGGGAGAACGTCAACGCTATCTGGGAGTGGGCAAAGAACTTCGATTGCGATATGGTCCTCTTCAACGACAACATCGCCTGCAAGGGTATGCTCGGCGTCCACGCTCTCATGGAGGAGCAGGCGCGCGACCTCGGCTTCCACTTTATCTTCATCGAGCATGACCTTGAGGACTGCCGCACCGTGTCCCGTCAGGATATGAGAAACTGCGTCAACAACTATATGTCCGTTGTTCTCAACGAGAAGCCGCTTGACCCGACCATCGTAGAGTTTGACGACTCAATGGCATACTAAGAAAGGCGGAAAGCGTTTATGAAGAAATTCTTTAAGTTCCTCTTTAAGCTTCTGGGCAAGCTCGTCGTTATAGCTCTGGTGTTCTTCGTCGTCACCTTCGGTCTGTACATGACCAACGGCGAAAACAAGCTCATCTATTACGTCGTTCGTCCCCTGCTCAACAAGCACTACGATTCTCAGGTCCGCGACAGAAGGATTGTCTGATTCACATTTAACTCAAAAGAGACACCGTTCCAATGGGACGGTGTCTCTTTTATCTCTGTCTGAACTGAGCCTCAGGCGGTCTGAAAACTCTTTTTTCGACATTGTTCACAAGTCATTATTGATTTCTCACTACGCTGCTGATATAATATTTAACATGTTATGTAACCCTTTTTGAAAGTGGGTGTGACTATGAACACAGTCGGACTGCTTCTCCCGATAATTATCATCCTTGCCGTTATCGCAGCACTCGTGATCTCCTGGTTCGTCGCCGGGGAGTTCTTCAGGATCGCCGAGGACAAGGGCTACCATGAGCGTAAGTATTTCTGGATATCGTTCCTTCTCGGCTTTGTCGGCTATCTGCTGATCACCGCCATGCCCGACAGAAGCGTGGGGCAGAGCGTCGTCAGCAATGACGAGCTGCCCGAGCTTTAAGGAGGGACACTATGGCGGAAAGATACACAAGGCTTTATACCCTGCCGGAGAACCTCTATACGGAGGGCGCGCCGCTCGTCATCGCGGCGGGTGCGCTGCTCAAGGA
>CAKTIH010000065.1 GCA_934565615.1 uncultured Oscillospiraceae bacterium | reverse complement strand
ACTTGCAGGGCGCTGCGCCCGTTATCGCTCAGGCCGACGCCAAGCCCTACTATTTCATCCAGTTCATCACCTTCGGGCTGTTCGGGCTGATGAACGCATGGGTGCTCGGCGGGTACAAACAGACGCCCGAGGAAATGGCGCAGATCGTCTGCGCATGGAAAGCCGCCTCGGAGGAGGCATAACGGGAAAGGAGATCCGCAATGGGCAAGATCATACGCCGCGTGCTCACCATCATCCCTGTCGCAGCCTTGCAGGTGCTCTGGTATCTGCTGCTGATGAAGTGGCTGGCCCCCTATGCGCCGGTCATCGTGTCGCTTTTGTCTGCGGCGGCATTTTTTCTGGTGCTTTTCATCGTCATCAAGCGCGACGAGAGCGCCTACAAGCTGCTCTGGCTGCTCGTCATCCTGACGATGCCGCTGGCGGGTGCCGCGCTCTATCTGCTCTTCGGCAACAGGCGTTCGGCAAGGAGATTGCAGGGTCTGCTCAAGCGCGCGGAGCTGCCGCCCGCCGTCGGAAGTCCCGAGGTTCTCAAGGAGCTTGAGGGGACTGACACACGTATGTCACAGACTATGGGCTGGCTGCAAAGGAAAACGGGCTGCCCGCTTCTAAAAAACGAGAACGTGAAATATTACCGGCTTGGCGATGAGCTGTTCCCCGATATGCTCAATGACCTGCGCAGCGCAGAGAAATACATTTTCGTCGAATACTTCATCATCGCAAACGGCGTCATGTGGAACGCCATGGTCGATATAATGTCCGAAAAGGCGCGTCAGGGCGTTGACGTGCGCGTCATGTATGACGACCTCGGCAGCATATCCACCTTCAACGCAAACGATGTGCGCCAGCTCACAGAGCGCGGCATCAAATGCGTCTCCTTTAATCCCTTCGTTGTACTCTCCGGAAACCTCAATTACCGCGACCACCGGAAAATGCTCATCGTGGACGGGCGCGTCGCCTATTCCGGCGGGATCAACATTGCCGATGAATATATAAACCAGAAGGAGCGCTTCGGGCACTGGAAGGATATCGGTTTCAGAGTAACGGGCGCGCCCGCCGCGGGCTACGCAAGGATGTTCGCGGGTTTCTGGAACGCCTTTTCAAAGCAGCCCGTCCCGGACGGCTACACCTTCATTGACCCGAGTGTTCCCGAGAAGGCAGACGGTTATGTTCTCAGCTACTGTGACTCCCCTTTCAATGCGGACTCAACGAGCACCAAGCTCTTCATCGACCTGCTCTCGCAGGCTACGGAATACGCCTGGTTCTGCACACCGTACCTCATGCCGGGGGACGACCTTGTCGACGCGATGATAATGGCTGCGCAGCGCGGTGTCGACGTGCGCATAATGATGCCGGGCATACCCGACAAGAAGCTCATATTCCGCATGTCGCGCAGCTTTTATCAGGTGCTGCTGATGGGCGGAGTGAAGATATACGAATACATCCCCGGTTTCCTGCATGCAAAGTCCTGCGTCATTGACGGGAAGATCGCGACAGTAGGCTCGGTGAACCTCGACCACAGAAGCCTGTTCCTGCAATTTGAGAACAATTCCCTGTTCTACCGCTCGTCTATCGCGGATGAAGTCAAGAAGGACTTTCTTGCAACACAGGAGCGCTGCCGGGAGATCACGCCGTACAATCAGACGCAGTACGCCTTCCGTCTCGTCTTTGACGGCATCCTCCGCATATTCGCTCCCCTTTGCTGAACTATAAATGCTCAAAGGCAGAAACGATTTTTCGTTCCTGCCTTTGAGCTGCCTTTTGATATCTCAGCGCTTTTTCAGCTCAGTCCAGTCAGGGCCGAGGTCCGCTTCCCCGCCGACGCTGCCGGCAAAGTCGCTCCCGCGCTGGTACACATGGTCGTACTTCACGCTCGCCTCATATATATTTCCGTCGTTAGAGGTATAGCTGTTCACGCCGCGCACCGCTTCCGACTGCATTCTTGATATGTTATCCATCGTCGCCGAGTGCTGCTCATACGCCTGCATAACTATATCCGATGTGTCAGACAGCGTGCGGCTTATGCGCTGCGACGCGTTTATCGCGTTCTGCGTGCGCTGCTGCATTCCCTGTATCTTTATCTGGTTCACTCTTGCGAGCTCTTCCTCCTGCAGCACGGAGAACGCTTCGCCGTACTGTACCGTCGAGCAGAAGCCCTCGAAGAACTTCACCCAGTTTTCTGGCAAAGCACCGTCCGGCAGGATAAGAAAAGCGTCAAAGCATTTTGCCCATTCCGCGCCGCCCAGCGCACCCTTAACGGCATTGACCGCTCCGGAGAGATCAGGCATATCGAACTGCGGCAGCTCGGTCTTTTCCCCTCTGCGCATCGCGCCGACGATACCCCCGCGCATGCCGAAGTCCATAAGCTCCTTGAAGCCGAGCTTCTTTTTCGGCGTATTTGAAGCCCCCGACGGTTCGGGCGCACGCTGCGCGCTCTGTGCCTTTCTCGCGATACCGCAGGCATATAGAGCGAGCATCTGTCTGCCGTTCATGGTGAAGGACAGCAAAAACTCCCCTGCCTCGGCCGTGACCTGCGCGTTCATCCGCTGCGCCGCTTCCGCGCAGAAACGCTCCAGCTTCGACGCAATAAAGCTCATGTCCGAGTTCGTCCGCGCCATGCTCACGTTCGCAGCCCGAGGAAGAATTTCCTCAACTCGCTCCGCGGCGTAACGCTCGAGCGATTGATACTCGCGCGAACGGGTCAGTGTTGCCGGGTTCAAGGTCGAATACTTCCCGCCGCCGGGCATACCCATGAAGCCGGAGATCATATCGCCGATCGCATTTTTGCCGCCGCTGAAATACGCATACGGAAGATACAGTAGCTGCGCTCCGTTATCCGACTGAACGTTCAGCGCCAAGCACACGGGTATATATGTTGAATAGCAGGTTTCATCCTGAAAGAAGGAACACTGCCAGCCGTCCGGTATGTACGCTCTGTATGCGGCCCCGTAATTGCCGTAGTTTATGTCCCTGAGTTGGCTCTTCTGCTCAAGAGCATACTCCGTGCCGCAATATTCGCAGCGCACTTTGACTGCTCCAATGGGTATATTCACAGGCGCGCCGCAGCAAGGGCACTTTGACTGTCTCATCTCCATCCGCTCACCTCCGCCGAAAGTACAGATAGTTGTATATACATTGGATTGTCTTTAGTATAACTCAGGCAAGCGAATAAGTCAAACCGCTGTTTTCTGCGAATAAACTATAAAAAATGCTTGAATTGTCCGGCGCTGTATGATATACTTGTCAAGCTGATTATTATGTACAAAATCGAAAGGGTCGAGATAAATGTCTGCACTTACTATCGTATTCACCGTTCTTCAGGTTCTCTCCGGTCTTGCTGTTACCGCTATCGTTCTGATGCAGAGCGGCAAGAGCGCCGGCCTTTCCGGTGCCATTTCCGGCGGCGCTGAGACTTTCCTTTCCAAGGGCAAGGCCAAGACTCTGGATGCAAAGCTTGCGAAGATGACCAAGTGGTTCGCGCTCGTCTTTGTTATCCTCACTCTGATCCTGAACCTCATCTGATCTGAGCGGGAAGAGCGCAAACGAAAAGCAGCAGCGGCGGAAAATCCCGCCGCTGCTGCTTTTTGTTTAATCGTAAAATATCAGGAAGCCTGCTGATCGCGGACTTCCTGATATTTTTATTCCCATGTTTTCCAGACGTCCGGGCAGTAGCCCACGGTAGCCTGCTTCCCGTTTCTGACGATGGGCGTCTTTATGAGGTACGGGACTTCATATAGCTTATCAAGCTTTGCCTCCGCCGACGCAAGGTACTGGAAAAGCGGATAATCCTGATCGGCAGGGTCGGCCATTGCGTCCAGCCCCACGGCATTTTTGACGGAGTTCAGCTCTCCCCTGCTCATGCCGTATTTAAGAATATCCACGAACTGGTACTTTATCCTGCGTTCCTTAAAATAACGCTCGGCCTTTTTCGTGTCAAAGCACTTGGCCTTGCCGAATATCTGAATGTTCACCCCGGCTTATACCTCGGCGATGACCGGCAGGATCATGGGGCTGCGGCGGGTGGTCTTGTAAAGATAGCCGGTTATATTGCTCTTGACCTTGCCCTTGATGCCCGTCCAGTCGGTGATATGCTGGTTCTCACAGGCCTCGACCGACTCGAGCGCAACACGCTTGAGCTCCTCCATCATGCTCTCCGCTTCCTTTACGTATATAAAGCCGCGGGTCACGATCTTTGGCTCAGAGACGAGGGTGTGCGTCTCGGTCGAATACGGGAGGACTATCACGACCATACCGTCCTCGGCGAGCCTGTGGCGGTCACGCAGCACGACGCTGCCGACCTCACCCACGCCGCTGCCGTCGACGAGGATCGCGCCGGACGGGACGGTCTCTTCGCACTTGATGCTCTTCTTCGTTATCTCGATCACTCTGCCGTTCTCGGCGACGACGACGTTCTTCGGCGCAACGCCCATGAGCTTACCGAGCTCCGCGTGCTTTACGAGCATCCTGTGCTCGCCGTGAACAGGGATGAAGAACTTCGGTTTCGTGAGTGCAAGCATCATCTTCTGCTCCTCCTGGCAGGCGTGCCCGGAGACGTGCAGATCGGTGTGCCGGTCGTATATGACCTCCGCGCCCTTGTGGAACAGCTCGTCGATAACGCGGCTTATCATGTTCTCGTTGCCGGGGATAGCGGAGGCAGAGATGATAACACGGTCTCCCGCGTCGACATTTATCTGCTTATGCTCGGAAAAGGCCATGCGGTAGAGCGCGGACATTGTCTCTCCCTGGCTGCCGGTGGATATGATAACGGTCTGGTTGTGCGGCAGCTTATTTATCTTGTCGATGTCCACCATGACGTTCTCCGGGATATCCATATATCCGAGAACGGAAGCGACATGCAGGACATTCTCCATGCTGCGCCCGGTTATGCCGACCTTGCGGTTATACTTTGCCGCGACGTTTATGATCTGCTGCAAGCGGTGAACGTTCGAGGCGAAGGTCGTAATGATTATGCGCTTGTCGCAGCCCATGAATAGCTTGTCAAAGCTCTCGCCGACCTTGCGCTCAGACGCGGAATGACCCGGCTGTTCGACGTTTGTCGAATCACTCAGCAGCGCGAGTACGCCCTCGTTGCCAAGCTGGCCGAGGCGGGCAATGTCTATCATGCTGCCGGCAATGGGCGTCACGTCTATTTTGAAGTCACCGGTGTGGATGACCGTGCCTATAGGCGTCGTGATAGCCAGCGCGACCGAATCTGGGATACTGTGGTTCACGTGGATGAACTCAACAGTAAAGCAGCCAAGGCGGAATACCGAACCGTCCTTCTTGGTAAATATCTGGGTGTTATAGAGCTGATCGTGCTCCTCGAGCTTCAGCTCTACCAGCGCCGCCGTGAGGGGCGTTGTGTATATGGGAATGTCCAGATCGCGCAGCAGATAGGAAACGCCGCCTATGTGGTCCTCATGGCCATGCGTGAGGATCAGCCCGCGTATCTTCTCGGCGTTGGCTTTAAGGTAGGTGATATCCGGCAGGACGATGTCAATGCCGTACATGTCCTCATCCGGGAAGCCCATACCGGCGTCAACGATGATTATATCGCTGCCGCATTCATAGGCCGTCATATTCTTGCCTATTTCGCCCAGACCGCCGAGCGGGATTATTTTTAGTTTTGAAATCATATTATCTCCAATCTATCAAATAAAATCGTATGTACCGTGCCTCCGATTATTGATGCTCAAAAATTATAGCCTATACCGGGAATAAATAATCACATCTCCGTGCGCCCTTCGATAGCGCGGTTAAGCGTCGCGTCGTCCGCAAACTCAAGGTTTGAACCGACGGGGATACCGTAGGCAAGCCGCGTCACCTTCACGTTAAAGGGCTTGAGCAGGCGCGAAAGATACATCGCCGTCGCCTCGCCCTCCGTGTCGGGGTTCGTCGCCATGATGACCTCCTGAATGTCGTTCTCCGCCACCCTGACCAGAAGCTCCTTGATCCTTATATCGTCGGGGCCGACATGGCTCATCGGGGAAAGCACGCCGTGCAGGACATGATACGTGCCGTTATACTCCCGACCGCGCTCTATACTGAGCACGTCGCGCGGCTCGGACACTACGCACACAGTGCTCTTGTCACGCGTGTCGCTTGCGCATATCTGGCATATCTCCCCTTCTGTGAGGTTCTGGCACACCTTGCAGCAGTGGACGCTTTTCTTCGCCGAAATGATAGCATCCGCAAAGGACTGTGCCTCATCGTCCGGCAGGCTGAGGACGTGGAACGCGAGCCGCTGCGCGCTCTTTCTGCCGATCCCGGGCAGGGACGCGAATTTATCTACAAGGTTTTCAAGTGAAGCGGGAAAAAAGGACATGGCTTGCTCCTCAGTTTATCTTACTCGTTCTGATGCGCTCAATTGCTTCGGCGCGATCCGCGCTGCCGAACACGGCGCTCCCGGCGACCAGCACGTTCGCCCCGGCCTCGATGGCGAGTGCCGCGGTCGTACCGTCAATGCCGCCGTCCACCTCAAGCTCACAGTCTGGCGAGAGCGTGTCGATAAGCTCACGCACGCGGCTGATCTTCGGCAGCTGCTCATGCATGAAGTGCTGTCCTCCGAAGCCCGGCTCCACCGTCATGACAAGGATAATGTCGACCATCGGCAGGAACGGCAGGACCGCCTCTGCCGGGGTGTTTGGTTTAATGACAACACCCGCCTTTTTGCCAAGCCCTCTGGCGATATCTATAGCCTTCAGGATATTTTCCTGACTGTCGGCCTCAACATGGAAGGTCACCATATCCGCCCCGGCCTTGCAGAACTGCTCGGCATAGCGGACCGGCCTGTCTATCATAAGGTGAACGTCAATGAACATATCCGTCGCCCGGCGCAGAGATTTCAGCACAGGGATGCCGATGGAAATATTCGGCACGAACAGGCCGTCCATCACATCAAAATGCAGATAGTCGGCACCCGCGGCCGCTACCTCTCCGGCCTCCTGGCCGAGTTTCGCAAAATCGGCAGACAGTATTGACGGTGCGACTTTTATCATCTTGATTCTCCTTTACTCGGAAAGCATATCATATGCAGCATGCAGATACTGATTTATTATACTACAGGTCTGCGCTAATTTGCAATACTCTTGACTGCTGCGTCAATTAGATATAAAATACAAAAATGTAGGACAAATGATTGGAGAGTTTTGAGTGGCGCGAAAAGATAAGAAGAAAAAAGCGGTCAAGGCCATATACGGCTTCACGGTCGCTTGGATAATCGCGGCGGCATTTCTGCCGCTGTACAGGATATGGGGTCTGCTGCTGGCGGCTGCGGTCTCCGCCTTTGTCGCATACCTTCTCGGCAGAAGCTCTGCGCAGAAGGAAAACGAAGCTGGACGTGAACAGGCGTCCAAGTCTGCCGCCGCACCGGAGCACGCCGAAAAGAAGAGCTACGGCCCGGAGATCGACCCGATAGTCGAGGAGGGCAACCGCGCGCTCAGTGAGATGGGCAGGCTCTATATGTCCATCAAGGACACCGAGGTGCGCAAGAAAATAAACGAGCTTATGCGCATCACGGATAAGATCACGCAGGACGCCATCGCCGACCCCTCGGATATCCCGCAGATCAAGAAGTTCATGAACTATTATCTGCCGACGACGATAAAGCTCCTCAACGCATACGACAGAATGAGCGCGCAGGGCATCGAGGGTGAGAACCTTGACAAGAGCATGAAGAACATAAACGAAATGCTTGACGCCGCCATTGAAGCGTTCAAGAAGCGGCTTGACTCCCTGTTTGAGGATCAGGCGCTCGATATTGAAACCGATATAAAAGTCATGAATACCATGTTGGCCAGAGAAGGGCTTTCCGGTAACAAGGACTTTGAGATAACAACAGAAAGGACACAAACAACATGAGTGAAGAAAAGAGCTTCATCCCCGCCCTTACCCTTGAACCGAACGCCGCGCAGACCGCAGCCGCCGTCGAAGAGGCCCCCGTTGAGGAGAAGAAGGAAGAACAGGCTCCCGTCGAAAAGCTTGACATCAGTAGTCTCTCCCCGGCTGAGCAGGCCGCAGTGCGTGATTTCTCAGAGAAGATAGACATCAAGAACACCGATCAGGTCATGAACTACGGCAGCGCTGCGCAGAAGAATATCTCCGAATTTTCCGACGCCGCTCTCAGCAGTGTCAAGACCAAGGATCTCGGCGAGTGCGGCGATATGCTCAGTGAGCTTGTTGTCGAACTCAAGGGGCTGAACTTCGACGAGGAGGAAAAGAAAGGCTTCTTCGGCCTGTTCAAGAAGGCTTCCCAGACTATTGCCGAGAAGAAGGCGCAGTTTGACAAGGCCGAGGTCAATGTCGACAAGATCGTCGAAGAGCTCGAAAAGCATGAGATCACGCTGATGAAGGACATCAGCATGATGGATAAGATGTACGAAAAGAACGAGGAGTACATGAAGGAGCTCACCATGTACATCCTCGCCGGTAAGCTCAAGATAGAGCATCTGCGCAATGTTGAGCTGCCTGAGTACGTCGCGAAGGCCAAGGAGACCGGGCTTCCCGAGGACGCACAGGCCGCGAACGATTTTGCAAACCTCATAGGCCGCTTCGAGAAGAAGATACACGACCTTGAGCTGACACGCACTATCTCCGTGCAGATGGCTCCGCAGATCCGCATGGTGCAGAATAACGACAGCTTGATGGCCGAGAAGATCCGTTCCTCTATCGTCAACACCATCCCCCTCTGGAAGAACCAGATGGTGCTTGCTCTGTCGCTGTACCACTCCGAGCAGGCCATGCAGGCTCAGCGCAACGTGACCGACGTGACGAATGAGCTGCTCATGAAGAACGCAAAGACCCTGCATCAGGGCAGCGTGAACGTTGCAAAGGAATCCGAGCGCGGCATCGTAGATATGGAGACGCTCAAGCAGACTAACCTCGAGCTTATCGCCACGCTTGACGAGGTACGCCAGATCCAGGACGACGGCCGTGCCCGCCGTGCCCAAGCCGAGGATGAGCTTGCTCGCATTGAGGGCGAGCTCAAGGATAAGCTGCTCGAAATGAAGGGCTGATAGGCCGCGCTTCCGTAAGGAGGAATATATGGATTTTTTCAAGAAGCCTGCTGTGGCGGTTATTTTGTCGCTTATTGTCATCTTTGCGTCCACGCTGATATCTGTCAGCGCGAAGCTCAACAACAAATGCGACAAGGTAACTGACGGCTTTTACAGCGGCGTAAGATACAAAGGTGAAAACCATGACGCCATCGCGGAGGAAATAAACTCACTCTGCGCAGTCACGGATGAGATCGTGCCTATCGCTTCAAATTACGGGATAGACACCGCTGCGCTCTCTGACAGCAACCAGCGTCTCCGCACGCTCGTCTCCTCTGGGAGCCGCGACATCGGCAGCGTATATCAGACGTATTCTGAGTTCATCACCGCGCTCAAGGACGTCGAGGCGCAGCTTCACGCAACTGGGCTGAGCAGCCGCCACGAAGAGGCAATGAGCGAATACTCGGATGAGATCGCTGACTGTGTCGACGATATAAACACTGCCTGTTATAACGACAGTGTGCGCGAGTTCCTGCGCAAGTACGATAAGTTCCCCACCCGCAATTGGGCTGATTTTCTCGGGGTCAGCTTCCCAGAATACTTTTCCTAAATAAACAGAGGTAGAAAAATGTCAATCGAAAAAGGCCGCGCATATTTCAGAGCTCTCGGACTGGAGGACAGAGTTCAGGAATTTACCGTTTCCTCCGCAACCGTTGAGCTTGCGGCTCAGGCTCTGGGCGTCGAGGGCGCCCGCATCGCAAAAACATTGTCTTTCAAAACCGATGACGGCTGCATGCTTATCCTCGCAGCCGGTGACGCAAGGATAGACAACCACAAGTTTAAGGAATATTTCCATTTCAAGGCGAAAATGCTTTCAGCGGATGAGGTTCTCGAACTGGTCGGCCACCCGGTCGGCGGCGTGTGCCCTTTCGGCATAAACGAAGGCATCCCCGTGTACCTCGACGAAAGCCTCAAGCGCTTTGAGACGGTGTTCCCCGCCGTCGGCAGCGCGAGCAGCGCTATTGAGCTGAACCTCGATGAGCTGTACAGATACTCCAACGCCAAGGCTTGGATAGACGTCTGCAAGCTCCCTGAGGCATGAGCGCATCCCGGCAGTAAATGAATCAGGATGAAGCGTTAAACTTCATCCTGATTTTTTTACCAGCTTCAGGCGTCCGTTTCCTATACAGATCGGCAGCATCAGCCTTTTCGTCTCCCCGCTGCGGAACACGACCGTCGCGAGCTCGCCTTTTACTCCGGTGATCGTCCCCTGTCCGAACACGCTATGTTCTACCTGCACTCCTGGGAAATAGTCCTTCGCCGCCCATACCGCTTTCTGTGATGCCACTGGGCGCGTAAGGACGCCAAGGTCGTGCTTGGGTCTTTCAAAGAACTGCTCGATAAAGGTACACGTCCCCTGCCGCGGATAGGTCATGAGTATAAGCTCGTTCTTCGCGCGGGTCGCGGCGACGTAGAACAGCCGCCGCTCCTCTTCGAGGGTCTTGCGCTGCTCCTCGTCAAGCCGGCCGCTGCACGGCACGGACGGCAGTATTCCGTCCAGTGCGTCTATAATTATAACGCGGTCATATTCAAGCCCCTTGCTGCTGTGTATCGTGCTGAGAATGAGTTTACTGTCCGCCGCCCGGTTTTCCGTGGAAATGCTCTCCAGCTCCCGCAGCCTTTGCAGGAAGCTCTCCGCGTTTTTCTCGCGCGCTGCGAGGACAGACAGCAGATACATCCGCTCCTTATCCCCGCTGTCCTTGAGGACATATCCGCCGTAGCCCATTTTGTAGCGTATCCTGTCGAGCGCTTCTCGGGCAGTGTCGGTCTTGAGAGAAGCAAAGTTATCATGCAGTTCCGCGAGCCGTTCTCTGAGCCGGTCCGACTGCTCTTTTGCTGCACTCTCCAGCGCCGCAATGAGTGAATCCGCCTTGCCCGCGCCGTATAGGCCCACCGCAAGCTCCGCCGTCTCTCGTCTTATCGGCAGGCTGAACTTACTGTACACGCGCATGAAAGCTTCAGTGTTTCCCGGTTCGAGCGCGAGCGTCATGATATCCCGGACGCCGTTTACCGTGCGGTTTGAAAAGAAGGAGTTCTCCCCTCGGCGGCACCTGAACGGCACGCCGCGCCGGTCGAGCCAGTCAACGAGCGCAACGGCACTGTCGTTATTTCGGTAGAGCACCGCTGTCTCGCGCTGCGGGTCGCTCTCCATCATCGTGCATATGTATGAATACTGCGCGGCGCGCTCGCTGAGAGCGACCGTGCGTATCGGAGCGCCGTGGCCGCGCACGGCGCGGATATGCTTTTCGTGCCGCGCTGCGTTTCGCGCAATGAAGCGGTCGGCAGGCTCGGTTATCTCCGGTGTGGAGCGGTAATTGCTCTCAAGCAGCAGCACCCGCGCGCCGCCGTAGTCACGCTCGAAGCTCATAAGCGCGTCGGGGTACGCGGCGCGGAAGCCGTAAATGCTCTGATCCTCGTCGCCCACCATGAATATGCTCCCGCTCTCGCCGGTGATCAGGCGGATGATCTCATGCTGGATCTTCGAGGTGTCCTGCGCCTCGTCGACGCAGATATACCTGTACCGCTCCCGAAGCGAGTCAAGGATGTCCGGATACCTCAGCAGTATCTGCCGCGCGAAAACGAGCTGGTCGTCATAGTCCATGAGTCCGCGACGCTTGAGCGTCTCCCTGTACGCGTCGTATACCGGCGCGACGGCGATGCCGCCTGCTTCCAGCTCGTCTATCTCCCCGCGCGGCAGACGCATGTTCTTTATATATGTGATCGCCTTCTGCAGCTCCTTTATATCCCCGCCCTCAGGATACTCGCCGCGCACCGTGCGGAAGACCTCGGCAAGTATCGCGCCGTTGTCAGACACGAGATCAAAGCGCTGCGCGCCGGTCTGGCGCGCGTATCTTCTGATTATAGAATCGCATACGCCGTTTATCGTGCGAAACTCCAGCCGCGATGCGTACTCTTCGCCGAACACCGTGGAAAAGCGGGCGCGCATCTCTGCACTCGCGGCAACAGTGTAGGTCATGGTCAGTATGCTCTCCGGCATAACGCCCATGCAATAGATGAGATACGCGACGCGGGCAATGAGCGTCGTCGTCTTGCCGCTGCCGGGAACAGCGAGCAGCAGCACTGCTCTGTCGCTGCACTGCACCGCCTGCGCCTGCTGCTCGTCGAGTCTGATATTGAATTTATCGCAGAATTCCGCGTAGCTCAGCACTGCCCGTCACCGCCTTTTATCAAACACAGTGGCTGTCGTTTTCGGCAGCCACTGTTTGTATGATTTTATTCTATCTTATTGAGAAGCTCCGCGGCGTTCTTCTTTTCTCTGTGCCGCTTTACAAGGAAGCAGACAGCAAGCGTCGCGGTGAGCGCGGCGTACATGTACTCGGAATAGTAATACTTGAAATACGCCGCAGGCAGCAGCGCCGTGGTGATCGCCATATGGCAGAGATGCCCCGAGGTGATGAACCAGTAGCACCACTGCTTTTTTACGAGCAGGTACACCCACAGTCCAATGAGCCACGCCGTCGGTACAT
>CAKTIH010000064.1 GCA_934565615.1 uncultured Oscillospiraceae bacterium | reverse complement strand
CCCTGGCAGACAACTGCCAGACGCTCAAGACCCATGCCGGTGTCGATATTCTTCTGCTTGAGCTCGGTATAGTGACCCTCGCCGTCATTGTCGAACTGGGAGAAGACGTTGTTCCAGACCTCCATGTAACGGTCGCAGTCACAGCCGACGGTGCAGCCGGGCTTGCCGCAGCCATACTCTGGGCCGCGGTCATAGTATATCTCGGAGCAGGGACCGCAGGGACCTGCTCCGTGCTCCCAGAAGTTGTCCTCCTTGCCGAAGCGGAAGATACGCTCGGCGGGGATGCCGATCTCCTTGTTCCAAATCTCAAAGGCCTCGTCGTCATCAACATAGATGGAAGGATAGAGACGGTCGGGATCGATGCCGACCCAGTCGGGCGAGGTCAGGAACTCCCAGCTCCATGCGATGGCTTCATGCTTGAAGTAATCGCCGAAGGAGAAGTTGCCGAGCATTTCAAAATAAGTGCCGTGGCGGGCGGTCTTGCCGATGTTCTCGATATCGCCGGTACGGATGCACTTCTGGCAGGTGCAGACACGGCGGCGCGGCGGCTCCTGCTCGCCCTTGAAATAGGGCTTCATAGGTGCCATGCCGGAGTTTATGAGCAGAAGGCTTGCGTCGTTCTGCGGGATGAGGGAGAAGCTGGGCAGGCGGAGATGACCCTTGGTTTCAAAAAAGCTCAGAAACATCTCACGCAGTTGGTTAAGGCCGAATTTTTCCATTTTATTTATCCTCCATATTATTGTTTCTCATTCTCTCGGAGAAGCTTTCTTCCTCCTCATCGGCGGAGAAAAGCTCTATCTTTTTACAGTTCGGGCAGCGGAGTATCCTCACGCTGAGCGAACCGGAAAGCATATTTGACAGGTGCCCGGTAAAGAAGCCGTACTGGCCGAGCTGGATATCCTCACAGCCCATGTCCTCCATACCGGCACCGCAGCGCAGACAGTTCATATAAAAACCATCAACCCCTCACATAAAAAATATACCTCCGCCCCTATACAGGGGCGAAGGTCAGATCGCGGTACCACCCTGATTGCCGAGAAAACTCGGCATCTCATGCACCCTTAACGCGGGCATACGTCCCGGTCATCCCGGAAAGGCTCGGAAGCGGCTGCCAACTCCGGACATAGAGCCTCGCAGCGAACGGCTCCTCTCTGCAATGTCCCCGGCTGACTCTCTTCGTCACAGCCAAATTACACATATAGCTTTTGTGATTTTACCATAAGCGCCGGATTTGTCAAGTGTTCAGCGGCATTTTCTGATTATTGACAGGCGCGGAGCGTACTTCGGCAGGCGCATATGTATCTCCATCATGGCATGGCGCGTATCGGCTATCTCCTCGCCCTCGGCGTTATACATATGCTTGGGCGTGAATTTAACAGGCGCACCGTCCGGTGTGAGCAGTTCAAGCTCATCACCGGTGGAGAACTTATTGCGCTGGTAGAGCACCGCTTCCCCATTATCATCGCAGTTTTCGACCACAGCGGCAACGTCCGCACCGGTGGTGTAGCTGGCCTCGGCGTAGTGCTGGCCGGGATAGCCGTAATAAAAGCCGGTGGTATACGGGCGGTGGCTCACCTTCTCGGTCTCCTCTATCCAGAGCGGATCGACCGGCCGACCCGCAAGAGCGTCGTCGATCGCGTGGCGGTAGGCGTTCGTTACGACGGCGGCATAGTAGGCGGACTTCATGCGCCCTTCGATCTTGAAGCTTGTAACACCGGCGTCGATAAGCTCGGGCAGGTGCTCGATCATGTTCATGTCGCGGGAGTTTAGGATATACGTCCCGCCGTCCTCGGTGATCTCGAAATACTCACCGGGGCGCTTTTCCTCGACGAGATGATACTTCCAGCGGCAGGGCTGGGCGCACTGACCGCGGTTAGCATCCCTGCCGGTTAGGTAGTTCGACAGCAGGCAGCGCCCGGAGAAGGACACGCACATTGCCCCGTGGACAAAGGCTTCAAGCCGCAGCTCCTTCGGGGTGTTGGCGCGTATCTTGCGGATATCCTCAAGCGGGGTCTCGCGCGCGAGCACGACAGTGTCCGCCCCGAGGTCATAGAGCGCATTTGCCGCGGCGCTGTTTATAACGCCGAACTGTGTGCTGACATGCAGCTTCACTCGCGGGGCGTATTTTTTAGTCATGGCAATGACGCCCATATCGGCGACGATGACCGCATCGACGCCTGATGCGTCGAGCATTTGCAGATACTCCGGCAGACGCGCAAGCTCGTCCTCACGCGGGAGAGTATTGCAGGTGACGTACACCTTCCGCCCCATCGAGTGCGCAAGCGCGACGGCCTTTTGGAGTTGGTCGCTGTCAAAATTCCCGGCGGAGGCTCTCATGCCGAACTCGGTGCCCGCGAGGTATACGGCGTCCGCGCCGTAGCAGAGAGCCATTTCAAGCCGCTCCATATCCCCCGCCGGGGAAAGGAGTTCAAGTTTATCATTCATAATTCTGCGTCGCGACAAAGTTGTTGAAGTCGGCTTCGTTGGTGAAGAACTGGTGCGTTCCGGTGGCGGTGTCGAGGGCATAGTAGAAGTAATCCGTTGAATCCGGCCAGAGCGCGGCGTTGATGGAGGCAATGCCGGGGTTACTGATAGGCGTTGGCGGCAGGCCGAGCTTTATACGGGTGTTATAGGGATCGTCCTTGGCGAGCATTTCCGCCGTCGGTGCGCCCTCATGCTCGGGATAAGGATAGAGCACAGCGGCGTCAATGCCGAGAGGAGTATCGTAGTTAAGGCGGTTATATATGACAGAGGCGATGACCGGGCGCTCGGAATCGTTTGCGGCCTCCTTCTCGATAAGGGAAGCGACGTTGACTATATCGCCAAGGCTCATGCCGAGCTCGTCGAGCCGCGCCTGCATATCCTCGGTTATCTTGCGGTTGAAGTTATCAAGCATCTTGTTGATGGCGCTCGACGCCTGCATGCCGACATAGAACTCATAGGTATCCGGGAAGAGATAGCCCTCGAGCCTGTACGCACCGAGGCTTTCGGTGCCCTCAAGGAAGCTGTAGTTAAAGACCTCATTTGCCGCGGCATCCATCAGGTCGTTATAATCCGCGACGCCGTTTTCCTCAAGGCGCAGGAATATCTGGTGCACCGTAAAGCCCTCGGGTATCGTGACCTTCACGGTCGCGGCGGACGTGGAGCCGGCGCGCATATTGGCCACAAGAGCGTGATAGTCAAAGGTCGAGCGCAGCTTATATTCGCCGGGGCTGACCTTGGTATCGGCATGGGTAAATTTGCAGTAGGTCTCAAATAGCCATTTATACTGGATGAGTCCCGCGTCCTTCAGAGTGTTGGAGACATACTCCATATTGGCATGGGTCACGCGCTTGGTACCGACCTTGTTGCCGTTATCGTCCAGCTTATCGACAGTCTCGGACTGGAAGATCGTACTCGGCAGAGTGACGACCGCTTCAAACTCCTCCTTATTGAGGGCGAGCATATCGCTTGCCGCCATCCATGCCATGCAGGCAAGGACGATACTGATGCAGACGATGAAGCCGAAATACATGAGTCCGCCGAGGCAGCCGCTGCGGTATTCATGGCTCTGGCGCACAGGGCGGTAGTCCCGCTCGGACTCGGCGTCGCCAGTATAATTGCGCTGCTCCTTGCCGTCGGAATCTGTGAGGAAACGGTCGACCTTCTTTATCGGGTCCTCTTTATTTTTAGAGCCGGACTGGTCGCGGGCGATTTTCCCCTTGGCGCTCTTCGGTGCCGGGGCGGGCTCCGCCGCCGCGTCCGTGCTGCTTATCTGCTCGTCATGGATGCGGAATATCTCATTGATTCTTTCGATATCGTCGGACATGGTATTCTCCTCTTACGTATGCGCTGAATTAATACCGGACAGTAGCACCCTGAGGTCAGGACGCATATTATGGCACGAGCGATGCGGTTAAGAGCCGCGCCGCACGGCACACATACAGACGGCTGACTGCCGGAGACCCGCACTACCCGGCAGAACGGACATATTTCAAGTGCGGAGAAAGGGATCAACTATGTTCTGTGGATGCAACAATAACAGCGGCCTCTGGCTCATTATCCTTATCATCATACTCTTTGGCTACGGCGGGAACGGCTGCGGCTGCAATAACGACTGCGGATGCAGCAACAACAACAGCTGCGGCTGCGGCTGCTGAGAGCACGCACTCACAAGGGGGCTGATGCCCCCTTTTATATTTTCTATTATCTCCCCAGGGCCTTGAGGACTACAGAATATATCTCGGCGTTCTTCTCGTCCGCCTCGCGCTCTACTCCGTCCTTCTTATACGGGATGCGCACCCAGCCGTAGTGCTCGGCAGCCATGCCCGCGGTACGCAGACAGCGTTCGAGATAGGCGGTGTCCTTCTCGTGTATGTCCGCCTGAGTATTGTTCTTGGCCTCGCGCCGCCGCATGCGGCGGGTGGCGGTCTCAATATCCACATCAAGGTAAATGACGAGATCAGGGCGCGGCAGCCCCATCTTTACATATTCAAGATCGACAAGCCAGTTGAAGAAATCCGGCAGCTCGTCATCCGGGAGCTTGCAGCCCTGATGCACGGCGTTGGAGGTCGTGTACCGGTCGGACAGGATGAGCCCGCCGTTTTCATATATCTTGCCCCAATCGTCACGGTAGGAGGCAAAACGGTCAACGGCGTAAAAGGTCGACGCGGTATAGGCGTTTACGTCTCCGGGATCGGTGCCGAACGCGCCGCCGAGGTACAGGCGCAGCAGTGCGCTGCTCTCTTTGTCGTAGCGCGGGAACACGATATGATTATAGTCTATTTTATCATTTTCCATTCTCTGGCACAGACGGCGGTACTGCGTGGATTTTCCGCTGCCGTCGATGCCCTCGAGAACTATAAGCTTTCCTTTACCCATTTCTTTCCCTCAGACGCGGCTGAACACTTCGCCGAGCTTCTCATGAATGACAAGGTCGGCTTCGTCGTCATAAGGTGTTGCACTCAGATTGACGAGCACAAGCTTATTGCCGCGGTAATAATTGATGAGCCCAGCCGCGGGGTAGACGTTCAGGGACGTGCCGCCGACGATGAGCACATCCGCATTGCGGATATAGTCGATGGACCTGCGCAGAACGTCCTCATCGAGCTGTTCCTCATAAAGGACGATGTCCGGGCGGATGACGCCGCCGCAGTCACAGCGCGGCACGCCCGTACCCTTGTTGATGACGTCCGCGGGGTACGGCTTACGGCAGCGGGAGCAGTATGCGCGCAGGATGCTGCCGTGCAGCTCCAGAACGTTTTTGCTCCCGGCGGCCTGATGCAGCCCGTCGATATTCTGCGTGATGACCGCGCGCAGTTTCCCCTCGCGCTCAAGCTCGGCAAGGCGGAGATGGACACGGTTCGGCTTCACATCGTCGATAACAAGCTTTTCACGGTGGAAGCGGTAATACTCCTCGGGGTTCCTGTCAAAGAAGCTGCGGCTCAGAATAGTCTCGGGCGGGTACTTCCACTTCTGGTTGTACAGGCCGTCGACGCTCCTGAAATCGGGTATGCCGCTCTCGGTGCTGACGCCCGCGCCGCCGAAGAAAACGATATTATCGCTCTGCGCGACCATGTCACGCAGCAATTCTATTTTATCTTCCATGTCTCCACCGCTCCTCTAACTTATTATAGCAAATTATGACAGCTTAATCATGTACTGTCTGCAAACTCTCCTCGGCATTTGCCGTGACCTCGGCTGCCGCGGCAGAGCAGACTTCAAGCGTAAGCTCATTCTCGCGGCGCGTCACGTAGCGGTAGGTCTCATCCGGGGACTGGGACGCCACGGAGATGATGTACATCCGCGTGATCTTCACCGCGGTAAGGGCAAGCTCCGTGCCCTCGGCGGCATAGCACAGCGCATCTGCCGGGCAGATAGCGGAGAGCTCTTTCGCCATGTCGATGAGCTGGCTCATCATGTTGATGATCTCGGTGCAGATGCTCAGAGACGTCTGGCGGCAGGCCTCGATCTTGCGCGCGTCGCCCTCCTTCTTTGCCATACGCAGCGGGCCGCGGCACTTCACATCCTCGTCAATGAGGTGGACCATGTAACTGCGGATAATGTCACTGTTGCGGGCAATGTAGTCGACGCGGTCATTATTCTCAACATTCTTTGCCGTGAGCTTCGCCGCGCGGCAGACGAGCGCCGCCGCGATTGCCGCCGCATCCGCTGCGGCGCTGCCGGTCTCAAGCTTACCGTCGGGGTCGGCAACGGCCTTGGTAAATTCGTCGGCTGTCTTGGTTTTGAAAATGTCAATGACAAGCTTCTTCTCGTCCATGTTCGTCGCTCCTTCAGTCTCTGTTAAATTCTCTGAGGCTCAAGCCCTCGTTCTTCTGCAATGCCCAGTTGATGCACCATTCGGAGGTAAAGAGCAGGAGGTTGTTTCCCTTGAAGTCCTGTACCCATTTGGTGTCGCTCGTGAGGTTGAGGTTTGCGATGTTGATATCCTCGTTCTCGACCCAGCGGACAAACTCATAGGGCATTGAGCGGCGGCGGATATCCACGCCGTACTCAGTCTTGAGGCGGTACTCAAGGACCTCGAACTGCAGCACGCCGACGACGCCGACGATGACCTCCTCGACGCCGGTATACGGCTCGTGGAAGATCTGTATCGCGCCCTCCTGTGCGATCTGCGTGATGCCCTTTTCAAACTGTTTGCGCTTCATGGTGTCGATACGCTCAACGGAGGCGAAGTGCTCCGGCGCGAAGGTCGGGATGCCCTCGAATTTCACGCCCATGCCGGTTTCGCATATAGTGTCCCCGATGGAGAAGATGCCGGGATCGAACACACCGATGATGTCCCCGGCGTAAGCCTCGTCGATTATCGCGCGCTCCTGCGCCATGAGCTGCTGCGGCTGCGCAAGACGCAGCGTCTTGCCGCCCTGCACATGGTAATACTCCTTATCGCGCTGGAAGCGGCCCGAGCAGATGCGCATGAAGGCGATACGGTCGCGGTGCGCTTTGTTCATGTTCGCCTGTATCTTGAACACGAAGGCAGAGAAACGGCTGTCCGTCGGCTCGACGATATCGTCTCCCGACTTTCTCGGCAGGGGCGGCATAGTCATTTTAAGGAAGCTCTCAAGGAAAGGCTCGACGCCGAAGTTATTGAGAGCTGAGCCGAAGAACACAGGGCTGAGACGGCCCGCGCGAACTTCGTCGATATCGAAGTCATAGCCCGCGCCGTCGAGAAGCTCTATATCGTCCGACAGCGTCTGACGCAGCTTTGCACCGATGAGCGAGTCAAGCTTCTCCGTCTCGTCCAGACGGCACTCGATGGCCTTTATCTTATCCTGGCCGCGGTGGAACTCATTAAAGGCGAGTATCTCTTTCTTCTCGCGGTCGTACACGCCCTTGAACTCACGGCCGCAGCCGATTGGCCAGTTCATGGGATAGGTGCCGATCTTAAACTCGTTCTCCAGTTCCTCCATAAGCTCATAGGGGCTGCGCGCCTCGCGGTCGAGCTTATTTATAAAGGTAAAGATAGGGACATGGCGCATGGCGCATATCTTAAAAAGCTTGCGCGTCTGCGGCTCGATGCCCTTGGCGGCGTCAATGACCATGACGGCGGAGTCCGCTGCCATGAGGGTACGGTAGGTGTCCTCAGAGAAGTCCTGATGCCCGGGGGTGTCAAGGATATTGATGCAGTACCCCTCGTACTCGAACTGCATGACCGAGGAGGTGATGGAGATACCGCGCTGCTTCTCAAGCTCCATCCAGTCAGAGACGGCATGGCGCGCTGTGGCCTTGCCCTTGACAGAGCCGGCCATCTGTATCGCCCCGCCGTATAGCAGCAGCTTCTCGGTAAGCGTTGTTTTACCCGCGTCCGGGTGGGATATTATCGCGAACGTCCTGCGGCGTTCTATCTCTTTTCTGTAATCCGGCATAGTCCTCTTCCTTATACATCTCAATATAATTGGCAATATGTAGTATATTATATCCGCTGACGCGCAAAATGTAAAGTTTAATCGGCTTTTTTTGAAACGAATACTCTTCAATATTTCCCGACAGCAGGCGCTTTTCTCTGTCATTGAAATTTCTGCGGCGCTATGGTAGAGTGTAAGCAGCTTCAGCGATCCGGCTGATAAATGATTAAGGAGGCAAAAAGATGAACAGAAAATTCTTTGCGCTGCTGCTCACGCTGCTCATGGTTCTCGCGCTCGTGCCGGTCTCGGCCTACGCGGACACCGTCAAAGACAGCGGCACTGAAATTGCGGTGCTCTTCACCAATGACGTCCACTGCGCTGTTGATAAGAACCTCGGCTACCGATCCGTCGC
Organism: uncultured Oscillospiraceae bacterium; assembly: GCA_934565615.1. Taxonomy (GTDB): domain Bacteria; phylum Bacillota; class Clostridia; order Oscillospirales; family Oscillospiraceae; genus Limivicinus. The sequence goes on along the minus strand of CAKTIH010000064.1, from coordinate 4,382 downwards.
GCTTGCAAAAGAGACGCTTGAGGAGATGGGCAAGGAGGTACTGCTCGTTGACGTCGGCGACGCCGTTCAGGGCGACGCGATAGGCACGCTCTCCAAGGGTGAATACATCATCAAGATAATGAACGAGCTGGGCTACGATGTGGCCACGATCGGTAACCATGAGTTTGACTACGGCATGGAGCAGTTCAAGAAGCTCACCCGCCTTGCCGACTTCCCGTACGTCAGCGCGAATTTCATGGATAAAAACGGCGAGACCGTGCTCGACGCATACTCGATGCAGAACGTCCACGGCGTGAAGATCGCCTTCGTCGGCGTCACAACGCCCAAGACTATCACTTCCTCCACACCCGCGTACTTCCAGAACGAGAAGGGAGATTGGATATTCTCCTTCTGTCAGGATGAGACGGGCGAACTCGTGTACACGGCAGTTCAGTCGGCAGTCGACGCCGCGCGCAAGGAGGGCGCGGACTACGTCATAGCGCTTGCGCATCTCGGGATAGAGAAGGACTGTGAACCATGGACCTCCTCCGACATCATCAACAACACCACCGGCATTGACGCCATGCTCGACGGGCACTCCCACTCCGTCATCGAAAAGGAGCTGGTAAAGAACAAGGACGGCAAGGAGGTCATCCTCTCCTCCACCGGCACGAAGCTTGAGAACATCGGCTGCCTGACGATCTCCGCCGACGGCAAGCTCGATGTTGAGCTTCTCAATGACGACGGCATAGGCAAATACATCGCGGACATACAGGAGGAGTTTGACGAGCTCGTAAACGAGGTCGTCGCGCATACCGATGTTGACCTCGCTGTATACGACCCGAAGAACCCCGAGGAGCGTCTTATCCGCGTGACCGAGACGAATCTCGGCGACCTCTGCGCCGATGCGTACAGGGTAATGTCCGGTGCTGACGTCGCCATCGTCAACGGCGGCGGCATCCGCAGCGACATCAAGGCCGGGGACATCACCTACGGCGATATCATAGCGGTACACCCCTTCGGCAACTCCATGTGCGTGGTCGAGTGCACGGGGCAGCAGATACTCGATGCGCTTGAGTTGGGCGCGTCCGCGCTTCCCGGCGAGAGCGGCGGATTTTTGCAGGTGTCCGGCATGAGCTTCACGATAGACCTAAACGTCGAGTCCACGGTCAAGCGCGACAAGGACGGCCTGTTCCTCAGTGTCGACGGCGACCGCCGCGTCAAGGACGTCAAGATTGGCGACAAGGCACTCGATCCGAACCAGACCTACACTCTCGCCTGCCATGACTATCTGCTGAAAAACGGCGGCGACGGATACACAATGTTCAAGGGCTGCAAGCTCACGCAGGACTGCGTAATGCTCGACAACCAGGTGCTGATAAACTACATCGTCGATAAGCTCGGCGGCACTGTCGGCGAGGATTACTCAGCACCCTACGGAGACGGGCGCATCACGATAATCGAAGCAAAGTGAATGCTCCGCGCCCGCGTGCTCTATGCACGCGGGCGTGTGTGTTTCCTTATCTTGCATTATTCTTGTCCATATGATAGAATACATGGTACGAATTTTGTGGGGTAAAAACAATGGAGCATGTAAAAATCGAAAGCAGGGAAAAAAGCTGGCCGCGGTTCCACGCAGTCATGACCGCCGTCATGCTTGTGTTTTTCATGGTGAGCTCCGCCGCGCCGGAGCACTGGAGTTCGCTCTATTCCGTCTACGGCAGATGCGCCATTATCGCGATGCTCGCGCTCTATTTCTGGCAATGCGGCCTTCGCGGTGCAATTGAAGTAAAGCTCGTCATCTGGTACGCCATATGGCTGTTTGTCACCCGCCTGCTCAATACCGACTATTACCTTGAAAACGAGTTTGACCTTGTCCTCAAGACCCTGCTGTGCGCCGCAGTTCTCTCGGCCGGCCTTGTGCTTGACGCCGGGCAGCGCAGACGCTTTTTTGACATCGTCATCGCCATCGTCGGCGCGTTCTATTTTATCGTCGCGATTCTCGCGATAGTCGCATGCTTTCTCGGTATTTACTTTTATATCCCGCCCGAGAACATCCCCTTCGGCATTGACACATATTATCTGTATGCCAATTTTTATTTCATTGCTCCGTTCGGAACTAACCGCACTATTTCTGCCGTCTGGTTTTATATTGCATCCTGCCTCATGGTATATGAATTTCTCAGCTGCCGCAGGAAGCTCTGGCGCGTCCCGATCGTCTTGGCATGGCTGGTTTTCTATATTGCGGTCGCACTCACCTTCTGCCGCAGCATAAAGCTCGCAATATGCGTCAATGCCGCTATGCTCATCCTCCTCGGCGGGATGAAGCTCATAAAGCTGAAGAGCAATTCTCTTAAGGCTCTCATCATTGCCGCTCTGGCGATAATCTTCATGCCCATCGTCTACAAGAGCTTTGACTTCATCGTCTCCGGCACTCAGGCAGTCTATGACTGGCTCGACCCGGACATAGAGCGTATATCCGACGTGTATGTTGGGCTCACGCTCGACAGTGCGGAGGAAGCCCCGGTATTCGGCGACACGCGCGATCTTAAAGAGAGCGTCTCCACCATGTCTAACCGCGGCAATATTTTTTCCAGTATCATTCCCACGATCAAGGAAGACCCCACTCTCCTGCTCATCGGCAAATACAGCCACCAGATAATGAACATCCCGCACAAGTATCAGAACTATCCTTACTTCCACATGCACAATTACCTCGTGCAGACGCTTATGCTTGCGGGCGTGCTCGGTCTGCTGCTTGTCCTCGCGTTCTCGGTCATGCTGGTCGTAAAGATGATAAGGTTGTTTTTCGCAAAGCAGCCCGAAGTGACGGCGGCAATCAAGACCCTGACGCTCCCCCTCGCCGGCATATTCATTTACGGCATGATGGAAACCGTGATCTTCACAAACTGTGCCGACGACCGTGTACCAACCGATTTCCGTGAGCTCGCCTTCTTCCTCATTGCCGGTGTATTCCTCGGCTTTTATTATGACGCTTTCCCCGTGAAGAAGAAAAGCACTGATGTCACAAAATCTTTATAATTTCTTAGCCTGTCCGCATATTGACTTTTCTGTTATCACAGAATATAATGTGCTACACTGAATTTCGCCTGAGGGAGTAATTCCGCACCGCGTCCGCGGGGCGAGGCAGACCCGTCAGAACGATGCTGCGGCATCCGGGCTGCTCTGTAAAGAATGAGACTCATGCGTAAGCTGTACAGCTTGCGCATGAGTCTTTTGTTTTTATGAAAGGAAGATGTGTCCATGTCCGAGTTGTATCAGCGCACGCAGGATGATATCATTGCGGAGCTTGACAGTTCCGCCTCCGGGCTGAGCGATGAGCAGGCCGAAGAGCGCTTTAAAATGTACGGTGAAAATAAGCTTGCCGAGGCGAAGAAAACGACCGTTCTCCAGCGCTTTTTCCAGCAGCTCAAGGACCCGATGCTGCTGATCCTGCTGGCTGCGGCTGCCGTTTCCGCGGTCACGAACGCCCTGTCCGGTGAGAGCTTCACCGAGGTGTTCATCATCCTTGTCGTCGTCCTGCTCAACGCTGTTCTCGGCGTCATCCAAGAGAGCAAGGCCGAAGCCGCTATAGAAGCGCTGCAGAGCATGACCGCCGCCAAGTGCAAGGTGCTGCGCGGTGGGGACCTCAAGGTCATTGAGAGCAGCCGCCTTGTCCCGGGTGATGTTGTCATTCTCGAAGCCGGTGACGCTGTCCCCGCCGACGGACGTCTGCTGGAAAGCGCTTCCCTCAAAATCGAGGAGGCCGCGCTGACCGGCGAGAGCGTCCCCGTCAACAAGGCTGTAGAAGTTATCTTCGACGGCGATGTTCCCCTCGGCGACCGCAGGAACATGTGCTACATGGGCTCGACTGTCGTCTACGGGCGCGGCCGCGCTGTCGTTACCGCTACCGGCATGGACACCGAAATGGGCAGGATCGCCGGTGTCCTCGCGCAGACCGAGCAGGAGCAGACTCCCCTTCAGCGCAAGCTGAGCCAGCTCGGCGGTGTGCTCTCAAAGCTCGTCCTCGGGATATGCGTTTTCATCTTCGTGTTCGATCTTTTAGTCGCGGGCGACTTCTCGCTTGACAGTGTTCTGCGTACCTTCATGGTCGCCGTGTCCCTCGCGGTCGCCGCGATACCTGAGGGGCTTGCAACAGTCGTCACGGTTGTGCTGTCCATCGGCGTTACGAACATGAGTAAACGCAGCGCCGTCATCCGCCGCCTGACCGCCGTCGAAACTCTCGGCTGCACTCAGGTGATATGCTCAGACAAGACCGGCACACTGACGCAGAACAAGATGACTGTTGTTGAGCATTACGGGCCGGTCGATAAACTCGCCGCCGCGATGACGCTCTGCTGCGACGCGGTCTACTCACCCACTGGCGCACAGGGCGAGCCGAC
>CAKTIH010000063.1 GCA_934565615.1 uncultured Oscillospiraceae bacterium | reverse complement strand
ACGGTGAAGAGCATGCTTTTAAGCTCCGCATCATAGCTGAATATTCTCCCTATCGCGCCGAACAGCGCGCCCATGAGTGTGTAGCTCAGGAGCCGCCCGCCGTTATACAACAGGGCGCTGCGCTGGGAGAGCATTATCCCGCCGCACATCCCGATGCAGTGGACGCCGGTCAGCACACCTATAATAAAGAGCGCGCCGAACCCGGCTCCGCTCTCCGCTGCCGGGACTTTCACAAGTCCCGTGACGGCGGGGATCAAGAAGTACAGGCAGGCCACCGCGGCGAGGGCTATTACATCCGACCGCGCGCCGCTGCTGCCCCTGCCAACGGGATAGCCCGTGTCCGCAAGGATGCGCGCTATCTCATCTGGGGATATGATATCGGGATCGTAGACCGCGGTCACCTGGCTTCTGCGGTAGCTCGCCTCGCAGCTTATTATGCCGCGCGAGTGCAGGAGCCGGTGGGCGATCTCGTCCTCGCACTGGGGGCAGATCATCCCGTCGACCTTGGTGACAAAGCTTTCATTTACCATAGTTCTTTAACCTCAGAGCATTCAGCAGAACGCCGTTTGAGCTGAGCGCCATCGCGGCCGCAGCAATGGACGGATTGATTATCCCGGCTGCGGCAAGCGGAATACAGATGACATTATAGACGACCGCCCAGATAAGGTTCTGCCGCACGTTGCGCATGGTCGCGGCAGAAATGTCAAACACCGTTTTCACACTGTCAATGCCGCTGCCGACGATCATCACGTCAGCGGCGGAGATGGCGATATCCGTGCCGCAGCCGAGGGCAACGCCGATATCGGCACAGGCCAGAGCAGGAGAATCGTTGATGCCGTCGCCCACAAAGCAGACTCGTTTACCCTTTGCCTGAAGCGCCTTGACAGCGTCGGACTTATCCGAGGGCTTGACCTCGCACAATACATTATCTATGCCGAGAAGTCCCGCGATCCGTTCGGCCTTGTCACGCTTATCGCCGCTTATCATCCAGAGCTCCATGCCGCGGCCTTTAAGCTCCGCGACCGCCGCCGCGGCCCCGCCGCGCAGCTGCTCCTCGCCGTCCGTAAGGCCGAGGGTCAGCGTACCGGTCTTATCAAAGACCACGGTATCGGTCTTATACGCCGTCTCTAACTGCTCGCCGCCGCGAAACAGCACGCCAAGCTCCGCCGCACGTCCCGAGCCTGTCATGATGGAGGTCGGCGTCGCAAGGCCGAGAGCGCAGGGGCAGGCGATGACGAGCGTCGCGCAGACGCAGTTCACGGCTGATGCAAGGTTCCCGGTGTCGAGCACAAAATACCGCAGGCAGAACACCCCGGCGGAGACCAGGATCACGACCGGCACGAACACTGTGGCGATCTTATCGGCAAGTCTCGCAACGGGCGCTTTCTCGTTCTGCGCCGCGCTGACGATGTCGATTATCTGTTGGAGCATGGACTTTCCGGAGATATCCCTGCATGAGAGCCGCACGCTCCCCTCGCGGCAGAGAGTCCCGCAGTACATTTTGCTGCCGGCGGATTTTGACACAAGCGCGCTCTCGCCGGTGAGCATGGATTCATCCGCTTGGCACGTTCCGTCTATGACTGCGCCGTCAATGGGTACGCGCTCGCCGCCGCGGATGATTATGACATCCTCGGGCTTTAGTTCTTCAATGCCGACGGTCTGCACGGTATCGCCGCGCAGGACGTTCGCCGTCTCGGGCTGAAGGCGGATAAGCTTTCTTATGGCCTCGGACGCTTCGTAGCGCGAGGTGCTCTCCATGTACTTGCCGAAGAGGATCAGCGACAGGAGTACTCCCTCAGAGAGGAAATATAGCTTCACATTCTGGTGGACCGTCAAAGCGGTATAGGCGCTGTGGATATAGATGACCGTCGTCGACAGGGCGACTAAAAGATCCATGCCGAGCACCTTCTGCTTGAGTGCAGTCCACGCGCCCTTATAGAAATACTGCCCCGGCCAGAACTGGATGACGGTGGCTATGGCAAGCTGAATCGCGGGGCGCAGGTTCCAGAACAGCGGCATTGTCAAAAGGACGCTTATGCAAAGCGTCCTTAAGAGTTTCAGTCTGCCGCCAAGCTCGCTCTCGGCGTCCCCGCAGGCGGGGCATGACAGGCTGATATTATTCTGCTGCATTTTTGATACGGCGGTATTCCTTGAAGCACACCCATGAGCACGGCAGGCAGCAGACCGGGATATGGAACAGGAGCACCCAGCTGAGCCAGTCTATCCCCTGATAGAACACACCGTTATATGTAACGCCCTTTATAAGGTCGAAGTACGAGAAGTTCCACACACCCCAGTTGCCGGAGAACGAGCCGCAGAGATGGATTATGAGAAACGAGGCCGTAGTGAACACGCCAGCGACTGCGCCGACCAGCGTAGCTGAAAGCCTACCGCTGCGCGCGAGGAACAGCGTGACGACGGGCAGAACGTACACCGTGAGGTTCAGCACCCACAGCGAGATAGGGATAGAGTACCCCCAATTGAGTGCCTGACGGATATGGTCCCCGTCATGGATGAGCACGGCGATCACCATAACTATTGCGCAGACGGTGATGGTCTTGATGGTTTTCGCGTCAAGCTTGGTATCCAGCAGCTTGACCGTTTTCTGCTGAGCTTCCGACATATTGATCCCCTCCAAAATTTTTAATGACCAATTGGTAATTAATAAATTATCACTCTTGAGGCGCTATGTCAAGGGTTTTTGTTGACCGTGTGGTAAGAATATGATAAACTTCAGCCATGCCTATTATTGTTGACAAAGAAAAAGTGCGCATGGATATCCTTCTGGCCTTCCAGCGCTGCATTGAAAAGAAGCCCATCGATAAGGTGACGCTGCGCGACATCGCCGCGGAGGCGGGCATGTCGCACCCGAAGCTGCTCAATTACTTTGAGAGCAAGGACGCGCTCATACTCAGCTATGTGAAATACACACGGGAGTACATGTCAAAGCACTGCATGGAATGGTTCAGGGCTCACAGCAGAAAGGACTATGAGTCAAACCTTGCGTACATGAACGCTTTCATGAAATACGTCGCCGATGCTCCGGAGGGCGAGCTGCGCCCGAACGCCACGACGCAGACATATGTCCTCGGCCACTATAACGCCGAGATAGGGCAGATGATCCGCGAGGAGTTTCGAGAGTGGCGCGAGGTCATGGAAGGCTGTCTTATCTCGATCTACGGCGAGGAAGTCGGAAAGAGCGAAGCGGAGGCGATGATGATACTCATCGCCGGGACCTTCATCTGCAACTACAACAGAGCTCTGACAGGGCGGATAAACGACAACATCATCGGCAGCATCGCAGGGCTTGCCGGATCATAACGCAGACGGAAACCCCGGAAGCTCCAAAGTTTAGGGAGCTTCTGGGGTTATATCGAGCATTAAAGTGAGTGCGCTTTCTCAAATGATCACAGCTTTTTCAGCGCGTTTATGAACGGAGTCAAGATAGTCTGGTCGGCATCAAATTTAAATTGCAGAGTTTGTATCATACACGGTCCATAAATGAACCCACTGACCGTAATATGGCCTATATCATCCATGACAAAAGAAATTTCGCTGCCGTAGCAAATATCATTAAACACAACTTTTTCTACTTTGAAATCATTGAGCAGCTCCAACCGATGTATGAACTCGTCCCATTCCTTGCGGTCATATTCGCATTCCGCAATACCGGCAAAGCCATTAGACACTATCTTTACATAAAACTGACTGTTATACGGGTTTCCGCGGGCGGCCTCCTCTTCAAAGTATCTATACCTTAATATTTCAAGAGAATTACCCAAGTACTCGAACCCGTACATCATGGTTTCTCCCCTCCCCGGTATCTATAAGTGATTATATATTATCATACTGTACTATGCAGAGTAAAGCAAATCTTAAGTCGGGCCACTATAAGCCTTCCGTAGTTTTTGAGCGAATTGCGGTGATCTCCTCACATCTTCCCTTGCTTGAAATCCTGCCTAATGGTATAATAATTATAGAAGCCGTCCCCTGTTGAACATATTTAATTTTGGAGGTGTAGTATGGAAAGGAAATATCCCCCGAAAGCATTTTGGAAATTCGTCCTTACAAATTTTTTGTTCCACTTTTTCTACCTGTCTGTTCCTGGAATCATCCTTTGCATTATCGGAATTTGGGTAAAGACCTGTCTGTGGATCGGTCTTACTATCCTTGGTCTTGATCTGGTTCTCTCGATCATCGACCAGATGCGCATTCGCAAGGCTGCGGTAACGCACAGTGATAACCCTGAGTTCAACAAACTGATGGACGCGTTCTGCGGTCCGGACGGCCTTGACGCTTTCGGGAAGGCTTTGGATGAAAAAGTCAAGCCCGCAAATCATGACGGTCAAGAAGAAAACAGCAAAACCTGAGCAAAGCACTTCCTGCCCGCCGCGAATAAAAAGGCACAAACACAGCAGACTAAATGTATCTTTACCATCAAGGAGCTGGATTCTCTATGATAGAACAGGATACGATAAGGCTGCTGCGCGAGTGTGACGCTGGCATCAAAATGGGCGTAGGGTCGATCGACGAGGTCCTCGGCCAGGTGCGCGGCAATGAACTCAGGCAGTGCCTGATAAAATGCAGGAACGAGCACGAAAATCTTGCCGACGAAATTCAGACACTGCTGGCAAAATACCATGACAAGGGCAAGGAGCCGAGCCCGGTCGCAAAGAGCATGTCATGGATAAAGACCAATGCGAAAATGGGCATTGACGATTCTGACCAGACCGTGGCCGACCTGATGACGGACGGCTGCAACATGGGCGTCAAGTCCCTGAACATGTACCTGAACCAGTACAAGGCCGCGGATGAGGTCTCAAAGGACATCACAAAGCGGCTCATCAATCTCGAGCAAAAGCTCACCGAAGATATACGGAAGTTCCTGTAAACGTACATCCCCCTGCCCGATTTGGGCAGGGGGATGTGACTTTATGCTTATCTCAGGCTTTGTTGTTTGCGTACATCTTCTCGTAATACTTCATGTATTCACCGGAGACGATCTTATTCATCCATTCTCTGTTGTGCAGGTACCACTCGATGGTGCTGGCCATACCGGTCTGGAAAGTGTACTTTGGGCTCCACCCAAGCTCGGTCGTGATCTTGTGGTTGTCGATCGCGTAGCGGCGGTCGTGGCCGGGGCGATCCTTGACGTGGACGATAAGGTCATCGCTCTTGCCGGTGTTGGAGAGGATGAGCTTGACGATCTCTATATTGGCTCTCTCGTTGTTGCCGCCGATGTTATATACCTCGCCGGACGTGCCCTTCTCAAGCACCGTCGCTATCGCGGCGCAGTGATCCTCAACATACAGCCAGTCTCTTATCTGCATACCGTCGCCGTATACAGGAAGCTGCTTACCATTGAGGCTGTTGTTGATCATGAGCGGGATGAGCTTCTCGGGGAACTGGTACGGGCCGTAGTTATTCGAGCAGCGCGTGATGTTGACGGGCATGCCATAGGTCTTGTTGTACGCGCGCACCAGCATATCCGCCGACGCCTTGGAGGCGGAGTACGGGCTGTTAGGGGCAAGCGGGGTCGTCTCGGTGAACATACCGGTCGCGCCGAGCGCGCCGTACACCTCGTCGGTCGAGACCTGAAGATACTTCACGCCCTCGCGGAAGTCGCGGGAATACTTGTCGTCCGGGGCGAGCTTCCAGTGGCGCTTGGCAGTATCTATCAGGGTCAGCGTGCCCATGACGTTCGTGGTCATGAAGATATCCGGGTTTGTGATGCTGCGGTCGACATGGCTCTCGGCGGCAAAGTTCACGACTGTGTCAAAATCGTACTTCTCAAAAAGCTGCTCGACAAGTGTTCCGTCATGGATATCGCCGCGGACGAAGGTGTAGCGCTTATCGTCGCTCACGCCCGCAAGGTTATCAAGATTGCCGGCATAGGTAAGCAGGTCAAGATTGACGAGCGTGATATCCTCGTAATTCTTGAGCATGTATCTGACAAAGTTGGAGCCGATAAAACCGGCGCCGCCGGTGACGAGTATTGTTGTCATAACAGTTCTCCTTCTATTCTGTTTATTCCGGAAGCGACAGCAGGTACTGGCCGTAGTCTGTCATTCTGAGCGCGGAGCCAAGCGCGATAAGCTCCTCATCGCTTATCCAGCCCTTGCGCCACGCGATCTCTTCGATGCAGGATATGTAGAAACCCTGCCGGCTCTGCACCGTTGCGACGAACTGCGAGGCTTGGAGCATTCCCTCCGGGGTACCGGTATCGAGCCATGCCATGCCGCGGCCCATTGGGTTTACCATGAGTTCGCCGCGGCTGAGATATTCGTTGTTCACCGCGGTGATCTCAAGTTCGCCGCGCGGCGAAGGCTTGATATTCTTCGCAATATCGACAACGCTGTTGCCGTAGAAATACAGCCCCGGAACAGCGTAATTACTCTTCGGGTTTGCGGGCTTTTCTTCGATCGACACTGCGCGCATGTTCTTGTCGAACTCGACCACGCCGAAGGCCGTCGGGTTCTTGACCTGAATGCCGAAAATCATGCCGCCCTCAGTCACCTTCGCGCCGATGCGCAGATAATCAGACAGTGCCTGTCCGTAGAATATATTATCGCCGAGGATAAGGCAGACTGGATCTTCGCCGATGAACCCCTCACCGAGAATGAACGCTTCTGCCAAGCCCTTCGGGGCCTGCTGCACCTTATACTCAAGGCGCATGCCAAGCGTCTTTCCGTCGCCGAGAAGCTCCTGATAGACAGGCGTGTCCTCGGGCGTGGAGATGATAAGCACCTCTCTTATCCCCGCAAGCATCAAAACAGACAGCGGGTAATAGATCATGGGCTTATCATATATGGGCAGAAGCTGCTTGGAAACGGCACGCGTCATCGGGTACAGGCGTGTCCCCTTTCCGCCGGCAAGAATTATTCCCTTCATGTTATAGTTTCCTTTCTGTGTCCTTGTCATCTGATGGTAATTTTACCACTTATAGTACTCCCCTGTCAATCAAAGCTTGGTTTTTCGGAGGTTTTCATACATTGGAGTCGGAATTAGGCATACCGGTTTCTTTGTCTCAATAATTGTTGATATTTATTTGAGCATTAGTTTAATAATTTTCTTGATAATCTGGCTGTAATGAATTAGTATTTAGGTATACTCTGCTTTCCGGGAGATGATCTGCAATGTTCAAGATTCTTATTGCCGAGGATGACAGCGAGCTTCGGCAGTTGTTTTCCCATGTCCTCATAAAAAACGGCTATAGCGTCACCGGCGTCTGCAACGGCAAGGAAGCGCTGGACGCCTTGGACAAGGGTTATTACGACATAATAATCTCTGACATCATGATGCCGGAGATGGACGGGTACGAGCTTGTAAGCTCCCTGCGTGCCGCCGGGTACAGCATCCCGGTGATGATGATAACCGCCAAGGATGCTTTTGACGATATGCGCATGGGCTTTGTTTCCGGTACCGACGACTATATGGTAAAGCCCGTCAACGTAAACGAGATGGTGCTGCGCGTCGGCGCGCTGCTGCGTCGGGCGCAGATGATAAACGACCGGCGGCTCGTAATAGGCGGCACGGTGATGGAGTGCGACTCACTCACCGTCACGTGGGATGGGCAGAGCGCCGTTCTGCCGCAGAAGGAGTTCATGCTTCTGTATAAAATGGCCTCCTTCCCCGGCCGCATCTTTACGCGCCAGCAGCTCATGGACGATATATGGGGCTATGATTCCGACACTGACACGCACACTGTCGATGTCCACATCGGCAGGCTGCGTGACCGCTTCCGCGACAGCAAGGATTTCAAGATAGTCACCATGCGCGGTGTCGGGTACAAGGTGGTAAAGGCATGACTAAACCGCAAAAGCCCGCTCCGGTAAAGCGTTCAAAAATCAACTACGGCTTTATATTCTCCTCGGCCGCGTTCATCGGCTCGCTTCTGTCAACGGCTCTCGCGCTGGCCATTGTATGGCTGCTCAACCGCAAGCTCGGCGTATGGCTCGGCATGCCGTATACGATCCGCGTCCTGCTGATCAGTATTCTGTCCGGTGCAGCTATCGCCGTGGGGCTGAGCAAGATATTCGTAAGCCCGATGATGAAGCTCGGCGACGCGATGCGCAAGGTCGCAGGCGGAGATTTCTCCGTGCGCCTTGACTGCAGCAGCAGGATGCGCGACGTGCGCGAGGTCTACGGCAGCTTTAATACTATGGTCAAGGAGCTTGGCAACACAGAAACTCTCCAGACCGATTTTGTAAGCAATGTGTCCCACGAGTTCAAGACCCCGATAAATGCCATTGAGGGCTATGCCTCTCTGCTTCAGGATAATCAGCTTAGCGACGAACAGAAGAACGCATACATCGATAAGATAATTTTCAACACGCGCCGTCTGTCCGACCTTGTCGGAAACATCCTGCTGCTCTCCAAGGTCAACAACCAGACGATCAGTCCCAAGACCTCAACCTTCCGGCTTGACGAGCAGGTACGTCAGTCCATACTTGCACTCGAGAGCAAGTGGGAAAAGAAAGAGATCGAATTCGACATCGACCTTGACGAGATAGAATACACGGGCTTTGAAAATCTTCTGAGCCATGTGTGGCTGAATCTTATCGACAATGCTGTGAAGTTCTCCCCTCAGAACGGACAGATAAGAATACGCCTGAAGCAGCTTGACGGCAGTGTGACATTCTCGATTTGGGACAACGGGCTTCCAATTCCCGAAGCCGATATAGACAGGATATTCAACAAGTTCTATCAGGTCGACAACTCCCATGCCGCCGAGGGCAACGGGCTCGGGCTCGCGCTCGTCAGGAAGATCGTAAGCGCTGCGCACGGCACGATAAGCGTAACGAGCAGCGAGGACGCGGGGACGGAATTTGTAGTTAAGCTCCCGGTGGTGTGAGCCAAAGAATAGTATAGCTTCCAAGATAAAGGTTGGGGTAACCGCGAAACGGTCACCCCAACCTTTAGTTTAGTGTCATTTTTCCTTTGACCTTGTCCGGCACATCGATCAGGCCGAAACGATAGAACATTCCGTAAATGTAAGACACGCCGCGGATATCGCCAAGCGCCTTAGGTCTGTCCACAACTTCCCCGATTTTCCCGATGTTCTTATAGGCCAGCAGTATCGAGCTCCAGGCAAGGCTTTTGCTGCTCTCCCTGCGGTCGATCCAAAGCTCCTTTGTGAACTCACCGTCGCGCCCGACTTTCAGCTTGTAGCTGAACGGTAAGCCGGACATGGTTTTTAATTCACAGCCGCGGAACAAGACCACGCATTTCCAGAGTGCTTCTTCAGACGGGCTTTCCTTCAGCGCGTCAATAGCTCGGCCGCGCTGCTGCGCGCATATATTTATATCTGCACCAGTATCCACAGGCGATCTCCTCTCGGTTCGGTATAGGCTTAGTACATTATAACCTTAAAACTTAGCCAGCGCAAGCCAGACCTCTGCCGGTAAAACATTGTAGTGCCTCGCATCACAGCGAGATATAAAAACCGACAGAGCCGAAGCCCTGCCGGTTAGGGGGACATTTTGATTAGGTCTTACTTGACCTCGAGGGTAATTGTGATCTCGGAAACGCCGTCTTTGGTTACCTTGAAGTTGAAGTCATTGCAGTCGCACTTAGTATTAGCGAGCTCGCCTGCGGGTGTGCTGGCATTCAAGATCTTGTAATTTGTGATCTTATAGCCGCTGCCGGTGGAGGTAAGACCGATGTTTACGTTGTTATCGAATACGACCTCCACCTCGGAGCCGTCTTTCACAGCCTTATACTTGCCGTCTGTGCCCTTGAACTGAACGAGGTTCGGGTCAGTGATTGCCGTGGTGCCGTCCGCACCGACAAGCTTGATCTTAGCCTTAAAGACCTTATTCACGAAGTTGGCGGTAACGGTGATATTATCTTCCTCCATCGGTATAGTGACGGTATAGGTATCCTTAGCAAGTGCGTTTTCTTCCTTGACGGTCACATTATCAGTGTTGCGGACAATGGTGTAGCTATCAAGCATGTAGCCCGCAGCCGGAGTAAATGTAATATCAACATTTACTCCCTTCTGAGCCGACGTGACCGGGTTTCCGCCAACATCATAGAACCCGACGGTGCCCTTGCTGAAATCGCTGCTACTGTATATATCGAAGGACGTGGGTACAGAAGTCTTTTCAGTCAGCGTGACTTTGATAACTGCATCCTTGTTCGGCATGTAGAAGCCGTAGTAGCTGCCGTTGTCGTAGCAGGTGATGCCATCCACGGTGACCTTAGTCAAACTGTAGAGGCTCTTGCCGACGTCGGTCAGCGAGACGGTCACTGCGGAGCCGTAGGGAACCTTACCGAGATCGGTGCTGATGTCGGTGAAGCTATTTCCACCATACTGGACAGCCACGTAGCCCTGGCCATTCAGGAGGTTGCCATCCTGATCTTTGATCTCAAGGCTGATGCCGTGAGCCTCGGTCGGCTTGAAGTTGACCGTGACGCGCACGCCGCCCTGAGGCATATTGAACGTCCAGCCGATGACCTTACCACCACCATCTTTTTCAGGTCTGAAGTTGCCATCTGCGACATCAGTTCCCTTAGTGAGCGTACCGCCGTCAGCTCTGGTGATGACGATATCGTCCTCGGTAAGAGTGTAGCCTTCAGCCGCGGTCGCGCGGACCATGATGGTGTCGCCGACCTTGCAGGAGCTTATTACCGTACCCTTGGTGCCGGTGGTGCCGGCCTTCTCGAAGTTCGCGCTGCCGCGAGAGCTGTCATAGCTGAGGCAGCCGACGAGAGACACGTCATTGGAGCTCTTCGCCTTGAGGTATACGGTGCAGATCGTATTCGCGTCAGGCATAGCGAAGTAGTACTCGCTGCCAGTATACTCGACCCCGCCCGCGTATGCACCGCCAACGGTCTTGAGTTCGACCTTCTCGATCACATAGTTTGCGGCACCGGGCTCGGTGAGAGTGAGGAGTATCGGGTCGTTGGCCTTAACATCAGCCGCAGTCTTGTTGCCGGTCGGATCGTTTTCGACTATGGGCCAGTCTCCCTCGATGGATATCTGCCACAGGCTCTTGCCCTGGAGATCAGTCGTGCTGTTGTTGTCCGCATTCACAGTCTTGAGCACGAGCTGGTGCGGGTCTCCAACCAGAATTACGGTGACGTTCACGCCCTGCGAAGGCATCTGGAACGCGTAGCTGTTGTCACTGATCTTCGTAAGCTTAATGGACTTACCGGTCGCCTTGTCGACTACAAGGATAGCATTCTCGGGTACAACGTAGCCCTCCCTGTTGGGCTTGACAACGATCTTGACCCAGTCGCCGACCTTGCTGCTGCAGGCGGTCATATATGTGCCGTCCTTGCCGTTGGTGCTGTCAGTGGAAACCTGATAGCTTACATCGCCGCTGCCCTTGATGGTTGCTGCCTCAAGAGGTATTGCGTCGGTCTGGAAGAATGCTTTGACGACAACCTTACCGTTAGGCATGAGGAAGTAGCCCTGAGTGTTTACAAGCTCGCTAAGTTCGACACTATACTCGCCGTTGACATATACCTCAAACTTGTTGAAGGCATAACCGTCTCTTGCCAAGGTGCTGAAGGCGACCTTGCTGCCGACAGCAAAGGAGTCTGTTCTTTCTGTCGTATTGAAAGTGTCTTTTATTGTATTGCCGTTAACGGTGACACTGTTCTCGTTGCCGCTGCTGTTCGGGAAGTCAACGGTGAGATCCATATCTTTCCCGTTAAACTGTCCGTCGACCGTAACTCCGCCTGCGGGCATTGTGAAAGCGTACGCGCAGGCTGTCGAAGTCGACACTACCTTATCGGTCTTAACAAGGTTCCCGTCCGCGTTGCGGGTAACAGTGAGACTGAAATCACAGTCAAAGCCTTCAGCCGTATCGGGCTCGCCCTCAATGAGAACCTTATCACCCGTCATAGCCTCTGTAATCAGACTTCCCTTCACGCCGCTCTCATAATCGTAGGCTACCAGCTTGCCGCCCAGCGCAGCGTTGATGACGATCGCGTTATCGGTCTTGCCGAATCTCAGCTCTACATTTACATCGCAGCCGGGCATGGTGAAGGAGTTATTAAGAACGTTTATGTTCTTTTTGGACACTGCCTCGGTCACATTGATTCTGGTAAGAGTATAGCCGTCCATTGCCTTCCAGGCGATAGACACCTGTGCGCCCTTCGCAGCCTTGCTTGCGCTGAAGCCGTTTACCTGAAGGTCAAAGCTGCCGTTGACGCAGTCAGCTCTGTAGAAGTTATATGTAGGCACGGCCTTGAGAGTCGCCTTTACGGTGACATCGTCAGTCGGCATGATGAAGCACATCGCGTCGTTCACGGAGACGAACTTCTTTATTCCGAGCCAAGTCGTATAGTACACGGTAGCGGAATCGACCATGTAGCCAGGATCGGTGCTGACTATCTTGACATTTGCGCCCTGAGAAGCGGAGCTTGCGGAAACGCCGCCAACGGTAGCCGCGGTGATGGTGGGATAGTTGCTCTCGATCTCGATATTGTAGCCGCTCTGGATCTCGGCGTCGACACGGACGTTGCAGCCGGGCATGATGAAGGTGTTGCCCTCAAGCTTGACGTCCGCGCTGCCGTCAGCATGCTTGACGACCAGACCGCTTATTGCCTTGCCGTCGGTGGTGTTGACATCGACTGTGACCTTATCGCCCGCTGCCGCAGAGCTGACTGTGGCGTTGTTGACATAGAAGGTCATGGTGCCGTAAGCGGTATTGATATTGGGAGTAATGCTGTACTTCTTGGTGCTGCTGTTATTGCCGCTGTTATTGTTGCCGCTGTTGCCGGTATTGCTGGTGTTGCCGGTGTTGCCGGTGTTGCCGGTATTGCCGCTGTTGCTGCC
>CAKTIH010000062.1 GCA_934565615.1 uncultured Oscillospiraceae bacterium | reverse complement strand
AGCAGGCGGGTACGATCGCTGATGTCGTCAAGCTTGTCAAGCGACTCCAGACATCCGATGATCGCGTCCGTCCGTTCGGCCGGATAATGTGAGCCGAAGCACTGGCGGAGCTTTGCACGCATGGCCTCGCCGCTTATCGGGTTCATCGGGTCTCCCGAGGCAAAGCGCCCGGATTTTTCAAAGCTTCTGCCGTCCACGGTCTCGACTGTGACCACCGTTCCGAAGCGCGCATCCTTTATCTCCGGGTCGAAGCTCACCTCGACCTTGTCCATAAACCGCACCGCTCTTTCATCCAGCGAAGCGGACACGTCAAAGTCCGCGGTGCTCAGCTCCCGTTTATAGAGCATGAGCCCAAGGCAGTATCTCATGCTGAATTTCGCCTGCTCGGCGGTGGTCGGGAATGGGTACTTATCCGTATCCATAGCGGCTTGATCGGCGCGGCAGCGCACGCGCTTTATGTCCTCCGGCGTCAGGGCATTCTCCCTGACGATGGCCATAAAGCAATCGAGCGCGTTATGGTTGCCGCGGCAGGTCGGGTACGGCTTTATTATCATGCCGGGGGAGAGAAAATCGGAGACGTGCCCGGCGCAGACAGCTTCAAAATCGGAGACGCCGCGGTCTATCCCGACGGACTTGTATATGCCGTTCTCCCCTTCAAATATCTTGTGGTTTGAATTGCAGCCGAGCTCCGCCATTTCCGCCGCAAAGACGGCGTTGTGGGCAGTCATCGCAAGACTTATATCCTTTGCCGCTGTGCCGTAGTTTTCCTTGACGCAGGCGGAGGCCCCGGCGGCCATACCGACCGCCTCGACAAGCTGCGCCCGATTCAGTCCCAACAGCTTTCCCGCCGCAACCGCCGCACCGACGGTGCCGACAGTGCAGCTTGTGTTCCAGCCCTTATAGTATCCGCTTCCGGGCAGCATTTTCCCGAGCAGCGAATCCGCCTCAACGCCCGCAATATAAGCATTGAGCACATCGCGTCCGGAGCTGTGCCGCTGCTCGCCGAGCGCAAGGCACACGGGTACGAGCACCGCGCTTGCGTGACCGTTGAGCCCGATGCTCATATCGTCGTAATCCCGGCAATGGGCGGAAACGGCATTTATCATCGCCGCTTCGTGCACGCCCGTTCTGAAGCCGCCTGTACACAGCGCCGTCGAAGTCGGCGCGGCGTTTCTTTTCGCCGCGGCCGAAATCACCGCGGCAGTCGCCGCCGAGCCCGCCCCGGCAGCGATGCACGCAACGGTGTCCGCAAAGTGCATGCGGGCAGCTTCAGCCACTTCCGCGTTGGCCGCGCAGTCACCGAGCCGTTCAATATAGCCTGCAAGAGTTTCCGATATTGTCATTGCCCTGCCCTCACATCAGCCGAGTATTTCCATTTCACGTTCGATCCCGAGAATGTGGGTGTATTCCTTCATGGACAGCATACCGTCGACAAAGCTCTCGGTCGTGCCGGTCTCCTTGAACGTTTCCATCATATGCTTGAGGACTGCCGCAGAATACATCGTACTGGTAAGGCAGTTTATGATTATCTTCACGCCGATGGCTTCAAGCTCGCGCACGTTGTAGGCCTCTTCCTTGCTGCGCTCAAAGATGTTGAAGAGGATGGGAGCGTCGATGCTGTCGACGACGCGCTTTATCTCGTCGAGGTTATCAAGACCCTCTATCATGATCGCGTCCGCCCCGGCAGCGGCGTAGATGCGCCCGCGCTCTATGGCCTCATCAAATCCAATCGCGCCCTTTGAGTCCGTGCGCGCAATGATGAAGAAGTCATCGCTGCGTCTCGACTTCAGTGCGAGCTCTATTCTGGCGGCGGATTCCTCACGGGACACTACCTGCACCCCGCCCAGCGCGCCGCAGCGCTTCGGGCATACTTGGTCCTCGATATGTATCCCCGCGACTCCTGCCGCTTCAAATTCCTCGATCGTGCGCCGCACGTTTCCAAGTCCGCCGTAGCCGGTGTCCGCGTCGCAGATAAGCGGTATGTCCACGCACGCCGCGAGCTGATGGGCGCGCATCACCATTTCCGTCATAGTGGCAAGGCCCATGTCGGGCTTGCCGAGCAGGCTCGCCATCGCGCCGTTGCCGGTCATATATACCGCGTCAAAGCCCGTCTGCTCGACGACGCGCGCGCCTATTCCGTCATATACTCCCGGCGCAATGACCGCGCCCGGGCGGCTCATCAGTTCTCTGAATCTTTTTGCTGCGTTCATATCCGTCTCCTTAGTACAGCAGGTTAGGCAGCCCGACGCTGATCGCGGGGCAGTAGGTTATCAGAACAAGAATAACAAGCGATACGATCAGATACGGTATGACAGGCGGGATGATCTTCGCTATCGGCAGCTTGCCCACCTGCGAGCCGACAAAGAGGTTCAGCGCCATCGGCGGCGTGATGAGTCCGACCGCAAGGTTGAAGGTCATGATAACGCCGAAGTGTACCGGGTCCACGCCGACAGCCTTTGCAATGGGGTAGATGATAGGCGTGACGAGAAGTATCGCAGCGCCGGTCTCCATGAGCATGCCGAGGATGAGCAGGACGACATTTATAAGCAGCAGGATGATTATCTTGTTGCTGGATATGCCTATAATAGCCGTCGCGATGGTCTGAGGCAGGCTGAGGAGCGTCATGACTCTGCCGAAGAAGGTCGCGGTCGCCATTATAAGAAGGATCTTTGCCGCGGTCAGGGCGGACTCCTTGGCGATAGGCATGATATCCTTTACGCCGATCTTCTTGTATACGAACATGCTGACGACAAGGCCGTATATAATGGCAACGGCAGAGGCTTCGGTCGCAGTGAAAATCCCGGAGTAAATGCCGCCGAGGATGATGACCGGCATCAGGAACGCGGGCAGCGCCTCGATAAAGGCTCTGAAGAAGGACTTCTCCGTGGCGTACTGCTGTGCTTCCTCCAGCTTCTTTGCAGCCTCATAATCATAGTTCTTCTTTATAAGAACACGGTTGAGGATAATAAAGGCAATGGTGGTGAGCACGCCGGGGCCGATGATCGCGAGAAAGACCTTGCCTACCGACACGCCTGCGGCGCAGCAGTAAATGACGGCCGGGACGCTGGGCGGAATGAGTATTCCCAGGAAGCCCGCGGCGCTTGCCAGTGCCGTGGCATACTCGGGCTTATAGTGATGGTTCTTCATTTCAGGGACCATGATGCCGCCGATTGCGGAAACCGTGGCAGCGGAGGAACCGGAGACCGCGCCGAAGAACGCGCAGGCAAGAACGGTTATGTTGCCAAGGGCCGAGATGGAGTTTCTGAAGCAGCGCTTTGCGAAGTTTACGAGCTTCTCGGAAACGCCGCCGTAGCGCATTATATCGCCGGCAAACATGAAGAACGGCAGTGACAGGATCGTGAAGGAGTCAATGCCGCCGAAGGAGGCCTGAGCCATAAGGCTTCCGGCATTGGAGCCGGTGCCGGTGAGGTACAGGATGCCGGCCAAGCCGAAGCACATGCCTATCGGCAGGCCGAGGAAGATCAGTATAAGAAGGATAACGATGAGAGTCATTTGCCCATACCTCCTTTTATCTGGAAGATGCTTTCGGTGACGGCATGGAAAATCGAGAGCGCGCTGCCGATGCACATCGAGCTGTACATTATCCACTTCGGCATCTTAAGGCCGCTGGAGAGCTGGTGGTTCACAAAAGCATCACGTGTCAGGCCCCATGCATAGTGCAGCAGGAAGGCGCAGAAGGCAATGACCAGTACGTTTATGATGATGTCATAGGCCTTGAAGTGCAGCTTGTCCCTGAAAATATCCGGAAACAGGTCTATCGTTATATGGCACTTTTTTCTGACGCACAGCGCCATGCCGATGAAGCACATCCAGATCATGCAGTATCTCGTGGCTTCCTCAAGCCAGATTATGGTAAAAGAAAAAACATATCTTGTGATGACCTGAGTAAAGGCCATGACCGTCATTATTAAAAGAAGAACAGCGATTATGAAATGCTCGCCCTTTTCGAGCTTTGAGCAGATTTTTTCAAGCACTGCGGAAACCTCCCTTTTAGTATTTATGTACCGGAAAGTTCATGCATTTCCGTATGTGAATATAAAAATCCTGTCATTTTGAGCAGGGCCGCGAAACCGCAGCCGCGTGTACCCTATTCAAAATGACAGGCGTATTTCGCCGTGTACCCGTGCCGCAGCGCATTCGCGCTGTGGCACGGTACGCGGTGGGTATTTACATCAGTTCGTCAACAGCCTTGACAAATGCGTCAACGAGATCCTGGTTGAGTCCGTCGACCTTGTCATACACGGTGCGGCCGCTCTCGACCCACTTTGCAAGCTGCTCGTCGGTCAGGATGGTGACTTCAACACCAGAGTCTCTGATCTGCTCGATGCAGCCGGAGACCTGCTCTGCGATCAGGGCGCGTGCTTCATCTCTCATGTTGTAGCACTCTTCCTGAATGATGGTCTGGTACTCTTCGGGGAGAGCTTCCCAGTAATCGTCGTTCATGAGGACGAGGGATGCGCCGTAGAGGTGGTTGGAGTTGGTGAAGTACTTAACCGTCTCGTAATAGTTATCGGTGATGGTGAGCATTGCGCCGTTCTCCTGGCCGTCAACAACGCCGGTCTGCAGGGAGGTGTAAAGCTCGGTTGCGGGCATGATGGTGGGGATAGCGCCGAGCTCCTTGAGCCATTCAACAAGAGCTGCGGTCTCGGGGATACGCATCTTGATGCCGGCCAGATCCTCGGGAGCGACCAGAGGACGGATATTGTTGGAGAAGCAGCGGTAGTCGTTGTCGGTCCAGCACATGGCCTTGTAGCCTGCTGCGTTGACATATTCGAGGAGCATGTCGCCGGCCTCTCCGTCGAGGACCTGTTCGGCGATCGCGGTAGTCGGGAGCAGGTAGGGCAGGTCAAGAACCTGAACATCGGGAACGAATGCGCCCATCTGCATGGTTGCGACGATGCACATCTCGACCGTGCCATTCTGGGTGGATTCGAGCAGCTCAGTGCCGTTGCCGAGCGTGGAGGCAGGGTACACATCGACCTTTACCTTGCCCTCGGTGCGCTCTGCGACCGCTGCGGCGAAGTCGTTTGCCGCGGTAGTCCACGGGTGGGTGTTCGGAGACATGAAGCCGATCTTGATGGTGTACTCGGGTGCGGATGCCGCAGGTGCTGCAGCGCTGCTACCGGAGTCGGATGCGGCGGTGGTGGTGCCGGAGTTGGAGCTGCTGCCGCAAGCGGCGAGGCAGCCGATGCACATAACCATTGCAAGGACAAGCGCAAGGATTCTTGTTGCGTTTCTCATTTGTTTCTCCTTTTTCTATTTTTTCTATTTTAATT
Organism: uncultured Oscillospiraceae bacterium; assembly: GCA_934565615.1. GTDB lineage: Bacteria > Bacillota > Clostridia > Oscillospirales > Oscillospiraceae > Limivicinus. The sequence goes on along the minus strand of CAKTIH010000062.1, from coordinate 7,561 downwards.
CTGTTTTCAGAATCTTTTTACCGGAATCGATTCAGCCGTTTTTCTCGACAAGCTCTATAAGCTTCTTTGCCGCGGCCAGTGCAAACTCGTCATCGTTTATGTTGTTGTCCATTTCGATGAGCTCGACGTTTGAGCCGATGTTGCTGCGCAGGGTATCGAAGAGGACCTTATCTTCCTCGGGGCCGTAAAACGGCTGACCCTCTCCGTCTATCGCGGAAACGCCCTTGAGCGGCAGCATCAGAACGGTGGCGGACTTTGCTTTATTGAGCTTTTCGGCGATCACCTCGCCGAGCTTGCGGTTCTCCTCCGCGGTCGTGCGCATGAGCGTGACCGTCGGGTTGTGCTTATACAGATTGCGGTTCTTATACTGTGCGGGAACGGTGTCCATAGGCCCGAAGTTTACCATGTCCAGCGCGCCTACCGACACGACCTGCGGCACGCCGCTGGCGCCCGCCGCCTCAAGGCGTTCGGGGCCGGCATTCAGCACTCCGCCGAACAGCTCGTCGCACCACTCGGTCGTCGTGATATCAAGCACGCCCCTTATGAATCCGCCCTTGACCAGCGCCTCCATTGTCTTTCCGCCGGTGCCGGTCGCGTGGAAAACGAGGACCTCATATCCCTTGCTCTGCAGATACTCCTCCGCCTTCTTTATGCAGGGGGTCGTCACGCCGAACATCGTGGCTGCCAGCAGCGGCCTGCCCGAATCCTGACGTGGCTTCTTGTTCTTCACCATGCCGACTATGGCGTTGACCGCGTTGGAGAAAATCTCCATTGATATCGCGTTGAGGCCTTCAGCGTCGACCACCGATGGAATCATCACTATGTCGCTCGTTCCGACATACTGGGACACGTTTCCGGATGCCATCGTGGATACCATCACCTTGGGCACGCCTATCGGCAGTGCACGCATCGCCGGGGTCGCCATGGATGTGCCGCCGGAGCCTCCCACGGAAATTATGCCGTCAAAGCGTCCCTGCGCATACAGCTCCGGGATGAGCTTCTCCGCGCCGCGGCTCATGGTGTCAGTCGCGAAAGCCCTGTCCTTCTTCTCGGAGATCTCTTTCATTGAAACGCCGACTGCCGCCGCGACCTCTTCATTGGTAACGTCCGGCTCGAAGCTCGGCTCAAATGCGCCTGTGTGTATGCACAGTGTCTCAAGTCCCTGCTCTTTGATCAAATCGCGCAGGAATGCAAACTCTTTGCCTTTTGTATCAAATGTGCCAATAATTGCTATTGTTTTCAATTGGCTGTCCTCCCTTCTTGTGTTTATTTTTCTTAACGTGAACAGCGGGTCCGCCCGTGTTCATCTCTGTGTCTAAAATATTAACCTATTCCGCGTATTTTTTCCATACAGTTTCTTTTTCTGTTTTTGTGCTTGTTTAATGTTTTCCATCCGCGTCCTTTTTAGCGTCTTGTGTTTGTTTTGCATTTTGCAAATCTATTCTCGGCGAAAATCCGGTGTGCTTTTTGTACATTTTGCTGAACTGCGCATAGTCCTTATAGCCGACCAGCTGAGCCACCATGACAAGCGGAATGCCGTCATGGATAAGCTCACGCGCCTTGCCTATCCTGACCTTTATAAGATATTCCTGAAAGCTGCATCCTATGTCTCTCTTGAAGATCGTCGACAGATACGAGGTCGAAAGGTGCGCCATCTTTGCCAGCTCGCTCAGCTTTATATCCGTCATGTAGCTCTCGTTTATGTATTCCTTGATGAAGTCGACATAGTTGTAATGCCCGGGATTGCTGAACATTATGTTCTCCAGCTCAGAGTTGGGAACGACGGGGCTGTTTTCCTTGAAGCTCTGCGTGGCCTCAAGTATAGCCTTCTCGACCGGGATGCGCTCAAAGATTGACCCTCCGATATAGCCCTCGCATCCACTGCCCTGATACATATACTGCGCGTCCGCCGGCGTTTTTATCGGCCCGCCGTAGATCATCTTGACGACGTTCGGGTTCACGCTGTCCGCCGATTCAAATATCTCCTCTGCCGTCTGCCGAGCTTTCTCCAGTGTAAGTGCCTTTTTAGGCCCCAGATATCCGCCGTAGGTCAATCCGAAGTGTGCGCATATGATATCCGCCCCGGCATCCGCCATGTCCCGCGCCTGCTCCGGCGTGAACACGAACGCGACCGTCAGCATCCTGCAGTAATGTGCAAAACGTATCGCCTCTACCTCCTGCCTGTAGCTGAGTCCAGCCTCCTCAAGCGCTTCTCTGAATTTCCCGTCGATCATGCCGACCGTCGGGTAGTTGTTGATCCCGGCAAAACCGAGGGATTTTATTTCCTGTATGTATTCGTACATACGCTTTGTCGGGTCTGTCGCATTATAACCGAAGAAAACAGGGATGTCCCCCGCCTGCTTCAGCAATTCCTTGCAGGCAAACTCCATGACGAGGTCGTTGCTGTTCGCATAACTCATGAAGCCCGCCATGGAACTCAGGCCCATGGACCTGTATTTTCCTGAGCTGAGTGCCATGATCATATCGCTCCCGCCCATTATTGCATATTTCGTAGTCATTCGGCTTCCGACGGCCACGCCCACAAGGTGTCCGTTTTCGGTGATCTGTTCTTTGAAATGCTCCAAATACTCTGTGTACATACCTTCTCCTTTTGCGCTTTTATTAACCGTGTTTCCGCACATCATGTGCCGACGTGCTTTTATCTTAACTATAAATACACTACCTGTATTGAATTGCCCTGTCAATTGGTATTTTTTCTCAATTTTCCAACATTTTTTGTGGATTGTCGCCAAACCTGATTTTTGTTATTTTTCACACGGCCATCCGTTCTTTTGTAGTTTTTTCATGATCGGCTTTCTTAACGCATGCACATGCCTCGTCGGATGGGCAGCTTCTTCATCCGGCTCCCGCATCGTCGTACCGAAAGAAAAGTTTATAGGCTGGATAAACGCGAACACGGGTGCTTAAAATTTGCGCCGGTATAAACAAAGAAAAAGCTCCAAAAAGTTTCTATAGCTATTTCGGGGGAATTGTGGTATTTGTGTTTGCAGCACAACTGCCTTAACCGTGCGGTAAAGGAGCGGCTGTTAGTACGCAACCCGGCAGACAATGTAATAGTGCCGAAGATAGACAAGAAAGAGATGAAGATACTCCCGCCGGAACAGGTAAAAGCATACTTGAAAGCCGCAACACCTATAAGGCTCATAGCGTTACCTCAAGAAATAGTCAAGCTGCACGAGAAAATTCTGAATGGTGCCGGCATCGAGCACCTACGTTTCCAACCTGCGCCATAGCTTCGCGACGTATGACCTGCAAGGCGGAGTTGACGTCAAGGCTCTCTCGTGTATGCTGGGTCACTACTCGGCAGGCTTCACGCTGAACACTTACTGCCACGCGACAAGAGATATGCAAGCAGACGCGGCGAAAAAGATCGGCGGATTCATGTCAGCACAAACAGGAATCAGCTAAAAAAGGAACACACAGGCGCAGAAAGCACCGGGCAAAAACTGTCCGGTGCTTTCCGCTCCTATCCACATTTGGGTAATCGCTTGGGTCAATTGCTCATACTGCGTGGCTTGTGGATATTCATGTTCGACTTCACGTAGTCAAGATACTGCTTTCCTCGGAAAGCAGTATTCTTCCATGTGCGGCGCTCCTCCGCCGTGCTGGTAGATGGTTCAATAAACGGCCGCATAAATTTGCCTCCATTTCATGCTGCTTTTGATGCGAGTATACCACGAACTATGGGGCATGACAAATTGCGCAGGGATGCTCAAGCTTTGCGTCGGTATAGATTTTTATATTGGTGCCGTTCCGATTCAATGCAGTATCCTATGCAAGAGTTGCTCTGTTGACATGTTTTAACCGTGCTTCAGCAAAGACATTTTTTCCTATTCGGTCGAATTCACATCGTATATTTTTCCAATGTTCCTCTCACAGCGCCGGGAGCCGCGATGAGCTCTGCGAAGTATTCGCATACGCGCTCGGCAAGACCGCACTGTACAAGATCTACACCGAACACTTTTTCGCTCGAAAGCAGACCTGAAAGCTTATCCATAGCCGCGGCGGCAGTAATATGCTGGCCGAGGCGGAAAGCCGCGACATAGCTCTGCGCTTCGCTGAGCATCGGATCGGGACTCGGGGTAAATGCGTTCCCGTTATCGTCCACGGCCATCAGGTAGCGCAGCCATCCGGCAAAGACCAACGGGATCATGCGCAGCTGCTTTACATCAAGCGTGTCGGAGGTCATGTAGGCCTTTATCGTCTCGCCATAGCGGATGGGCAGCTTCTGGGAGGTATCGGTCGCGATGCGCTGAGGAGTATCGGGCATGAAGGGGTTCACAAGGCGCACATTCACAACGGTGTCGATAAACTCCTTAGGGTCGATTATACCCGGATCGGTCACGACCGGCAGTCCCTCTTTATAGCCAATGGTCTTTATAAGGCGCACAAGCTCCTCGTCCTTCATTTCTTTCCAGATACGGTCATAACCCAGCAGACAGCCGTATACCGCAAGCGCCGTGTGCAGCGGGTTGAGACAGGTCGTGACCTTCATGCGCTCCACCTTATCAACGGTCGCGCGGTCGGTATAGATGATGCCGGCCTTGTCGAGCGGGAGTTTTCCGTTCGGGAAGCTGTCCTCGATGATGAGGTACTCCGTCTCCTCGGCATTGACGTAAGGGGCGGTGACGGTCCCGCGCTCGTTTCTCACGGGAGTGAAGCCGTGCAGGCCGTCCTTCTCCAGCATCGCGCCCACAGTCATATCGGGGCTGGGTGTGATCTTATCGATCATCGTCCACGGGAAGCTGACGCGGCTGCCGTCATGGACATAGCGCGCAAAGCCCTCGTCGGCAAGGCCGTTAGCGACCCAAGCATCGGCAAAGGCGGTGACGGCGGTCTTGAGCTTATCGCCGTTATGGGAGCAGTTATCCATGCTGATCATGGCGACGGGCAGCGCACCGCGGCGATAGCGCGCGTACAGCAGCGCCGTGAGCTTGCCCATGTAGCTTGCCGCCTTATCGGGGCCGGCTTCCATGTCCGAGGTTACCTCCGCTGTCAGGGAACCGGCGGAATCCGTGATGGAGTACGCCTTCTCGGTGACGGTGAAGCTCACCATTTTGAGCGTCGGCGCGCAGAATATCTCGGCAAGGCGCTCTTCGCCGCCGTAGAGATAGCAGGTCTCGGCGATGGAGCCGATGACATCCTTCTCAACGGTGCCGTCGGCCTTCAGCGTGACGGCCACGGTGAGGCCGTCGTGAGTGTCCTCGCCCTTTTTCCGACGTTCAACGGCGATAACGCCCTTGTGCACCGTGCCGTTATTGAGGAGCTTTTGAAGAGCTCGGCACTGGAAGGCCTTGAATATATTGCCCGCGCCGAAGTGTACCCACTCGGGCTCGGCTTTTGTCAGCGCGGCCATAGCATCCCGGTCATATTCCGGGAGCCTGTAGCCCTTCTCCGTCCATGCGGCACGATCTTTAATACCGTCGGCGTTCAAAACAAGCTCAGCCATTGTTCTTTTCCTCTTTCAGCCTGTCCAGCAGATCCCACACGCCAAGCATGTACTGGATGCCGAGGGCACGGTCATACTTGCCGTAGCCGGGGCGGCAGTTGCCGGGGCCTTCCTCCCACAGCTGACGGCCATGATCCGGGCGGATATAGCCCTGATAGTCGTTCTCATGGTAGGCGCGGAGAATATCGATGATGCCGGTCTCCCCGCAGCAGTCGCGGTGGGCGGCCTCGGAGAAATCGCCGTTGTCGAAATGGTGGATGTTGCGGATGTGGGCAAAGGCGATGCGGTCGCAGTGCTTGCGCACGATATCCGCGACGTTGTTTTCGGGGTTGGCGTTCAGAGAACCGGAGCAGAGGGTAAGGCAGTTATACGGATCGTCGACCATTTTGAGGAAGCGGTCGATGCTCGCCTCATCTATGAGCAGGCGCGGCAGACCGAAGATGTCCCAAGGGGGATCGTCCATGTGAATGGCCATTTTGATGCCGGTCTCATGGCAGGTGGGCATGAGCGCTTCGAGGAAATAGCGCAGGTTATCCCAGAGCTTTTCCTTGGTCACGTCCTTGTAAGCGGCAAACAGCTCATCGAGCTTTGCCATTCTCTCGGGCTCCCAGCCGGGGAAGGTCATGTTGTACTTCTCGGTGAAGCTGAGGATATACTCGGCCATAGACTTATAGTCCTGACGGATCATATCCTTCTGATAGAACAGCGCCGTTGAGCCGTCGCCCACAGGGTGGAACAGGTCGGTGCGCGTCCAGTCAAAGATGGGCATGAAGTTATAGCATATCACCTTCACGCCGAATTTAGAGAGGTTGCGCATTGTGGCCTTATAGTTTTCGATAAGCCCGTCCCGAGTGGGCAGGCCGATCTTAATATCGTCATGGACGTTCACGGATTCGACCACGTCCATGTTGAAGCCCGCGCCCTCGATCTGCCGGCGGACCTCCTCTATCTCCTCAACGGTCCATATCTCGCCGGGCAGCTTATTGTGAAGCGCCCAGACAATGCCGGTCACGCCGGGGATCTGCTTGATATCGGCAAGGGTGATGGGGTCGTTTCCCTCGCCGTACCAGCGCCATGTCATTTGCATAATTCAGGTTCCTCCGTATATTGATCACTCTGCCGTATAGCGCGGCTCTCCTCCGATGTACACTGCGGAGATATTGATGTCCTCATCGAAAACGACGAGGTCGGCGTCCATGCCCTCCGCGATCATGCCCTTACTGCCGTTTATGCCGAGCACCTTCGCCGGGTTCGCGGTCATCATGCGCACAGCGTCAGGCAGGGACACACCCGCAAGCTTATACATGGTGCGCACGCATCTGTCGGTAGTGCAGACGCTCCCGGCAAAGGCCTTGAGGTCGGGCATCATCGCAACGCCGTCGCGGATGAGCGTCTCCTGCCCGTTCGTGAGGCTGCCGAGCTTGGGGCGCGAGCCCTCTGGCATGCCGGCACCGCGCATGGAGTCTGTGATAAGGCAGATGTTGTCGATACCCTTGTTCTTGACTATCAGTCTCAGAAGCTCCGGCGGCAGGTGCTTTCCGTCCGAGATGATCTCGACGCCGAGCTCATCGAACAGGTAGGCCGATTCCACAACGCCGAGCACTCTGTACGGGCCGACACGGTGCAGCGCCGACATGCCCGAATACAGGTGCGTCACGAAGCTGTATCCGGCCCCGACCGCTTTCGCGACCTCGGCATAGGTCGCGTCAGAATGCCCGATGGCGGCGATGATGCCGCGCTTTTTGAGCTCTCTGCCGAGTTCGAGCGCGCCCTCAAGCTCAACGGCCACGGAGATCCTCATAATATCCGCGCCGCCGGCCTCAAGGATCGGCATGAAGTTCTCCCTCGTCGGCAGCTGCAGGAACTTGGGGTCCTGCGCGCCGGCCTGCGCGGCGTTGAAGAACGGGCCTTCAAGGTGTATGCCGAGAAGATTCGGTCCCTCGTGCCAGTCGGCCTTGACCTTGCGGAAAACCTCAAAGAAATTAAACAGCTCGCTGTTGAGGCAGGTGAGCGTCGTGGGGACGATGGAGGTCGTGCCGTGGCTCAAGTGGGTCATGCACGCGCCCTTTATAGCTTCCTCGTTACCGTCCA
>CAKTIH010000061.1 GCA_934565615.1 uncultured Oscillospiraceae bacterium | reverse complement strand
GCTTTCGAGATTGACCGCGCCGCTCCTGCGGCAGCCGGGCTCGGTGCTCAAAACAGCGCCGTCGGGATTCACAAACACAAAGTCGTATATAAAAATATCATAGTCCTGCCGCAGCGCATCCATGATCTCCGGCACAGCATTGTCACTAAGCGAATCATCGCTGTCAAGGAAGAGCAGATACTCCCCATGCGCGTTCTCAATGCCGACATTGCGCGCCTGACCGAGTCCACCGTTCTCCGTGGTGATGAGACGGATAAGCTCAGGATACCGGTTAACATAACTTTCTGCAACAGTCTTTGAGGAATCGGTGGAGCCGTCGTTCACTATGATTATTTCGTAGCTGTCAACGCCGGGGCAAATGACAGAGTCAAGGCACTTCGGAAGATATTCGGCAGTGTTGTATACGGGGACTATAATGCTCAACTTCATGGCAGACACGCTCCTTCTATTTAAATAATTTTACCATAACCGCGGCTCTGTTTCAATAGCGGGGATACGCGGTGGAGGACGCGCACAGCATGCGGACTTGAATTTACTGCAAATTGGTGCTATAATCCATGAACAGGCACAAGATGTTGCCAATTTTGAAGGAAAGGACAGTGCGAGAATGAAGAAGAAAACAATGTGGATCATAACTATGCTTGGACTGTGCCTTGTGCTTTATACGATAGTCGTATCAAGAATGGAGAGCAGCACCAACGTCATCTTCGGCGGGGCCGAGGATGCATTTGTCAGAACGGACAGCATGAATTTTACCGACCTGAGCGCGACCGAGACGCCGGAGCCGACTGTGGATATCTGGCCGAAGCTCACGACGGACGATTTTGAAAAGAACCACTGCCTCTGGATGGTCAGGGAAAACAGCCTTCTCTCGTCCGCATATAAGCCTGATATAGCCAAAATAAGCCGGACGCGCTATATGATGTACAGTACCGAATACATGGCGGAGCTTGACACGTTTCTTGACGCGATAGAGGATGCGGGCTTTGAGTATTTCATCGGTGCGGCGTTCAGAGAGTATAGCTTCCAGACGCATCTTTTTAACTCCAAGGCGAGCCAGATCGCGTATGAGATGGGGCTGTCCGCCGACTATCTCGACCCCAAGTATCAGGAGGCGGTCGAAAAGGCCAAGACGATCGTTATGTATCCGGGCAGCAGCGAGCACCAGCTTGGCGTCGCGATCGACATTTTTGACGAGAACCGTTCAAGACTTGTGTACAGCGAGATGAATCAGGAGCTTTACGCGTGGCTTGACGAGCACTGCGCTGAGTACGGCTTCATAAAGCGGTACCCGACGCGCAAGCTGCTCCTCACCGGCTGGGACGAGCCGTGGCATTACCGCTATGTCGGCAAGGAGGTCGCGACCTTCATCATGGAAAACGGACTCTGCTATGAGGAGTTTTACGGTCATTACTTCCCGGATTTTGAATACTGAGCTTATATCCGCGGGCAATCGTTGCCCGCGGATGATTTTTGCGGCGGGATAATCGTAAAAAAGGCTTGCAATGTGGGCGGCAACGTGATATTATTACTAAGGTAAGTATCAGGTTTTAGTCAGAGTGGGTTCCAGCCCACTCTTTTTTACGAAACTTTTGCACCGGCAATGAGTCTGCCGGACGGATTGAAAGTGAGCGGAATATGAGTAAGATCACAGACAAGGTCACGGAGCTTGCAAAGCCCGTGGTCGAGGAGGAAGGGTGCAGCCTTTGGGACGTTGAATATGTCCGTGAGGCCGGAAGCTGGTTCCTGCGCATCTTTATCGATAAGGATGGCGGCGTAGGTATCGACGACTGCGAGCGCATCAGCCGCAGGCTCGACCCGATTTTGGACGAGGCCGATCCTATTCCCGACAGCTATGTTTTCGAGGTCGGCTCTGCCGGTGCCGAGCGCGAGCTGAAGCGCCCGGGGGACTTTGAACAGTTCATGGGCAGCGAGGTCGAGGTCAGGCTCTATCAGCCGGTGAACGGCTGCAAGGTCTATGTCGGCGCGCTCTCCGGGTATGATAACGGAAGAGTAACAGTGACTGTGGGCAAGAACGAGGTCAGCTTCGATAAGAGCCAGATCGCACTCGTGAAGCTGCATGTATCAATATAAGACGTATAAAGTTTGAATGGAGAGAATAAAATGAACGCTGAATTTTTTGAAGCAATCGAGGATATCGAAAAGGAAAAGGGCATTCCCCGCGGCTATATGTACGAGAAGATCAAGCAGGCCATGCTTGCCGCCTTCCGTAAGGACAATCCTGAGTGCGAGGATAATGTTGAGATCATCCTTGACGAGGAGAAAAAGCGCCTTGAGATGAACGTCAATAAGACCGTCGTCGAAGAGGTCGAGGACCCCAGCCACGAAATTATTCTCGAAGCCGCAAAGAAGTACAGCCGCCGCGCAAAGGTGGGCGACGTTGTCCCCGTGCCGGTCGAGACGAAGAAGTTCGGCCGCATCGCGGCGCAGGCTGCAAAGCAGGTCGTCATTCAGGGTATCCGCGAGGCGGAGCGCGGCATCATCTATGAGGAGTTCACCTCCAAGGAGCATGAGATACTCACCGGTATCGTTTCGCATATCGAGCCGAGGACCGGCAGCGTCTCCATCCGCATCTCTTCCAACAGTGAGTTTACCGAGGCCATGCTTGCCCCCAATGAGCGTATCAAGACCGAGGAACTCAAAGAGGGCGACCGTATCAAGGTCTATGTCGTCGAGGTCAGAAATTCCACCCGCGGCCCGCAGGTGCTCATCTCCCGTACGCACCCCGGCCTTGTCAAGCGCCTGTTCGAGCTTGAGGTCCCTGAGATATACGACGGTACCGTTGAGATAAAGTCCATCGCCCGTGAAGCCGGCAGCCGCACCAAGATGGCTGTGTGGTCGGCTGACCCGGATGTTGACCCGATAGGCTCCTGCGTCGGCCCCAAGGGCGGCCGCGTCGCGAGCATCGTAAACGAGCTCGGCGGCGAGAAGATCGATATCGTCAAGTACAGCGAGGTCCCCGAAGAGTATATCGCCGCTGCTCTCTCCCCGTCCGAGGTCGTCAGCGTCACCATGCTTGAGGACGGCAAGAGCTGCCGCGTCATAGTTCCCGATTCTCAGCTTTCCCTTGCCATCGGCAAGGAAGGCCAGAACGCGCGTCTTGCCGCAAAGCTCACCGGATATAAGATAGACATCAAGCCCGAGAGCGAGAGCTGACAGGGACGGACTTATAACTGATAAACCTAAAAGGAGGCGGCAGTTGTGGAAAAGAAAATACCGATGAGGCAGTGCCTTGGCTGCCGCGAGATGAAGCCCAAGCGCGAGCTTATACGCGTTGTGCGCTCACCCGAGGGCGAGATAAGCCTTGACTTTAAGGGCAAGGCCTCGGGGCGCGGCGCGTATGTGTGCCCGAAGCAGGAGTGCCTGAAGAAGGCGATAAAGACAAGGGCGCTTGAAAGGGCGTTCTCGGCGCAGATACCGCAGGAGATCTACGCGCGGCTTGAACAGGAAATGGAGGCCGGCGATGGATGACAGAGCGATTGGCTTGATAGGCCTGATGCGAAGGGCGGGCGCGATCGAGATAGGGGAGGATAACTCCGGCAGTGCCGTCAGCGCGGGGAAGGCAAAGCTGCTGCTCACGGCGGCGGACGCTTCCGAAAACGCGCTCCGTCACGCCGAACGCTTTACGCAGGGGCGGCGGGTGATAACGGTCCAGCTGCACTATACGCGTGAAGAGCTCGGAAAGGCGCTTGGAATAGGCGGCTGCTCTATGGCGGCTGTCACGGATATCGGTTTTGCAAACGCGCTGATGAAAGCGCTGAGCGAGCAGAAGCCGGATATGTACGCGCAGGCCGCCGAGATGGTAGAACAGAGACAGGCAAAGGCGGCGCGCCGCAAAAAGGAGACTGCGGCCCTCAAGGGCGGCAGGAGGAATGACAAAAGGAGGACTGGTGCATGAGCATGATAAAGTACAGAATACATGAGGTGGCGAAGGATTTTAACGTCCCGTCCAAGGTGATATCGCAGATACTCACGGACTATATCGCCCCGCCGAAGAATCACATGCAGGTCCTTGAAAATAACGAGCTGGATGTTATCTTTGATTACATGACCCAGCATAATCAGGTGGCAAGCCTTCAGGATATCTTCAACGTCCCGCCGAAGGCCGAGACGAAGGAGGCAAAGCCCAAGGCTGCGGAACAGGCAAAGCCCGCACCCGCCGCAAAGCCCGGCGATAAGCCCGCTGCAAAGCCGCAGGATAAGCCTGCCGCCCAGCCGAGCGCAGCGGCTCCGGAGCAGCCTGCGCCCGTCAAGAAGGATAAGCCGCACACTCCGCGTCAGGTCGCGGAGAAGCGCGTTGTCGACACACGCGGCGGCGCAGCCGTTAACATCGAAAAATATAACGAGAAATTCGAGGACATGGCCGGCGCGAAGGCGAACAATAATAACTTGCGCCGCGGCAATAAGGAGAAGATCACAAGCAAATCCAAGCAGCGCCCGCAGGCACAGCTCGCCTCCGCGAAGCGCCGTCAGGAAGAGCGCGACAAGATGAATAAGCTCCAGCTTGAGATCGCCAAGAAGCAGCAGCTCAAGGTCGAGATACCGGATGAGATCGCCGTGGGCGAGCTTGCCTCGCGCATGAAAAAGACCGCGTCCGAGGTCATAAAGCAGCTCTTCAAGATGGGCGTGTTTGCGTCCGTATCCGATGTGATAGATTACGACACCGCGGCACTCGTCGCGATGGAGCTCGGCTGCAAGGTCGAGAAGGAAGTTATCGTCACGGTCGAGGAGCGCCTTATCGACGATCATGAGGATAAGCCCGAGGACCTCGTTCCGCGCGCTCCCGTCGTCGTTGTCATGGGTCATGTCGACCACGGCAAGACTTCGCTGCTTGACTACATCCGTCATGCGAACGTTGTTTCCGGTGAGGCCGGCGGTATCACCCAGCACATCGGCGCTTACACCGTTGATGTGAACGGCAGCCCCATCACTTTCCTTGATACCCCGGGCCACGAGGCATTTACCTCCATGCGCGCAAGAGGCGCTATGGTCACCGATATCGCGATCCTCGTTGTCGCGGCGGACGACGGCATCATGCCGCAGACCGTTGAATCCATAAACCATGCGAAGGCCGCGAACATCCCGGTCGTCGTTGCGATAAACAAGATGGACGCCGTCGGTGCAAATCCCGAGCGCATCAAGCAGCAGCTCACCGAGTATGACCTCGTAAGCGAGGAGTGGGGCGGCGATACGATAGTCTGCCCGATCTCCGCAAAGACCGGTCAGGGCATCGATAACCTGCTTGAGAATCTTGCAGTCCTGTCCGAAGTCCTTGAACTCAAGGCCAACCCCAACCGTGCCGCGAAGGGCGCGGTCATTGAGGCGCGTCTTGATAAGGGCCGCGGCCCGATAATGACCGTCCTTGTCCAGAACGGTACTCTCAAGCTCGGCGATATCATCATTGCCGGCACCGCCGTCGGCCGTGTCCGCACGATGATAAATGACAAGGGTCAGCGTGTCACCGAAGCCGGCCCCTCCACCCCGGTCGAGATCTCCGGTATGTCCGAGGTCCCGAGCGCGGGCGACACCTTCAATGCCGTCGCAGATGAGCGCATGGCAAGAGAGCTTGCCGAGGAGCGCCGCATCCAGATGAGCAGCAACGCAATGCCCGGCACGAAGAAGGTCAGCCTTGAGGATCTATTCAGCCAGATACAGGCCGGTGAAATGAAAACGCTCAACGTTATTGTCAAGGCGGACGTCCAAGGCTCTGCCGAGGCGGTCAAGGCTTCACTTGAGAAAATATCCAACGAGGAAGTCAGAGTCAAGGTTATCCACAGCGCGGTCGGCGCGATCAACGAGTCCGACGTTATGCTGGCGGCGACCTCCGGCGCTATCATTGTCGGCTTCAATGTCCGTCCCGATAATGCCGCCCGCGACAGTGCGGCGCGCAGCAAGGTAGATATGCGCATGTACCGCGTCATTTATGACTGCATAAACGAGATCGAAGCTGCCATGAAGGGCATGCTCGCGCCGAAGTTCAAGGAAGCCGTTATCGGCCACGCCGAGGTCCGCGAGACCTACAAGGTCTCCAAGGTCGGCACTGTCTGCGGCTGCTACTGCACTGACGGTAAGATACAGCGCGGCTGCGAAGTCCGTGTCCTGCGTGACAATATCGTTATCCATGAGGGCGAACTCGCTTCGCTGCGCCGCTTCAAGGACGACGTCAAGGAAGTCGCCAGCGGCTACGAATGCGGCATGCAGGTCGAGAAGTTCAACGACATTAAGGTCGGCGACGTTATCGAGTGCTTCGTGATGGAGCAGATAAACGCATAAGAAAAGAATGATACGGGCGCTGCGTTTGCCGCGCCCGTAAGGCATATCAGGAGAGTTACTATGTCATCAAATAAAATCGGAAGAATCAATGACGATATACAGCGCGTGCTTTCAAAGCTGCTGACTGAGGTCAAGGACCCGCGCGTGCAGCAGGGGATGATAAGCGTGACGCGCGTCGAGACCACGGGCGACCTTCGCTACTGCAAGGTGTGGCTGTCGGTAATGGGCATGCAGAACGAAAAGGACTTCCGCAAGGGGCTTAAGTCCGCTTCGGGCTGGCTGCGCCATGAGCTTGCCGGTTCTATGAACCTGCGCTACACCCCGGAGCTCGTGTTCGAAATAGACCACAGCATCGAGTACGGCGCGCACATCAGTCAGATGATAAGCGAGCTTGACATCAAGCACGATGAGGATGAGGACAATGAACTATAAACAGTGCGCAAAGCTCCTGCTGACGCATGAGAATATACTGATCGTCACCCACAGAAACCCGGATGGGGACACCGTTGCAAGCGCGGCAGCACTGTGCAGCGCTCTGCGCCGCGGCGGAAGGAACGCGTATCTCTATCCCAACCCGCAGGTGAACCGCCATCTGCGGCCGTTCGCGGAGCCGTATTTTGCACCTGAGGATTTTGCGGCGAAGTACACGGTCGCTGTGGATGTGGCAACGGAGGGGATGCTGCCGAAGGGCTTCGATGGGGCGGTCGACCTCTGCATCGATCACCACCCGACAAACTCCGGCTACGCCGGTGAGACGCTTGTCCGCGCGGACAAGTCCTCCTGCGCGGAGGCCGTGATGGAAGTCATCCTCTGCATGAATACCGACCTTACGCCCGAAGAGGCGACGCTTCTTTATATTGGCCTCACAACGGATACCGGCTGTTTCCAGTATTCAAACACAAGCGCTGCGAGCTTCCGCGCGGCGGCGGAGCTGCTGCGTCTCGGCGCGGACAACGCAATGGTCAGTACGGTGTTCTTCCGCAAGGTGTCGCGTGCGCGGCTCAAGCTTGAGAGCATGATATACTCCGGCTTGCAGTACTTCCGCGGCGGCAAGATCGCCGTTGCGACTATCACCTTGGAAATGATGGAAAAGGCCGGCGCGACCGAGGATGACTGCGATGATCTTGCCGGTCTTGCAGGGCGCGTCGAAGGCAGTGTCCTGAACATCACCATCCGCGAACAGGAGGACGGTTCGAGCAAGATATCCGTCCGATCGACGCCGGAGATTAGCAGCAGTGATATCTGCGCTGTGTTCGGCGGCGGCGGCCATGCGATGGCGGCCGGCTGCACAATATATGGCAAGCCCGACAAGGCGCGCGATATGCTGCTGAGCGTTATAGACGAGGTCTGGAAATGAACGGCATACTCCTCATTGATAAGGAGCAGGACTGGACGAGCAACGATGTCGTTGCAAAGCTCAAGGGCATCCTGCATGAGCGGCGCATCGGGCACTCCGGGACGCTCGACCCGATGGCCACTGGGCTGCTGGTGGTCTTTGTTGGCCGGGCGACCCGCGCCGTCGAGTTTGCCGAAGGGCACGACAAGCGCTATCTTGCTTCACTGCGCCTCGGCGTCACGACGGACACGCAGGACACCACCGGGAATGTGCTGAAAACCGGAGATGCGTCAGGTGTTGACGAGGCGGCACTGAGAGCGGTGCTCGACCGCTTCACCGGAGACCAGCTCCAGACGCCGCCGATGTACTCGGCGATAAAGGTGAACGGACGCAGGCTCTATGATATTGCCCGCAGCGGCGGCGAGGTCGAGCGCGCGGCAAGACCGATATGCGTGAAGAGCATTGAAATAACAGGCCGCGACGGGGACGACTGGCTGCTTGACATCAGCTGCTCCAAGGGAACATACGTGCGCACGCTGTGCAACGATATCGGCGATGCGCTCGGCTGCGGCGGCTGCATGAGCGCACTCAGGCGCACAGGCGCGGGAGCCTTCACGCTCGACGGCGCGGTGAAGATAGGCGAGGTGCAGCGCCTCGCGGACGAGGGCAGAGCGGAAGAACTTCTCATCCCGGTGGACAGGCTGTTCAAGGGAACAAAAAAGTGTACCGCTTCGTCAGAAACAGAGAAGAAGATACGCTGCGGCAACCCTGTCAAGACCTCGCTCCCGGACGGAGAGTACAGAGTTTACTCCGCAGGCGGAGAATTTCTGATGCTCGGCCATGTGCAGCGCGGCATAATGAAAACGGTAAAAAGCTTTTTCGAGGTATAAACAATTTATGGCAGAAACAAAACGCGCGATAGCGCTGGGCTTCTTTGACGGGGTGCACATCGGCCACGGCTCGCTGCTGGAAAAAACAAAGCAGCGCGCTGCCGAGATCGGCGCGATGCCGTCGGTGCTGAGCTTTGACGTGCATCCGGATAACCTTGTGTTCAACACAGAGGTCCCGCTTATCAACAGCCCAATCGGCAGGGAAGAGATCATCCGCCGCTGCTACGGGATAGATAACGTCGTGTTCATCCATTTTAACAAGCATGTGATGCGCATGCCGTGGCAGGAGTTTATCGAGTCGATCATTGACGAACTCAACATCGGCTGGGTCGTTGTCGGGCACGACTTCTGCTTTGGCTATAAGGGCGAAGGCAAGGCCGAAAAGCTCAAGGCCTATTGCGAGGAGCGCGGGATCGGCTGCGATATTATGCCGCCGGTCATGCTGGATGGGCGCGTCGTCAGCTCCACCTACATCCGCAAGCTCATTGCGGATGGGGACATGGAAGAAGCGGAGCGCTATCTCGGCCACCCGCATACGCTGTCGGACACTGTCCATTCCGGATATCACATCGGCAGAAAGCTCGGCACGCCGACGATAAACATGCACTTTCCCGAGGGCGTCATCATACCGCGCCACGGCGTATACGCCGCGAAGGTCTACCTTGAGGGCGGCGAGAGCTACGTTGCGGTGACAAATGTCGGCATCAGGCCGACGGTAGGGAACGGGAACAGCGTCACGGTCGAGAGCCACCTGCTGGACTACAGCGGCAATCTGTACGGACGGCAGGCGAGAGTTGAGTTTTATAAATTCCTGCGCCCGGAGAGAAAGTTTTCCGGATTTGAGGAGCTGTCAACACAGATACGCCGCGACGCGGAAAACGCAAAAGAATATTTTGAAGGCAAAGACAAGAAGTGAACTGACGTTCACACGCACATGTTCACAGACATAGATGGACACAAAAGCCGCGCGAGAGCCGAAAACGGAAAGGGGTAAAGTTAAAAATGAGTACGGATAACGATTACGGTACGACTTCGACCGTGAAGAATAAAAAGCGTATGCCGACATGGCTGATCATTCTGCTGATCCTTGTTCTTTTCGCAGGGGGCGTGCTTGCCGGGCTGAAGCTTTCAACGATCAACGAGCCGACAGGGCTTTGGGCACGGGTGTTTCCCGAGGCTGTGGAGCCGACCATGACCGCAGTGCCGACGGCGACGCCGAAGCCGAGCGAGTCCGCAAAGCCCGCGGCGGCTGTGAAGCCCACCGCAAAGCCGGCGGAAAGTGCCAAGCCAACGGCGAGCGCCAAGCCAGAGGAGAGCACAGAACCCACGGCAAGCGTAAAACCGGAAGCAAGCGCGAAACCGGAGGAATCTGCAAAACCGGAGACGAGCGCCGCGCCGACAGAGGTGACACCGGAGCCGTCCGCGCCCGCGGAGCCTGAATACATAGAGCCTGAGACCGCTGTCAGTGCCGCACTCAAGCACGCAAAGGTCAGCGAAAAGGACGCGGATGTATACAAGGCACGCATTGAAGAACTCAGAGGAACGAGCGTTTACATCATCGGCTTCACTGCGGGAGACGCAGATTATGAATATGAGATCAATGCTCTGACCGGCAAGGTCGAGGGCTGGGAGCGTCTGCGCAGCGGAGAGACCGAGACTGCGGCGGAAGATACTTCCGTGTCGGAGAACAACGGTACAAGCAGCGCGGCAGGCTCCAACCTGCCGGAGCTTATAGACGTGCAGGCCGCGAAGCTTACCGCCTACAGCCATGCGGGCATATCGGAAAAGGACGCGCAGAGCGTCAAATCCGCGCTCAGACTTGACGGACTGAAGCTTGTCTATGAAATACAGTTCTCGGCGGACAAATATGATTACGACTATACAGTTGACGCGGTGAGCAGAGATATAGTCAGCAGCGCGAAAACCGCAAAATAATTTTCTCCCAAAGGTTGGGGCAGCTCGGACGGCTGTCCCGACTTTTGCTTTTTCCTGTTTCTATATGCCGCCGTCTGGATAGAATACCATAGAGGTGATGAACAGATGGCGGAAAGCGAAAACAAGACCGCGGAGATAAGCGAGGTAACGGAGCTCGGGCAGACCCGGCAGGGGAGCATACATTGTCTGAGCATAATTGGCCAGATCGAGGGACACCAGATTTTGCCCGAGGATGTAAAGACGACAAAGTACGAGCACGTCCTGCCGATGCTCGCGGCGATCGAGGAGAGCCCGGAGATAACGGGACTGCTGATACTGCTCAATACTGTGGGCGGAGATGTGGAGGCGGGGCTTGCGATAGCGGAGCTCATCGCAGGGATGTCCACACCGACGGTCTCACTCGTTCTCGGCGGCGGACACTCGATCGGTGTGCCGCTCGCCGTTGCCGCGAAGCGCAGCTTCATCGCGCCATCGGCGTCGATGACTATACACCCCGTGCGTATAAACGGCCTTGTCATAGGCGCGCCGCAGACCTATGAGTATCTCGCAGGAATGCAGGAGCGCATAGTGAGCTTTGTAACGGCGCACTCCCGAATAAGCCGCGGGTACTATACGCGCCTGATGTCTGACACACGCAAGCTTGCAAACGATGTTGGGACCATTCTCTCCGGTGAAGAGGCGGTGCAGTGCGGCCTGATAGATCAGATGGGCACGCTCTCTGACGCGCTTGAATATCTGAAGAAAGCAGCAGACGTGGAATGAACACGTCTGCTGTTGATTATAAAAATGCCTTGCCTTTGCGGTTCTGTATTACTTGTTTTTGAAGTATAAATGTGATATGATATATTTTACGATTATCATGGGGGTTTATGCAGATGAGCGTTTGGAATGCTGTGATCCTGGGTCTTGTGCAGGGCATTACCGAGTTTTTGCCGGTGTCAA
The DNA here is from genome assembly GCA_934565615.1 of uncultured Oscillospiraceae bacterium. Classification (GTDB taxonomy): domain Bacteria; phylum Bacillota; class Clostridia; order Oscillospirales; family Oscillospiraceae; genus Limivicinus. The sequence goes on along the minus strand of CAKTIH010000061.1, from coordinate 1,609 downwards.
GCTCCGGGCATCTTTCAATGATAAATAATCTTTTCAACATGTCTGATATCCAGTCCGGGCATTTGTTCTTTGACGTGCTCCTGCATCTGGCGACCCTTATCTCGATCCTCATCGTTTACTGGAAGGATATCGTCAGCATGACTTATGAGGCGCTGGCCTTCGTTAATCTCGGGCCGCTTGCGGGTGTACCGCGTGAGCGTTATCCGGCGGCGCGCATGCTGTTCATGATCGTCATGGCTACGCTTCCGCTTTTCCTGATCCTGCCGATAAAGGATATGCTTGAGACGCTCTACTACCACAATATTTTCATCGGCATCGCGCTCGTCCTCACAGGCTGCATGCTCTATGTGTCGGATAAAATGACCCCCAGTAAGAAAACCGAACGCAATATGACCGTGCTCGATGCGCTGATAATCGGACTGTGCCAGAGCGTCGCGGTAGTCCCCGGACTCTCCCGCTCCGGAACTACGATCACCGCCGGCATCGCAACTGGGCTGCGGCGTGACTTTGCCGTTAAGTTCTCCTTCCTGATGAGCCTGCCCGCCGTCCTCGGCGCAAACATCCTCTCCATCGTTGATGCGGTGCAGGAGGGGATAGAATGGAGCAATGTCCCAGCCTACCTTGTCGGCATGGTAGTTGCACTGGTTGCAGGCATCGCGTCGATCAACCTGCTCAGATACATAAGCTCGAAGGGCAAGTTCGGCGGCTTTGCGTATTACTGCTGGGTCGTCGGCGTTCTGTCCATTATTCTGACGATGATCTTCTGATCTTGAAAGGACTTTCTATAAATGGCACAAGCTAAGAAAACTACAACCAAAAAGAAAACCTCGTCCTCGAAAAAGACGAGCGCGAAGGCGCAGCCGACTCAGCCGCCGGATCCGGTGGTGCCGGTCAGACGCGAGATAGGCGCGGTGCTGTCACTGTTTCTCGCGCTCTTTGTCGGCATCAGCTATTTCATGAATGAGGGCGCGTTCATCCTTTTCTTCTCGAATCTTATAAAGGGACTGATCGGCTGGGGCTATTGGCTCACAGCGCCGGTGTTCCTGCTCGTCGCAATAATTCTTGGCTTTCACCGCGGCCGCCCCGTGGCGCTGCGTGTTTTCTGCGCGCTGATGATACCGATCCTTGCTGCGTCAGTCATGAGCCTGATGATGTATAAATACCAGTTTAACGGCGGGGATATCAAGCTTATGTGCAGCCTTCTGTTCGAGCAGGGGCAGCGGCTCGACTCGGCCGGTGTATTCGGCGGGCTCATCGCCTACGCGCTGGAGAAGTCCTTCAGCATATACGGCGCGCTGCCGGTGCTGCTGGTGTGCCTCGTGTTTGCGGTTATCGTCTCGGTCAATGGCAGCTTTAAGAAGGTCGCGGACAAAGTCAAGCTTCAGGTCGAGGCAAAATACGACCCGTCCATGTATGAGGACGCGCTCAAGCCCGTGAGCTCTGTTGCGGGCAGGGTGCCTGTAAGCCAGACGCCCAGCAAGATAGAGCGCATAAGCCGCTCCGCTTACCCGGTAGATATCCCGCTTGGCGATGACGATGACGCGCTTGACCTGCTTGACGGTCGCAGCGCAAAGTCCAAGCGCGGCGCAAAGAACCAGAAGGCAGATAC
>CAKTIH010000060.1 GCA_934565615.1 uncultured Oscillospiraceae bacterium | reverse complement strand
CAGAAAATGCCTCGGCTGGCGCTCACCTGCCGAAGTGTTCCATAATTTAGGTGTTGCACTTGCTTGACTTTCTGCCCCCCTCCCGCAGCAAACAGTCCGGCGGATTCGGCCTGGGGCTGGCCTTGGTGAAGGAGATTGCTGCCGTTCACGGCGGCAGGTTGGAAATCGAAAGCCAGCCGGGGCGGGGGACTACCGCAAGAATTGTACTGCCTCACCCGTAATCAAACAGTAATATGCCGGTAAACTCTTTCTTTTGCGCCTGTGGTATTCTGAAACCATCCCAAAAACAGGAAAGGATGTGCTTTTATGAAAAAGAAACACATGCGTCTGCTGACCGCCGTTTTGGCGCTGACAATGCTGTCGGGCTGCGGCACTGCTCAAACGAACACAGGGGACATGGAGACGGGAACCAGTGTCAACCAGACTATGCTCCTTGAAAAGAGCAGCCAGCCCCAGAGCTGGGATTACACCTTCCCGGAGAAATTCACCGGGGACTGGACGGCTCAGGAGGGGCGGCTCACCATCCACGCGGACGCGGAGGTTGTGGCGGACCTGGGAACCGTGCTGCCCACCGCCATCGTCACCCCCAGAGAATTCACCCAGGAGGACGTGGACAAGCTGTTTTCAGTGCTGCTGAAGGACAATCCGCTCTACGGCTATGTGCTGACAAAGCAGGAGTGCCAGGAACATATTGATTATACCAAATCCGATCAATGGAGACCAGAGACGGATGGTCCGACACGGACGCCGGAGCAGGTGGAACAGCGCCGCCAGGAAGTGATTGACTATTACACAGAGTTGATGGCATCCGCTCCGGAAGAAAAGCCCATCATCCATGGCTTTGCCGATTCCGGCGAGCCGGATGAGATCAGTGGCACTGCCACGGTGGATGAAAAGGAATACGAGGTTTCCATTCAAAACGATGTAGGTAGTTCCTGGACAGTCGCAGTTATCCAGCGGCATGAATACAAGTATCGGAACGGAGAGGAAGATTGGGGTGAGATATCCAAAGAAGATGCCGTTGCGTTGGGAAACGCTTTGATAGAGGAACTGGACTTTGACAATATGGTGCTGGACGATGTACAGCCCAACAACCAGGGCGGCGCCGATGGCACATGGCAGCTTTATTACGTACCCTCTGTAAATGGCATTCCCATCCCCAGCGTCCGAGAGAACAACGTGCGCAACGGCCCTGAGGAATTTGGTGACTCTGGGACGGAGTATCAGTACTGGGACTACAGCGCCTCGGAGGAAAGCAATGCGGATACCGTTTCCTGGCGGATGGAACATATTTCTATGGTTGTAGGGAAGGAAGGGCTGCTGTACTTTGGGTGGTACTCTCCCAGCAGTGACCCCGTCGTTCAGGAGACCCTGACAGCGCTGATGCCCTTTGACGAAATTGCTGCCATAGCGGATGCCATGCTGCCCGTGGTTGTCACCGGCCCCTCCGATGCCAGAAGCCTGGTAGAGATTGACGAGATCAATGGAGTCAAGAGTTACATGGACGTAGACATTACGAAGGTATCTCTGTCCCTCATGCGCGTCCGGGACAAGGGCTCCCTGCAGGGCACTATCGTTCCCGTGTGGGATTTCTGGGGCACCTACGACTGGTACTGGCAGGATGAGGACGACTCCCAGCCCTATATGAAAAAGGGTGCAAGCCTCACCACAGCGCCCATGCTGACCCTGAACGCCGTTGACGGAAATGTGGTCAGCCGAGAACTGGGATATTAAATGCAACCCAGAGGTGCAGAACATCACCTCTGGGTTGCGTTTTACGTAATTCAATAAACATAATATTGTTTACATAATCATGCACTAAAAAACGAGCCGCCGTCAAAGGCGCAGGAGGAGAAGAGAAAGGCAACGGCGCTGCGGTAGTCGGGCAGGGTCTTTGACTTGAACACCGCCTTAACGGCCTTTGTCTCACTGGGGAACACATGCTGCATATAGAACCACAGCTCCTTGAGCCGTGCCACAGCGTGTACCGGTGAAAGCCCGGAAGCGAGAAATTCCTCAAGCAGCGCGTTATGGAAGCTTTGCAGCTCTTCCCGCTCAAGCACCTTGCCGCCGCGCAGCATGCGGAACAGCGCGGGGTTCGCGACCGCGCCGCGGCCGATCATAAGCCCAGATACCTCCGGGCAGCGCGTGAGCACGGCCTGCGCCGCGGCGGGGGAGAAAACGTCCCCGTTATATTCGACCGGAAACGGGAAGCTGCGAAGCTCTGATACAAAGCCGTCCATATCCGGGCGGCTCTTATACATCCCGGCGCGGTCACGGCTATGTACGATGAGCCGGGAGATGGGATACTTACGGTATATCTCGGCGATCGCGGGAAACTCCGCGGTGCCGGCAAAGCCCATGCGCGTCTTTACGGACACGCGGATCGGGCAGGAAGCGAAGATATCCGCAAGGACGCCGTCAAGCGCGGCGAGGTCACGCAGCATGCCGGAACCCTTATGCTTTGAGACGACAGTACCCGACGGGCAGCCGACGTTGAGGTTTATCTCCTCATAGCCGAGTGCTTGAAACTCCTTCGCAACTGAGATAAATGGCGCGGCGCTGCTGCACAGAAGCTGCGGGACGAGGGTCAGGCCGGGGTTATTTTCGGGCAGTGTGTCCCGGAAGCTGCTGATCTTATAATTGCCGTTGCCGTCGGGTGCGATGAACGGCGCGTAATATACGTCTGCGCCCGGAAACATACGGGCATGAATGCGGCGGTAGATATATGAAGTGACGCCCTCCATAGGGGCAAAGCTGTAAATCATAATTCAGATTCCTTTTTTTGATTTCTTTTTCAATTACTATACACTAAACACGTGCAACAATAAAGATAAAATTATTTTCCGGCAGACATGAAAATTTAATAAATGTCATGTATAATCAATTGTTACAGAAAACCGGGAGGAATCATAAGTGAAGCATCCGACTCTTGTAAGAGTATTTTCGATAGTCCTGACGATAATGTGCGTGATAATGCTGGGCGGAGGCGCGTCCGGCTTCGGCAAGGCGGCCAAGGAGCGCGATGAGCGCGCCGCCGAGGCACAGCGCTACGAGGAGCGGATAGAGACCTACCGTCAGGCAGATGAGAAGCTTGCCGGCAGCATCAGCTATGAGGACGCATACAAGGTGCTTGAGAAGCTGCTTGAGGAGCATGACGGTGAAGCTTCGCAGCACAGGACAGACCTTGCGGAATACTCGGCGAAAAAGGGCGGCTACGAGATGGCGGCGGCGATGATCAACGACGCAAAGCTTGAGCTTGCCGATGCGAAGGCTCAGGTGGAGAGCGGGAAACAGCAGCTTGCCGAAAAGGAAGCACAGCTCAAGGTTTTGACGGAGCTTTATGAGAACAACAAGGACCTTGTTGCGGACGGCATAAGCACCGCGGGGAACGGAAAGGCTGCGTGCGGCGAGGAGGCCGCACGCCTTCAGGCCGTCGTGGATAAGCTCAATGCGCTGATCGCGGCGGAGCCGAAGGCACCGGAAGCGCCGAAGGAGCCGACTAAGGTCGATGAACCGGCCCCGGTCGAGAAGCCCGCGGATGGGAGCAGCAGCGAAGCGATGGAGGAATATAACCGCTATCTGGAGCAGAAGGCCGCATATGATAAGTACTGCGCGGATATGGAAGAGTACAATAAGAAGCTCGAGGAATACAACACGGAGCTTGAAAAATATAACACGGCGCATGACGACTGGGAGAAGCAGTGCACCGCAGCGAAGGCGGAGGCAAATTTCTCTCAGAGCGCGAGTATATTGCGCGAGCAGGTGGGCGCGCTTGAGACGCTGGGCAAGGAGATATCCGCCGTGCTGCCGCCTGAGATCGCGGGCAGCGGGATAGGTGCCGGAGTCGGTGCAGGTATTCTGGAGCAGATAGACCGAATAGACGAAATGGATGAGAGCGCCATGAGCAATGAGGGATTTCTCTCCAACGCCGGGGCGCTCATCGCGGCGCTCAATCAGATAAGCGGCGGCTACGGTACGGCGGAAGGTACACTTTCATCGCTCGACAGCCAGATAGCCGCGGCGACAGCCGCGATAGAGCAGGGCAAGGCGCAGCTCGCATACGCTGAAGAAATGGTAAAAAAGGGCGAGAGCGAGCTCCATGTGCAGCTTGCGCTCCTTTGGTACAACATGGGCGAGCTTGACAAGGACGGAGAACGACTTGAAGAAGAGAAAGGAAAGCTCGATAAGGACGCGGCTAAGCTTTCAAAGCAATTGCTGGACGCCGATGAGATAAAGAATCTGGAAAACAAGCGCACCTCAATGAGAATACTGCTGACGAAGCCGGCATCGGCGAAGGCAGCGGTCGACGCGGGCGGAGACATTGCCGAGAGCGCAGAGACGTATCTGACCGCGTACCGGAGCGAAACGCAGCGGCTATATACAGGGCGTATGATCATGTGTACGCTCGCGGTATTCGGCGCGCTGGCGGGCTTTGCCGGAATACCGGCGGCCTTTGAAAAGACGAAAAAGCGCTTCTGGCTGATAGCGCCGGTGGTGCTGTGCCTTATATGCGCCTGCGCCGCGGATGGGATAAGCATGTATCTCGGACTCGGGCAGATGTACACGGTGATAGCGGCGGCGATATTTGCTGCGGTGCAGCTTGCCGCGGCGCTGCCCAAGGCGAAAACTTAACTTTATGTACATAGGAAAAAGAATCACAGCAGCTGCAATGGCGGCACTTATGGTGCTGACGCTTTCCGCCTGCGCCGCGGAGCATGCGCAGACGGCGGAGGAACCGCCGAAGGCTTCCTCAACTCCGTCACCTACGCCCACACCCACTCCGTCACCTACGCCTACGCCGAAGCCCATTTCACCAGAGGTCAAGGCGCTGATGGGAAAGAACGCGCAGACGGCGGAGGAAAGAAACAGGCGCGAATACATGACCGGGAGGCTCGTGATACCGAGCGCGGCGGTGGATGTGGCGCTGTTCTCGGACGGCGTCGGAGAGGACGAGGCGCAGATACGGCAGGCGATATGCGACGCCGAGGACAGCGCCGCGATATATTCCGACGGCATAGGCATAGTCATTGCCGATCACAACAATCAGGCGTTTCAGTTCTTGAGCGAGGTGCAGCCGGGGGACAGGGCATATATCCTGCGCGGGGAGAGCATACTGTCTCTCGAGTGCGATGTAACGTTTGACGGACTCAACAGCGGCATGGGCGTGACGGATGCCGACGGCATACCGGCGACGTTCTATGCAGATTATATCTGCTACACCTGCACTACCGATTGGACGAATGTAAAGATCGTCGGCTTCAATGTGATCGACGAGGATTTTTTTTGACGGAGGAGCGGCTATGATACTCTATTTCAGCGGAACGGGCAACAGCGAGTATATCGCACGCAGGATCGCCAAGGCCACCGGGGACGAGCTTGTGTCCCTCAATGAGCGGATCAGAAACGGGAACGCTGCTGCGATCAGGGCGGAAAGGCTCGTGTTCGTCACGCCGACCTACGGCTGGCGCATCCCGCGCCTTGTCGAAAAGTGGATAGACGGGACGGAGTTTTCCGGGGCCAAGGTACCGGCGTGGTTCGTTATGAGCTGCGGCAGCGAGATAGGCAATGCCGCGAAGTACAACGCGCGCCTTTGCGAGAGAAAAGGCTTTGCGTATATGGGTACGGAGCAGATCATCATGCCGGAAAACTATGTGGCCATGTTCGCCGTGCCGGAGAAGGACGAAGCGATAAAGATCGTCACCGCGCGCACAGGACAGATCGCGGACGCGGCGGGGCGCATTGCAAACGGCGAGCCGTTCGCAGAGACACCTGTGAAGCTCATCGACCGCGTATACAGCGACGTTGCAAACCCGGTGTTTTACAAATGCTTCATGAAGGACAGCAAGTTCTATGTCAAGGACAGCTGCATCGGCTGCGGCAAGTGCGAGCGTGAGTGCCCGACACACAGCATCAGTCTTGAGAACGGCCGCCCAGTGTGGGGAGGACACTGCACGCACTGCATGGCCTGCATATGCGGTTGCCCCGCGGCGGCGATAGAATACGGCAAAGCGAGCCTCGGAAAGCCGCGCTATCACTGCCCGGTAGAGGCAGAATAAATAAAGCCTGTTGGCGAAGTTTCAGCTTTGCCAACAGGCTTTGTTGTCTTTATACCCCGGTCCCGTCAAAGGCGGGGATCATCTCGGAGGTGGCGGAATCGGGTTCCTGCCAGAAGCCGTCGAGATGGCGCACGGACATATAGTGGATGAGCGCGCTGTTCGTCTCACTGTCGATGCGCCCGGATAGCTCCGGGAAGCGCTCAAGCCCCGGCATGGGCGTGTACTGGCTCATGAGCGAGAAAAGCACGCTGCCGCGCGGGAACTCGTCGGCGGCAAAGTCGATGACGTTCATCGCGTCCTCGCTCCTTCCGGGGAGGATGAGATGCCGGATAAGCACACCGGAGCGGAGCATGCCTCTTTCATCGAGGACGTATGGCCCGGTCTGGCGGTACATCTCCTTTATCGCGGCGCGCGCTGTCTGCGGATAGTCCGCCGCTGCACTGTACCGCTTCGCGGCGGCGCTGTCCCAGTATTTGAAATCGGGCATGTATATCTGCACAAGCCCCGAGAGCTGCCGCAGTGTCTCAACGCTCTCATAGCCCGAGCTGTTCCAGACGACGGGGATACCGAGTTCGATCCCTGAGAGCGCTTCGGCGATCGCCGGGGTGTAGTGCGTGCCGGTGACAAGGTCAATGCACGATACGCCCTCATCGCGCAGACGCAGCATTATCTCCCGCAGGCGCGGGACGCTGACGCACTGCCCGCCCTCGCCGCGGCTTATCTCCCGGTTCTGGCAGAACACGCAGCGGAGATTGCAGCCGGTAAAGAATATCGCCCCGGCGCCGCCGCTGCCGCATATGCACGGCTCCTCTCCGAAGTGCGCCGTGGCTCTCGCGATGCGCGGCAGGAGAGGACTTCGGCACACGCCCGCGGGCACCTCATCGCCGCGCATTGCGCCGCACCTGCGGGGACATAGATCACATGACAGTTCCATAGACGGAAAACCTCATAATTACACACGATTGACAAATTGCTGTCATATACAAAATGACAAGAAAAACCCAATTAACGGGACTGATTATAGACTATATTTGTGTATTATGCAAGAATAATCAAAAATTGAAAAAAAGTACATGATTTTTTCAATTTTTGTGCTAAAATGATTTTGAAATCAAGGATGCGGTAACATATTTCCCGGACAGGGATGGCCGCGGAGGTTAGTTCAAATGCTTGATATTGTTCTCGTCGAGCCGGAGATACCGCATAACACCGGAGCGATAGCCCGCACCTGCGCCGCGACCGGCGCAAGGCTGCATCTGATAAAGCCGCTCGGCTTTGATATCTCCGATAAAATGGTGAAGCGCTGCGGACTGGATTACTGGTATCTCGTCGATATCAGCGTTTACGAAAACCTTGATGAGTTCTTCGAGAAGAACGGCGACGGCAATATTTACCTCGCCACGACCAAAGCGCCGCGCGCCTACACCGAGGCCGACATGAGCGGGAATGTTACGCTGATGTTCGGAAAGGAAACGGCGGGGCTGCCGGAATGGCTGCGTGAAAAATACCGCGACAGATGCATACGCATCCCTATGATCAGTGAGGCCCGGAGTCTGAACCTTTCAAACTCCGTTGCTATATTAGCTTATGAAGCACTGCACCAGCAGGGATTTCCGGGGCTGCTGGGTACCGGCTCCATGGCGGAATGAACGAATATTATTTTTAGGAGGACATACCATGAACTACAACAAGAAAACTGTCTATGATGTTGATGTCAAGGGCAAGAAGGTCCTGCTCCGCTGCGATTTCAACGTGCCGCAGGACAAGGCGACCGGTGAGATCACAAGCGACAAGCGTATCGTTGCCGCTCTCCCCACCATAAAGTACCTGCTCGAAAACGGCGCGGCAGTCATCGCCTGCTCCCACCTCGGCAAGCCCAACGCCACTTTCGAATCCTTCGTGAAAAAGCAGACCGAGAAGGGCAAGGATCCTGCTACCCTCACTGAGGAAGCGTGGAAGAAGTCCCTCAAGAAGCTGACCCTCGCTCCCGTTGCAAAGCGCCTGAGCGAACTGCTCGGCATGGAAGTCATCTTCGCGACCGATACCGTCGGCGAGGATGCAAAGGCAAAGGCCGCAGCCCTCAAGCCCGGCCAGATCATGCTGCTTGAGAACCTGCGCTTCGACAAGGGCGAGACCAAGAACGACCCCAAGTTTGCTAAGGCTCTGGCTGACATGGCAGAGATCTTCGTTTCCGATGCATTCGGCACCGTGCACAGAGCACACGCTTCCACCGCAGGCGTCGCAGCTTACCTGCCTGCATACTCCGGTCTGCTCGTCGACAAGGAGCTGTCCATCATGGGCAAGGCTCTTGACGATCCCAAGCGCCCCTTCGTCGCTGTCCTCGGCGGCGCAAAGGTCTCCGATAAGATAAACGTCATCAACAACCTCCTTGAGAAGGCTGACACTGTCATCATCGGCGGCGGTATGGCTTACACCTTCAAGAAGGCACAGGGCTACGAGATAGGCCAGAGCCTGCTCGAGGCAGACCGCATCGACTACGCAAAGGAAATGATCGCAAAGGCAGAAGCCAAGGGCGTCAAGTTCCTGCTGCCCGTTGACAACTACTGCGCAGCCGAGTTCTCCGCAGATGCCGAGCCCGTCCTCTGCGAGGGCAACATCCCCGACAGCCTCATGGGCATGGACATCGGCCCTAAGACCATCGAGCTGTTCTCCAACGCCGTAAAGGGCGCGGGCACCATCGTCTGGAACGGACCTATGGGCGTGTTCGAGTTCGATAAGTTTGCCACCGGCACCAAGGCTATGGCAAAGGCGCTGGCAGAGAGCGGCGCGATCACCATCGTCGGCGGCGGCGACAGCGCGGCTGCAGTTGAGAAGCTCGGCTATGCTGATAAGATCACCCACATCTCCACCGGCGGCGGCGCATCCCTTGAATTCCTTGAGGGCAAGGAGCTGCCGGGTGTGGCATGCCTGCTCGATAAGTAAAATAATAAACCGTGCAGATGCTCAAAAGAGCATCTGCAAAGCAGTGTATTAAAAAGTCTGGAGGATCACTATGAACAGAAAGTACCGCAAGACTGTGATTGCCGGCAACTGGAAGATGAATATGCTGGCATCAGAGATAAAGCCCTTTATGGAGCAACTGAAAGAAAACCTCCCCAAGACCCGCGCATGTGACGTAGTGCTCTGCACTCCCGCACCCCTGCTGCCCGCAATGATCAAGGCAGGGAAGGACTGCAAGGTCGCCGCCGGCGGACAGGATGTTTCCAAGTACGAAAAGGGCGCATACACCGGCGAGGTGTCTGCTGCCCAGCTTGCCGACATCGGCGCAAAGTACTGCATCGTCGGCCACTCCGAGCGCCGCCAGTACCACGGTGAGGATGATATGCTCATTAACGCCAAGGTCAAGGCGCTTCTTGAAAAGGGCATCATTCCCATCATCTGCGTCGGCGAGAGCCTTGAGCAGCGCGAGATGGATCTCACTATGGAGTATGTTGCATATCAGGTCAAGGCTGCTCTCAGCGGAGTTGACGCAAGCCAGCTTCGCCGCTGCATCATCGCATATGAGCCCATCTGGGCTATCGGCACCGGCAAGACCGCTACCGCCGAGCAGGCTGAGGAAGTCTGCCAGGGCATCCGTGCGGTCGTCCGCGGCATTTATGGCGCGCGCCCCGCACGTGCGGTCAGCATTCTCTACGGCGGCAGCATGAACGCAAAGAACGCATTCGAACTGCTTGCACAGCCTGATATCGACGGCGGTCTTATCGGCGGCGCTTCTCTCAAGCCGGTCGACTTCTCCGAGATAGTCAAGGCCACCGACCAGGACTGATACGGTTACTATTGCGATTGTATAAGTAAGAAGGTATCACAAATGTCTAAAAAAGCAGTTCTTATAATCCTTGACGGCTACGGTCTCGCAGCTCCGACTGCGGGCAACGCTGTTGCGCAGGCGAAGAAGCCGAACCTTGACAAGCTGTTTTCGTCGAATCCCTACTCCACGCTCTCCGCTTCCGGGCTTGATGTCGGTCTGCCCGCCGGTCAGATGGGCAACTCCGAGGTCGGCCACACCAACATGGGCGCCGGCCGCGTAGTGTTCCAGATCCTGCCGAAGATGACGCAGGAGATCGAGAACGGCAAGTTCTTCCAGAACGCTGCCTACATCAAGGCCATGGAGGACGCCAAGGCAAACGGCAAGGCTCTGCACATCATGGGTCTGATGTCCACCGGCGGTGTTCACAGCCACCTGACGCACGTCTTTGCGATACTCGATATGGCAAAGCAGCGCGGCGTTGAAAAGGTCTATGTCCACTGCTTCCTCGACGGGCGCGATGTCGCTCCCAAGAGCGGCGCAGGCTTTGTCGCACAGCTCAATGACAAGTGCAAGGAGCTCGGCAACGCGAAGATCGCCACCATTCAGGGGCGCTTCTGGGGCATGGATCGCGACAAGCGCTGGGACCGCGTAGAAAAGGGCTACAATGCCATCGTCTGCGGCGAGGGCGTTATGGACGCTGATCCTGTCCACGCTGTTGAGGCGAGTTATGCAAACGATGTTACTGACGAGTTTGTCGAGCCGGTCGTCGTCTGCCCCGAGGGCGTTATCAACAAGGGCGACAGCGTCATCTTTATGAACTTCCGCCCTGACCGCGCAAGAGAAATGACCTGGGCGCTGAACCTTGAAAACTTCGACGGCTTTGAGAGAAAGAAAGTTGTCTGCCCGCTGAGCTATGTTTGCACCGCGCAGTATGATGAGACGCTTCCTCTGCCCATCGCTTACCCGCCCGAGGTCATCAAGAATACCCTCGGCGACTATGTCAGCCACTGCGGGCTCAAGCAGTTCCGCGTTGCCGAGACCGAGAAGTACGCCCACGTCACCTTCTTCTTCAACGGCGGCGTCGAGAAGCAGGAAGAGGGCGAGGACAGATGCCTTGTGCCTTCCCCGAAGGAGTTCCCGACCTACGACCTCGTTCCTCAGATGAGCGCGGTAAAGGTAGCCGACAAGTGCATCGAGGCCATTGCTTCCGACAAGTATGACCTCATCGTCTGCAACTTCGCTAACTGCGACATGGTCGGCCACACCGGCGTTATGGAAGCGGCTGTCAAGGCTGTCGAGACTGTCGATACCTGCATGGGACGCATCATGGAAGAGGTCGCAAAGCACCCCGATACCGTGCTGCTCGTCACTGCGGATCACGGCAATGCCGAGTGTATGTTCGATGAAAACGGCAAGGTCAACACCGCACACACCACGAACCTTGTCCCCTTCACCGTCTGCATGAAGGGCATCGAGCTCAACAACGGCAAGCTTGCCGATATTGCCCCCACGATTCTTCAGATAATGGGACTCAAGCAGCCGGAGGAAATGACCGGCGTATCGCTCATCAAGTGAGTGTCCCCCGGCCAGTGAGCGGCCGGTACATAAGTTTGTTTATTCTATTTTTTAGAGAATGGAAGGGAAAACGATATGATCTACACCACAGAAGTAAAGAATATGTGCCCCGTCGCAAAGGGCGCGTATCATGGCCCCGCTCCCATCCCCGAGGAGGGCAAGTGGGTCCAGGCCAAGGAAATCTCCGACATCTCCGGCTTTACCCACGGCATCGGCTGGTGCGCACCCCAGCAGGGCGCATGCAAGCTGACCCTGAACATCAAGAAGGGCATCATTGAGGAAGCTCTGGTCGAGACCATCGGCTGCTCCGGCATGACCCACTCCGCAGCAATGGCTTCCGAGATCCTCATCGGCAAGACCATTCTTGAGGCTCTCAACACCGACCTCGTCTGCGACGCTATCAACACCGCAATGCGCGAGCTGTTCCTCCAGATAGTTTACGGCCGCTCTCAGTCCGCTTTCTCCGAGGACGGTCTGGCTGTCGGCGCTTCTCTGGAGGACCTCGGCAAGGGCCTGCGCTCCCAGGTCGGCACCATGTTCGCGACCAAGGAAAAGGGCCCGCGCTACATGGAGCTCACCGAAGGCTATGTCACCCGCATCGCTCTGAACAAGGACGATGAGATCATCGGCTACGAGTTCGTTTCCCTCGGCAAGATGATGGACTTCATCAAGAAGGGCATCGATGCAAACGAGGCTCTTGAGAAGGCCAAGGGCCACTACGGCCAGTGGGACAGCGCCGTCAAGTACATTGACCCGCGTCAGGAATAAGAGAAGGAGGACAATCTAATGGCTCTGTTTGAGAATTACGAGAGAAGAATAGACAAGATAAACGGCGTCCTCGCTCAGTACGGCATCGGCTCTGTCGAGGAATGCAGAGAGATCTGCAAGGGTATGGGCTTTGACCCGTACGAGATCACCGCGAGCATCCAGCCCATCTGCTTTGAGAACGTCCGCTGGGCCTACTGTGTCGGCGCGGCTATCGCAATCAAGTCCGGCGCAAAGAACGCTGCCGAAGCTGCAAAGTACATCGGCATCGGCCTTCAGAGCTTCTGCCTCGACGGCTCCGTCGCTGACGACCGCAAGGTCGGTCTCGGTCACGGCAACCTCGGCGCAATGCTGCTGAGCGATGAGACCAAGTGCTTCGCTTTCCTCGCAGGTCACGAGTCCTTCGCCGCCGCAGAAGGCGCGATCGGCATCGTCAAGAACGCGAACAAGGCTCGCAAGCAGCCTCTGCGCGTCATCCTCAACGGCCTTGGCAAGGACGCTGCCCAGATCATTTCCCGTATCAACGGCTTCACCTATGTCCAGACCCAGTTCGATTACTACACGGGCGAGCTGAAGATCGTCCGCGAGATCCGCTACTCCGAGACCGAGCGCGCCGACGTCCGCTGCTACGGCTGCGACGACGTCCGTGAGGGCGTTGCCATCATGCACTTCGAGGGCGTTGACGTTTCCATCACCGGTAACTCCACCAACCCCACCCGCTTCCAGCATCCTGTTGCAGGCACCTACAAGAAGGAATGCATCGAGCAGGGCAAGAAGTACTTCTCCGTGGCCTCCGGCGGCGGCACCGGCCGTACCCTGCACCCGGACAACATGGCCGCCGGCCCTGCCTCCTACGGCATGACCGATACCATGGGTCGTATGCACTCCGACGCGCAGTTTGCGGGCTCCAGCTCCGTTCCTGCACACGTGGAGATGATGGGCTTCCTCGGCATGGGCAACAAC
>CAKTIH010000059.1 GCA_934565615.1 uncultured Oscillospiraceae bacterium | reverse complement strand
GCCATGGTGGCTGCCGGAGGATTCATAACGCTCAGCATATAGTCGAGCGTGGCCTCGGGGGGCTGGGGGTCACCGCCTTTGCAAATAAGGAAAGGATCCATACCGGCAGCAACGATCCACTGTTCAGGAACGAAATCGCCGAAGTACTCAACGACTTTCTTTCCTTCCTTCTTGTCTTTGACTATCTCCAGCGGACGCTTGCCGGAGAGTCTGTCAAGTTCCTGCATTATCTCCTTCACGAAGAGACCTCCTTAAAAATGTATTTTACGGATGTATCCAGATGTACCGGATGCGCAGCAATGAATGTTTTGCTCGACTGAGTCTTGACACATTTATGACAATATCACTTACACCGTAAATAATCAAGTGTTTTCGCACAGAAAAATCAATTTTAGCTATTGTGACAAAAAGAACGAACTTGAATTTGTGTAAAAGTACTGAAAATAAAGAAAAATGCGGGAAATGATTATTATTTACAGTGTATATTTCGGGAATTAAAGTTTTGAAAATGGATTAAAAGCATGAAATTTGAGCGTTTTATTTATACTTGACGTTCAAAAATGTCAAAGAAAACGGGCAATCCGACACCTCTTGACAGGCGGAAAGGACGAAGATATTATAAATGCAGAAACCGGAAATGTACAACGTAAGCAGTGGATCCCTCCCGACTGAGTCTGACACAAAATTTAGTATGGTGGGAGATTCACACACATGGAAAAATCTAAAGGCAAGATTCAGATCGGCATATATCTGATCGCTATTCTGATGATGGGCGTTGTGGGCATCGCCAGTTCTCTCGGCGTTGTTGCGGCACAGTTCCCGGAAGTGTCCATGACCAACGTTCAGGTTGGCCTCATCTCCGTCCCCTGCATTGTTATAATGGTCGTCACTCTGCTGATGGGCAAGCTTATGCAGGTCATCTCCAAAAAGACGCTTACCATTATTGCGATCGTTCTCTTCCTTGTCGGCGGTATCGGGCCTGCTTTCATGAGCTCGTTCTCTGCTATCATCGTTCTGCGCGGCGTGTTCGGGGCGGGCGTCGGTATTCTTCAGGTCGTCAGCACGGCTCTTGTTGCCGAGAACTTTGAAGGCGCAGAACGTGAGAAGGTTCAGGGCAATCTCCAGGCATTCCAGATGCTCGGCTGCGCGATCATGGTCTTTGTCGGCGGCTGGCTCGGCGCAAAGGGCTGGAACACCGCGTTCTATGTTCACGCTCTTGCTCTGGTTTCTCTTGTTGCTGCAATAGTCTGCATTCCGAACCACAAGCCTGTTGCGGCTGCCAAGACCGACGACAAGCCCGCAGAGAAGGCACAGCTCACCGGCAAGATGTGGGTGTGGATGATCGTTGCATTCTTCGTGTTCTGCACCGGTCAGATATACTCCAACTCCAACGCGTTCCTCGTTGCTGATAAGGGGATCGGCGATTCCGCCGCTTCCGGTCTGGGCATGGCGTTCTTCTGCGCAGGCGGCATCCTGATGGGCTTCATGTACGGCAAGCTTGCAAAAGCTACCGGCAAGTTCACCATGGCTATCGGCTTCTTTGTGATGGCGCTTTCCTATGTCATCATGGCCGCAGGCAGCAGCATTGCCGCGTTCTATGTCGGCTGCCTTATTCTTGGTCTTGGCATGTCCATAGTTATGCCTAATGTGTTCCTCAATGTCGGCAGCTCCGTTGCTCCGGCGGCAGTCGGTGTGGCTCTGTCCATCGCGACCTGTGTTCAGAACTTCGGTCAGTTCTGCAGCCCGTATATCGTCAATCCCATCGTCAACGCCATCGGAGGTACCGCAAGCGTAGTTTCCTTCTATGTTGCGGCAGTGCTCGGCGCGGTACTCGGTGTTGCAATGCTCATTAAAGCGTTCTGCGAGAAAAAGGCCTGAGCCTCAGGCAAATACGAAAAGCAGTAAGCCGATTTCACTTGCGATTTCGGCTTGCTGTTTTACAAAAGAAAGTTGATAATTAACGGCCTGCCGCTTATGCGGGGCTGATAAAAAACGGAAGGATAAACAAAATGTACGATTACGATATAGTATGTATCGGCGGCGGCCCCGGCGGCTCGGCCTGCGCGATGCGCTCCGCCGACCGCGGCAAAAAGGTTGCGATAATTGAAGCACGTCCGAAGAACGGTTCAGGCGGTACCTGCGTTAACCGCGGCTGTATTCCGACCAAGGCGCTCATGGCCTCCACAAATCTTTATGCTTCCCTCAAGGAAGCCAAGGCATACGGCATCAACATTGATATGTCTGCCGTTACGGTTGATTTCAAGGCGATAGACAAGCGCAGAAAAGGCGTCATAAACAATCTTGGCTTTGGCCTTGAGACCCTGCTGTGGAAGAAGTCCCGTGGTATCGATGTCATCAAGGGCAGAGCAAGACTTGTCGATGCGCATACCATCGAGGTTGACAACGGCAAGGAGAAGAAAATCGTCACTGCCGAGTATATCAACATCGCCGTTGGCTCCGAGCCTGCGGAGATACCGGCATTCCATGTCGACCATCAGAAGGTCATCACCTCCAATGAGATAATGGACTTCTCTCGCCCCATGCCCAAAAGCATAGTCATCATCGGCTCCGGTGCTATCGGCCTTGAGTATGCCCATATTTACAACACCTTTGATATTCCCGTTACTATCGTCGAGATGATGCCGAATCTCGTTCCCGCCCTGCACGAGCCTGAGATCACCGACGCTGTGCGCAAGTCCCTTGAAAAGCGCGGCATAGTCGTCAAGACCGGCTCCGGCATTGCAAACGTCGAGGTCCAGCCTGACGGCAGCGTCAAGTCCACTCTCGCAAACGGCGAGGAGATCATTTCCGATGAAGTCCTCTGCGCCATCGGCCGCACGCTCAACACCCGCGATATGGGGCTTGAGGAAGTCGGCGTCAAGATGGAGAAAAACGGCCAGATCATCACTGACGAGCATATGCGCACCAGCGTGCCCAACATCTTTGCCGCAGGCGATGTCACCACCGGCACGCAGCTTTCCGACAAGGCGCAGCGTCAGGGACTGGTCATTGCCGAGACGATAGCGGGCAACGACTATTATATAAACTACGACGTTATCCCCGTCACCACCTTCCTCGAACCCGAGATCGCATGGGTCGGCTACACTCAGGCCGATGCGGAAGCCAAGGGGATCAAGACGATTGCCGGCTCTCTCGGCTTTGCGTCTAATGAGAAGATGATCGCCATCGGCAAGACCGAAGGCGTTATCAAGGTCGTTGCCCGAGAGGATGACCATGTTATCATCGGCTGCCAGATCTTCGGCCATGAGGCCTGCGACCTGATCGCGGAGATGACGGTCGCTGTTGAGAACAAGATGACGCTTGAGCAGGTGTACAACACCATCCACCCGCACCCGACTGTGACCGAGCTTATACTCGAGGTATGCAAGCGGGCGGTCAATCTGGCCTTTGACAAGGGCTGAGAACATATCAAAAAATGCAGAGCCCCAAAAGGGGCTCTGCGACTGAAATGATAAAGGGACTATGGAAAAAACACCGCTGAGGGATGCCTTCACGCAGCGCAAAGATCGCTTCTTCCTGTTGGATAAGGGGCTTATAAACGCGGGCTTTACCGAAACGCTTGAGCTGCTTGAGATCGGCTGCGCCGGTGGGGAAGCAGCAAAGCACCTGTCTGGTAAAGGCTTTACAAAGCTCACGGCGATCGATATTGACGGCACTGTACTTGAGCGAGCCCGAGAGTGTGCGCCGGGCTGCCGGTTTATCTGCGCTGACGCCTGCGCGCTGCCGTTTGCGGATGAAAGCTTCGACGGGCTTTTCAGCGAAGCGGCCTTTGCCGTGATACCGGATAAAGCTGCCGCAGCTGCAGAATATGCACGCATACTGAGAAGCGGCGGCAGATTCCTGCTGAATGATTTTGCACTCAGAAAGCCAACTGCGGCAGAGCGCCGGGATATACAAGGCATACCGTGCCTTGAAGGGGTGCAGACTGCTGCGAATTATATCGAAATTTTTCGAAACGTTGGGTTCAAAACGGTATATCAAAAAGAGGAATATCCGGAGCTCGTGCGCATTGCCGCGAGTCTCAGCCGCCGGTACGGAGTCCCGATGAAAGAGGTCGGCAGCTATATACAGTGCGCCTTCGGAAACAGCAAATATGTCAACGAGTTTTTTAAGAATACGGAAATGAGCTATTACCAGATCGTTTTTGAAAAGGAATAGAATGGCGGATAGATTTTTATATAAGACAAAGAGCGTGTGCCCCGTGTGCCTGAAGGAGATATACGCGGACATAGTCAGCCGTGACGGCGGGATATATATGGATAAATCCTGCGCGGAGCACGGCAGCTTTTCCACGCTCATATGGGCGGACAGCGCGGAGAATTATCTGCGCTGGCTGGAGTACGGCGGGATGGATGTGAGCAGGCTGCCGCAGAATGAGGAAGAGGCAGACAAAGCCACCGGCGGGAAAAGTTTTGCGTGCGAGGCATGTCAGCTCCCGGCGTCGTCCGCGCTTATGACGACGAACCGCTGCAACATGAACTGCCCCGTTTGCTTTACGCGCGACAAGAATGAACCGCTGCATGAGCCGAGCCTTGAGGAGTGCGAGGCTTTGATGAAGCGTTATAAGGAACTTGCGGGAGATGACGCGCTTATAGAATTCTGCGGCGGGGAGCCGACCGTCAGAAAGGATATATGCGACCTCACGAACGCCGCCCGGACAATAGGATTTGATTATATTCAGCTCAACACCAACGGAATAGAGCTGGCAAAAAACAGAGACCTTGCCCGTGCGCTGCGCTTCTGCGGGCTGACGACCGTGTATCTTGGCTTCGACGGTATGTCGGATAAGCCGTACTATGCAAAGTACGGTAAACCCATGCTCGATATAAAAAAGAAGGCGGTCGAAAACTGCGCTGCGGCGGGGCTTGCGGTAGTGCTTGTCTGCTGCGTGATCCCCGGCGAGAACGACGGCGAGCTTGGGCAGATAATCGAATACGCAAAGCAGAACATGCCGACGGTCAGGGGAGTCTATCTCCAGCCGATAAGCTACTTCGGGATATACCCGCACGATAAGGTCAGGCGCATAACTATACCGGATGTTATCCGCCGGCTCGACGAGCAGTGCGGCGATATATCCGCGCGGGATTTCGGGCCGGGCGCATATGACCATGCGCAGTGCTCGTTCAACGCCTGCTATATGCTCGGCAAAGACGGCCGGCTCAAGGCGCTCACGCGCTTTTCAAAGCGTGAGCGTGAGGAAAACGCAGTCCACCGCCTGCGCAAAAATATGCGCGCGACGTGGATGCCGAGTCAGAATAAAATGCTGACGGTCGGCGGAATGGCGTTTCAGGACAATTCAAACATCGACCTTATGCGCGTCCAGCGCTGCTCGATCCAGATAATCCAGCGCGATGGACGGCTTATCCCGCTTTGCAGCAAGTACCTCAGCAGCTGCGACGGACATAAAATATTTGACGGAATAGGATAAATATAATGAGCAAGACCTTACAGTACGGCCTATATGAGCTGTGCAGGATGAGGATAGAACAGGACGAGGAGTTTCGCGCGCAGTCCGCACGCGGCGATCTCAGCGTTGTGGATGATGAGCTTTTTGACGAATACAGGCTCTGGCAGCTTAAAAAGACGGTGAAGCTTGTCAAGGAAAACAGCGCCTTTTACGGCAGACTCTACGCAAAGTACAATGTCGGAGCGGACGATATCGACAGCCTAAGCGATATTCAGAAGCTGCCGTTCACTACACCGAAAGACCTTTCCGGTACGAGCTACGGTTTTCTCTGCACCTCACAGGGAGAAGTGGAAAAACCGGTGACATTTTTCTCCTCCGGCTCGACCGGGATGAAAAAGCGCATCTTCTTCTCACAGCGCGATATACAGAAAATATTTGAGTTCCTCCCGCGCGGCATGAACACTGTCGTTGACCGTGAAGAGGGGCGCTGCGTCGTGTTCCTCCAGAATTCGCAGGGGCGGGGGATCGGCGGCATATTGGCGCAGAGCCTTATCAGGTTCGGCATGCAGGCATGGGCGGCAGATCTTCACGACGACCCGGAGGAGCTGTATGAGCTCTCGGTAAAAAACAGGGTCAACGTCTGGTTCGGCGAAGCCATCACGATATACCGCGCTACGCGCATCCTTGCCGAGAAGCACGACCTTTCAAAGCTCGGCATGCAGTGCATCTTCATCACCATGACGAATATCCCACAGAGCATGATAGATTATCTTGCCGAGACATGGCAGTGCCGCGTTTCAACGCACTATGGGCTCACCGAGTCCGGCTGGGGACTCGCCGTGGACTGCGATGTGTGCAGCGGGTATCACTATAACGAGATAGACCACATCATAGAGATAGTCGCCCCTGATACCGGAGCTCCGCTGCCCTACGGCGAAGAGGGCGAGGTCGTGCTGACGAACATCTCGCGCGACTGTATGCCGCTCGTGCGCTACCGCACGGGGGATATCGCGAAGCTTGAAAAAGCCGTCTGCGGAAGTCACTTGGATGTGCTCGGCCATATCGTCCGCCGCAAGGAGGGCGCGTATGTGCTCCGTGGGCATGAGCTTTTCCCGGCGCTCTTTGACGAAGTGCTCTTCGGTACTGACGGTCTGCTAGACTACCGCATATTCACCGATGGCAATAAGCTGACTTTTGAGATAGAGACGCTTGACCCTGAGCGCTTTGACGCCGACGGCCTGCGCAATAGGCTCGCCGTGCTCGATGTGATGCAGGGGCTTCCCGCACCGGAGATAACTCTGCTGCCGTGCGGCGCGCTGCGCGAGCACTGCTTTGAGAAAAAGCGCATTATGGAGAGAACGCCGTGAACGAGGAATTTGAGCGTAAGATGGATGAGCTTGCGCAGCTTGTGACGCAGGCAAAGCACACGGTGCTCTTCGGCGGAGCGGGAATGTCCACCGAGAGCGGGCTTGCGGATTTCCGCAGCGCGGTGTCCGGGCTCTATAACAATAAGGAGTTCTACGGTTATTCCGCGGAGCGGATACTCTCGCGGGAATTCTTTGAAGAGCACCCGGAAATAATGTTCAATTTCTACCGCACGGAGCTGCTGAACCTCGATGCGCGCCCGAATCTGGCACACTTCGCGCTGGCGTGGATGGAAGAAAAGGGGATGCTTTCCTCGATTATCACGCAGAACGGCGACGCGCTGCACCAGCGCGCCGGCAGCAGAAAGGTCTTTGACCTGCATGGGAACGTGTATAAAAACACCTGCCTCAAGTGCGGGAAGAGCCACGATGTGCGCCGTGTGAAATACTGCGAGGGAATACCGTACTGCGAGTGCGGCGGCATTATCCGCCCCGGAATAGTCCTTTTCGGCGAAACGCCCGATCCCGATGTGATCTTCGGATGTGTGAAGGAGATCGCACAGTGCGACCTTCTGATCGCGGCGGGAACATCGCTGAGAGTGTCGTCCGCCGGACGGCTGCTTGACCGCTTCAAAGGTACGCTTGTTATACTAAACAATGACGAGACTGCGCTCGACGACCGCGCAGACCTGATAGTGCGCGGAAAAATGGGCGAGATATTCTCCGCTCTGTGGGAAAGGCTTAAAAAATATGAACGAGATACTGCGCGAGACTGAGAGCCTCTGCCCGGTCTGCTTGAAGAAAATACCCGCCCGCTATGAGCGAATAGACGGCAAAGCCTATATGGTCAAGGACTGCCCAGAACACGGACACTTCAAGGTGTTGTTCTGGCGCGACGCGGATATGTACGTAAATTGGATGCGGCAGGGGATACATGCCCCAGCCAAAGACAGAGGCCGCCCGGAGGAACACGGCTGCCCATATGACTGCGGCCTGTGCGACGCGCACCACAGCGGCACCTGCACATCGATACTGGAGATAACCTACCGCTGCAATATGCAGTGCAAAATATGCTTTGCCGACGCGAATGCGGAGCGCTTCGACCCGGACAAAGAGCAGATACGCAGAATGTTCAAAACGGCGCTGGGAGCTAACAAGTATTGCTCTGTGCAGCTCAGCGGCGGCGAGCCGACAGTGAGAGACGATCTGCCAGAGCTCGTGCGCATGGGCAAGGAGATGGGGATAGTCCACCTCCAGGTAAACTCAAACGGTATCCGCATCGCGCAGGATATAGACTATCTGCGTCAGCTGAAGGAGGCCGGGCTCGACCTGATATACCTACAGTTCGACGGCGTGGATGATGAGATATACCACACGATACGCGGCAGGGACATGCTGGATATAAAGCTGAAAGCCATCGAGAACTGCGAGAAGCTCGGCGTCGGCGTGCTGCTCGTCCCCGTTGTGATACCGGGCGTGAACCTGCACAGGCTTGGTGAGATAGTTGCATTTGCGAAAAAGCATATCCCGACTGTCAAGGGTATCCACTTCCAGCCGGTCAGCTATTTCGGCCGCTATCCGGGACAGACCCCGCCGGACGAGAGCCGCTGCGGACTTGACGATGTGCTCCACGCGCTGACAGAGCAGTGCTCGGAGGAACTGGTAATGGACAACTTCGTCCCGCGCAAGCAGTTTGACCCGCATTGTGATTTTTCCAGCACTTACTATCTTGATGAGAGCGGCAGGCTCATCTGCATGACCCAGTTCCACCAGAACGACTGCGATACCGAGCAGACGGACTTCGTAGAAAAGACCAATAAATACACCGACAAGCGCTGGCGTATACAGGACAGCGCAGAAGAAAAGGCAAAGACATCGCCGCTCATGAAGTTTGCACTGCGCACGCTGACGCATTCGTTCTCGATATCCGGCAAGGGCTTTCAGGACGTGTGGAATATCGACCTCGGCAGGCTTCAGGGCTGCTGTGTCCATATGATAACCGGAGACGGTGACGTTGTTCCGTTCTGCGCGTTCCATCTCACCAGCGAGACCGGAGAGAGACTGTATCATAATTAATGGTAGGGGAGGATAACGATGAAACGAATGGGCATTGACCCGGAAATGCGCCTCGGCGAGGCGATGGAGCTGTACCCGCAGTCGTTCCAGATGTTCCGCCAGATCGGTATGTGCTGCGTAAACCCGGATAACGAAAACCTGACAGTGCACGAGCTGTGCACGAGTCTCGACGTTGAAACGGACAGCTTTCTCGAAGCGGTCAATTCTATGATATAGGATCGACCGCGCGAAGGGCGCGTTTTTATATTGAATATATCGAAATATTTCGATGTATATAGAAGAAAAAAGGAGAATCCAAATGAAAAAGCTTGTAAGTATCATCATTCTTGTCTGCATGCTTTCCGCGCTGGCACTGACCGGCTGCGGCAGTGCGCAGGCTCCGGCAGCTGACAGCCAGCCCGCAGATGCAGCCGCCCCTGTCGAAACAGCCGCCGCCGCGGCGGAAACACCCAAAGAGCCAGTTACTCTCAAGGTCGGCCTGCTCGGCAAGTCCGTGAAGCCGGTCGGCGTACTCGTCGCCGATGCCATGGGTTACTTTGACGAGGAGGGCGTGAAGGTCGAGTTTGAAAAGGTCTCCAGCATGAACGATGCCTATATGGCGGTTTCCACAGGTGACCTTGACGTCTACCTCTTCTCCAGCACTGCCGCCGCGACCTTTATTTCCCAGGGCACTACCACCCTGCGTGTGTTCGGAGGCACTGCCGCCGAGGGTTCCGAGATAATCGCCGCTAAGGGCACGCCGCATATCACCGGGGTCAACGACCTGCTTGGCAAGACCATTGCCTGCCAGATGCCCGAGACCGGCCAGATGGTTCTGAAGAACTATCTGCTCGAGCAGGGCTATACCATCGGCGCACCCGGTGAGGGCGCGGACGTCACCTTCGTGTATGTCAACGACGGCAACACCGCAGTCGAGGGCTGCACCAAGGGCGAGTATGACTACTGCATCACGAACTCCTGCCTTGGCTACTATGCCGAGAACTTCGGCGCGGAGCTCGTCGGAAGCGTAAAGCAGTTTGTCGAGACCTATCCCTGCTGCCGTCAGACTTGCAGCCAGGAGGCATATGAGAACAAGTTCGACGCACTCGTCGCCTTTGAGACCGCGACCCTGCGCGGATACCGCTACTACCTCGAAAATGAGGAAGCCACCCTTGATATCCTTGAAGCCTACGCCGGTGAGGACAGAGAGTTCCTGAAAGCGCAGGTCTACGGCACGGATACATACACTCCGGTAATGCGTCTCTCGCTCGACCCGGATAAGATAGCCTGCGTCAAATTCTATGAGGCGATGGCGAACCTCGGCGAGATCACCGACACCGTAGAGGTCGATTGGAACGATTATGTTGTCACTGACGTTTACGGCACTGCCCTCAAGACCCTTGCCGAGCGCGAGAGCGATGTCGCCCTCTGGCAGGAGCTGACCGAGTATTTCAATACTCACGACTGATATGCCGTCTATTGACTTGCGCGCCGTGCGCTTTTGTTATAAGAACGCGCGGCAGAAAACAGAAGCGCTGCATGGGGTCGACCTCAGCATTGCCGACGGCGAATTTGTCTGTGTCATCGGCCCGTCAGGCTGCGGCAAAAGCACGCTCCTGCGCCTGCTCGCCGGACTGGATATGCCCGACAGCGGAGAGATAAGCATCGGCGGACAGCCGGTGGAAGGGCCGGGCGCCGACCGCATGATAGTCTTTCAGGACTATGCACTGTTCCCATGGCTCACTGCGGAAAAGAACATCAGCTTTGCCCTCAGCAGGGCAAAGCGTGTTCCGCGCGCCGAGGCAAAGCGCACGGCGGCGGAGTATCTGCGAAAGGTAGGCATGGAACAGGCCGCGGATTACTATCCGTGTCAGCTCTCGGGCGGCATGAAGCAGCGCGTTGCGATAGCGCGCGCACTTGCAATGGACACGGACATCCTCCTGCTCGACGAACCCTTCGGCGCGCTGGACGCTAAGATACGTGCCTCTCTCCAAGAGCTGCTGCTGTCGCTCTGGACGAACGACGGCGGGAAGAAAAAGACTGTCGTCTTTGTCACGCATGATATCAACGAGGCGCTTATTCTTGCTGACCGTATTGTTTATATGCAGCCCGGAAAGATAGCCGGTGAGCTCAGAATAGACATACCCCGCCCGCGCCGGAATGTGGAAAGCAGCGAGGAGTTCGGCGCGTACCGCAGGACGCTCATGCGGCTTTTTGAGGGCGAGGATACGGAGGTGGCGGAGCTTTGAAAAATAGGAATATAGCGTTCGCCGCTGCACATGTGCTCCTTGCAGCTCTTCTCGCGATAGTCGTCTTTGCCGCAAAGCAGCGCCCCACAGTCCGCGCGGGCGGCTCGATGCTCGTCGGCCTTGCACTTATAGAGCTGCTGTTTCTTGCAAAGTGTTTTTCAGCACGTAAAAAGAGAAACGAAAGCTCATCGTGCGATATAATGATCTTTGTCTGGCTGCTGCTTATCGCGTGGGAGCTGTGTACCTCGGTGCTCAATATTGCGCACCCGGTGCTCGTGCCGTGCCCGGAGAATGTTTTTGATACCTTCCGCGAGCAGTGGCGCGAGATGCTTTTGAACGTCGCGTATTCCATGGAGCTGCTGACGATCGGCTTTGTGACTGGTATGGTGCTGGCTGTGCTGTTCGGCCTTATAGCGGGCTGGTTCCCGCGGCTGCGCGGCTTTGCCTATCCGATCGCAAACGTCATGGCGCCGATACCCGCCGTGGTGTTCTCGCCGTATCTTGTCGCGCTGATGCCGAGCTTCCGCAGCGCGTCCGCGCTTGTCATAATCCTCGGCGTGTTCTGGCCGACGTTTCTCACGACCATCAACCGCGTGGAGTCCATGGATCCGCGCATACTTGACTCTGCCCGTATGCTGAATCTGCGCAGCTCGGACATGATCTGGCGCGTGCTTTTGCCGTATGTCATTCCGGGCATTGTTTCCGGACTCAAGGTCTCCATCACGACGTCGCTGCTCATGCTCAATTTTGCCGAGCTCATGGGCGCGGCGCACGGCATGGGCTACTATATTCAGAACAGCATAACCTACGCAAACTATACGCATGCCGTTGCCGGCATCGTATGTATCGCCATCGTTGTCACCGTACTCAACAAACTTGTGACCGCATTCCAGAGGAAAGCGATCGTTTGGAGGTAAGAACATGGAATCAATAGATAAGCTCTGTTGCTGCTGCGGGCAGGAGGAGAACTTCAATAACTGTCTCATCTGCGGCAAGCCCCTGATCTATTCCGGGAAAACCGTTATGCGCCGCTGCGCCGTGTGCGGAGAGGAGAAGCCGTCGGACGCCGTGTGCGAGGACGGCCATTTCGTCTGTGACGAGTGCCATAATAAGGACAGCGCTGCTGTGTGCGCAAGACTCCTGAACACGGATGAAAAGGACCCGATAAAAATTTTCCTCGACGTTGTGAAGCTTCCGTCGGTACATATGCACGGGCCGGAGCACCACTGCATTGTGCCCTGTGTACTGCTTACAGCGTATAAGAATAACGGCGGGGATATCGACCTGCGCGAATGTTTGGACGAGGCATGGAAGCGCGGCAAGAAGCTCTCGGGCGGTTCGTGCGGTTTCCTCGGCGTGTGCGGCGCGGCGGCGGGAGCCGGTATCTATGCAAGCATCCTTTCCGAGGCTACCCCGCTTACGGCGGAGGTTTGGGATGTGCCGCAGAGAATGACCATGCGCTGCCTTGAGACACTGGTCGCAACCGGCGGCCCGCGCTGCTGCAAACGCACCGGGCGGCAGTCCATCGAGACGGCGGTCGAGTTCACGAAGGAGCGCCTCGGCGTAGATATGCCGGTGAGCCGGCCGAGCTGTGAGTTTTTCCCGAAGAATAAAGAGTGCCTGCATGAGCGCTGCCCGTATTTTCCCACCGGCAGCATAAAGACCGGGGAGGCATGATGCGATGAACGAATACCTCAGAGTGTTCCGGGCACTGTCCGACGAGAACCGTATAAAGATCCTTGAAAAGCTGAGCGAGGGAGAGCAGTGCGCCTGCTGTCTGCTGGATGGATTGGGGATCAGTCAGTCCACACTGTCGCACCATATGAAGATTCTGTGCGAGTCCGGGCTCGTGCGGGGAGAGCGCGTAGGTGTATGGATGTATTATTCCATCGACGGCGAGGGCTGCTGCCATGCAGGGAAGCTGCTCAACTCAGTTGCCAATGGCGATATGAAACGCTGGCTCAAATTCTTCAGGATCATTGCACGTATTGTAAAGCCGTTTGCCAAGAAGGAACCAGAGGCAGAACCGGATAATGCACACTGCTGCTGCGATGGCGCGGCGGCAGAAAAGTGCTGAGTAAATAAGTGTACTCAAAAAGCAAAGCACGGAACCCGCACATGGACGCTGAAATACAAAGAGCTGGGGGAGACCGGACTGGAAGACCGCCGCGGTAAACGCAAGTATGAGCAGGAGCCACGGACAGAGTTAGAGCAGGCACAAATCAGAATCGCGCAGTTGGAACACCAGCTTCGCATTCGGGATTATATTTACTATTACAATACCCAGCGCGTGCAGCATAATCTGGGTGTTGTTACGCCAATGGAAAAGCACCAGATGATATTTGCTGCGTAAAAAATCTGCCAAGAGCAGAACGCTCTTGGCAGCAAAAATCTTATGGCTGTAAACTAAAAGTTGGGGTACCTGGGTAGCTCCGGGTGCTCCAACTTTTAGCATGTTGAAAAAATAAGAGTA
>CAKTIH010000058.1 GCA_934565615.1 uncultured Oscillospiraceae bacterium | reverse complement strand
GTGCAGGGGGTATATCATATAGAAGAACATCTTGACCGGTCTGCCTCGTCTGCCATTATACAGCAGTACCGGGATCACTGCAAGTGCCGCGGCGGCAAAGTATGCCCAACTGTGGATATAAACGACATATTCGGCACAGCACCATAGCAGCAGCACGGCAGCCTGAAGGTATTTCGAGCAGCGCGACAGATATAGGAGCATCATGAGTGCGAAACCGTACCAGCCATAATCCGAATTTGGAAGAATACACAGGGCGCAGATAACGAATGCCGCAAGGCAGGCAAGTGTTTGGCCAAAACTGGCCGGCCGACTACCGAGCATCGCCAGCACGGACATGCCCGCGAGCGAGACGGCGAGGGTATAAAACACGTTCGTGTCAAACCCGAGCAGGCACACGCCCCCGGCAGAGAGCTGCACGACGGCAAGCGTGAGGGCCGCGGCAAGCCCGATAACGGACGCGTCCCGGCGCACACAGAAATACCAGACGGCGCACACGGCGAGCGCGGCAGGGACAATAACATACCACGGCCAGAGGAGCGCAAAGCCGCTTATCGCCGAGAGTCTGTAGTTCTCCTGGCTGAAAACCACGGTATACGGAAGCTGCGAAACAGCGGCAAACAGCACGAGCCGTGAGAGATATTTCGCGCGGTCCGAGGTCTTTTCAAAGCCGTTTACAAGCAGGAAGGCATAGAGCGGAAACGCGATCCTGCCGACGGTGCGCATGGCAAAATACAGTCCGTAGCCGATAAGGCTGCTGCTGTAAAGATAATACGCGCTGTGGTCAATGACCATAGTCACGAGTGCGAGGAGCTTTATCGCGAACACGCTCATAGTGTTTCCCCTCCGCGCTTCTGCTTGAGGAGCTTCCTGTACGGGGCGAGCCGCCGGTGGTTGAGCCGCGGCGCTATCTTCGCGCGCAGCTTTTCATTGCGCATCAGAAGTCCCAGCAGCAACAGGCGCAGCGAATAAAGCCGGCGCCGCTGCGGAAAATCATAGAGGCCGTGAGCCTTGAAATATTCATGATCTGCCCGGGCTATCCCGCGGACCGGCCAGAGCCAGTCACGCAGAAGCTTCTGCCCGGCGACGCCGCGGAAATCCTGCGGCGGGGCATACTTATGCTCAAGGGCATAGGCGAGCTTTTTGGCGACGGATCGGAGCTGCGCGGTGTCCGACGCGAAGCCCGCAAGGAAGCTCTGCGACATTTCAGCGCGCGCTTCCAGCACGGCGATGAGGTTTTCCTCAGTCCCATATTCGCCGTTTATTATATACGCCGTGGGCTTCCCGCGGGCAGGAGAGCGCAGAGCGGTGAAAAAGCCGCGGTCATCAAACATCTTGAAGCGCGCGCCCATGCTGTGGTCGCGCAGAGTAAAGGCATAGACTATCGCGTCGGCCCTAAAAATGTCCTCAAGGAAAGTCTCAAAGCCGTCGTCATAGACGCATTTGCCCTCATAGCGGCAGTTCAGGCAGCCGAGGCAGCCGCCCTTGAAGTGGAAGTCCGCGATGTTCACAAAGCGCGTTTTATACGGAAAGGCTACTGCGAAATCCTTCACCATCGCGCGCAGGCTCTCGTCCTCCTCGCGCAGGTCGCCAACGATGACGGTGTCATAGTCCTCGGGCTTCTTCGACGGCTCAAGGCAGCATTCATATTCCCCGCGCACTGCGGGTACAGGGCTGCGCGGCGGCTCGGATATCCCATTCTCAACGCAGAAAGCGGCATAGCGGAAGAATGCCTCAAGCTCGCCTCTCCCCTGCTCGGTCAGAAGATCCTCCGTCCCGGCGGAGAGCCCCTTTATCACGCGCATGCCCATATCATTGCAGTTATCCTCAATGAAGCGCTGCGCGGTCATATCATAAAAATGCAGTGAAGTAGACAGCTGCGTCGCAAAGGTGCCGGTGAAATCCGCCCCTGAGGCTTTCAGCAGCTCAATGAACCTGTGCAGCTGCGAGGGGACAAGAAAGTCATACACCGGGTAGGCAAAGATAAGCAGGTCGCATGAGGCGATGGCCTCGGTCGCGCCGCTCATGTCGCGTTCAAAAACATGGATACCGGAGCCGGCGTTGAGAAATTCAAACTCATGCTCAGAAAAAGTCTGTTCAAGATACAGGCAGCTTTGCAGCGTGACGCTGAACCTGCCGCGCGGCGAACCGTTTATAATAAGGACCTTCATGCCCGCTCCTTTCCGTGCTTGTCTGACAGAATTACACCAGTTTATAGTTTAC
Organism: uncultured Oscillospiraceae bacterium; assembly: GCA_934565615.1. Lineage (GTDB taxonomy): Bacteria > Bacillota > Clostridia > Oscillospirales > Oscillospiraceae > Limivicinus. The sequence continues at coordinate 11,481 of CAKTIH010000058.1, read as the reverse complement.
CGCATATTGGGCCAAAAATCTACACCGTTTCTATAAAAAAGTGCGGACTGAAAAATCAGTCCGCAAACAGGGTTGTGGGATAAAGATATGAGCCGCGGCCCTTCTTATGAAAGGCCAATTGGATAAGCTGTGCTTAAATAATAATACTCTTTCTTTATTTTGTAAAGAGCGAAGAAAGTCGAAAGCACACTATTTTTATACAATGTATATTTTTATTTCCGCCGGGAAGAATATTGGGGAAAACATTTGAGAGGAGCCATTTGCATGATAATGGATCGTATAGCGCTTGTGCTGGCAATCGTCGGCGGGATCAACTGGGGCAGCGTCGGTCTGTTCCGCTTTGACATAGTCGCGTGGCTGTTCGGCGGCCAGACGGCGACGGTCAGCCGCGTGATATACACGCTGGTCGGCCTGTCCGCGCTCTGGTGCATATCCCTGCTGTTCCGCAGCGACTCCGTCACCGACGACGGCATCTGAAAATATTAGACCGCTTCAAAAGCACCGCCGCGGCTGCATGGCCGCGGCGGTGCTTTTAATAAATATCAATGTCCGTGGGGCTTGCGGTCGAGGATGTTCTTCTCGGTAGTGAGGTCGGCATGGAGCAGGTCTGCCGCGATGATACCGAGCGGGAGGAGCGCGAAGAACATTGCCTTTCCGAGGAATACGCCCGCGAGCAGCACCGAGGATATGACTCCGGCGAGGAACATGACGAGCATCCCGAGGTGCAGGAGCATACGTGTGATATAGGGCGATTTATCCTTGTGCCGGAGGGCCTTGCTTATGGCAACGCCGACCTGGCGGACGTGGTTTGTGCAGAAGGTCGTCGCCATAGGTACGCTCTGCGCCTGACGGAAGGTGTTATACTGCATGGAGCAGATGAAGTTTATCATCACCTGACTGATCTGATACGGGGCAGTCTCCGGGATGAGCGCAAGCACGACGACTGTGAGCATCTCGATGAGAATAAAGAGCGTGTCCCAGCGGATGAGCCGCAGGCGCTTTATCGGCAGGGCGATATGCTCCGAAACAAACGAGCCGAGCAGATACGCGCTTATCGGGAGGAGATAATATGCTGCATGCGCAAACTGTCCCCTGCCGAGTGAGAGCCCAAGAAGGACGATGTTTGCCGTCTGCGCGTTGCAGAACACTCCGCCGCGGATAGAATATGTGAAGCCGCCGAAAAATCCGCCGACCATCATGAGCAGCAGGAACACCCAGCGCTTTTCACATTCGAGGTACTCGTGCTCATCAACGGTAACGGTCTCGGTTATGCTCAGCTTTTTGTCCGGAGTCTCCGAAACACTGACGTCGATATCCGCGCCCTCAGGGATCCGGAACTCGCCCTCGGGGCTGTCTATGATCTGCGATTCGACGTCCTTATACTCTGCTGTTTCTTTTTTTGTCTCTGTTTCCATGATCTTTTTTCACCTGAGAATAAAGTATATTATAGCACACTGTGCCGCTGTGAGCAGCGCAAAGCCCCAGCGGAAATACCAGTGCTTTGTCTTATGATGAAACACGTACATACCGAGCAGCCCACCCGGCGCGCCAAAGAGCGCGGCGAAAATGAACAGCGTCTTTTCGCTCACGCGCCGCCGGTGCGTGACGGCAAGGCGTTTATCGACGCCCATAAGGCAGAAGAGCACCGCGCTCATCACGAGCACGGCGGCAAGACATACATAGCTTTTCATGTCCATACGCACACCTCTCAGCCGAGCGCGCCGAAGTACCAGCCGGACACGCCGTTATGCTTGACGAAGTATCCGCGCGAGGTCTCCTCCACAACGCTCACCTTATCCCCCGCGCGCAGGGGGAGGATGTAATCGGTGCAGTCGTTGCAGTCGGTAAACTCCCCGGGCTCGAAGAGGTACTTTGTGAGGAGGTCCATTTCATAGCCGGTGCGGACATGGCGGCAGCGGGAGAACTCCGCCCCGCGCTCGAGCACCTGTACACGGCTGTCGCCCCAGCGGATGTAATACGAGCGTCCGCCCTCCGCTTGGTCGCTGAGCACTGTGCGGACAGGGAACGGGTCATAAGAGGTGAAGGAGATATCATCGCCGTTTATCCCGGAGATAATGAGGCAGTTGAGCTGCCCGTCGTCCTTGAGCACGCACGCGCCGTCGATGCTGGCGATATGGCGCTGCCGGTCGATTATCGGGTTTGCGCAGACCTTGTCCTCGCCGTAGAGCACGACGGGGTAATGCCCGACGACGACCCATTTATCAAAGCTGAAGCCGAGATCCATAAACCTGTCGCAGCGCAGAAGTTCGCCCTCGGTGTGCGCTTCGAGCGGCTTTCCGGGGTAGACGGCGGCATGCGCGAAGATATAGTTCCCGCTCTCAATAGCATGCGGGAGAGAATCAAGAAAGGCAAACTCGTCCGGGAAGGCTTTCCCGAGCTTGAATTTATACTCCTGAAAATCCTGTATCTGCTCCGGATCGTCCCCGAGCACATGGATCATGTCCCACAGCAGGCCGCTTTTGCGCCAGTTTACGTACTTCATGATGCTGTCCGCCCAGCGGCTCTTGGTCTCGATGAATATCGCCGACCACTCATCGCAGTTGCCCATGACGGTATAGACATTTTCTCTTGACGACAGCTCCATGACGCGGTGCAGCATCTCAAGGCTCTGCGTGCCTTTTTCGAGAAAGTCACCGTCGATGATGAGAACATCGTCATCGCAAAAGCCCGCGCGGGAGAGCACCCCGTCAAAATACGGGATGTTCGCGTGGATATCCGACACCACAAGGACGCGGCGCGCGGGGTCTATCTCCGGCCTCAGAATATGCGCCGGGAGATCATATACGCCCATCGCGCGTGCCTCCAAGCTTTTTCTCCATCAGCAGAAGCTCCCCCGCGGCCCCCGGCTGCGTCGAGCGTTGCTTAAAGCCGCAGCGCTTATAGAACTTCAGCGCGCGCTCATTGTCCGAGGACACCAGGAGACGCAGGGCATTGCGCTGCATGTCCGCATAGTCCCGCAGCGGGCGCGCGAGAAGCTGGATGCCGTAGCCCCTGCCGCGGTAATCCTCGCGCAGATACAGCAGGCTTATCCAGCCGTACTGCGCGTGCGCGCCGCGGCGGGTGTCCATGTCGATAAGGCCGACAGGCTCGTCCTTGTTGTAGATAACGGAGACGGCTCTGTGATCGTCCGCGTGGTGCGAGACGGCGGCGGCGTAATAGGTCTCGGGCTCAAAGCCGCGCAGGCTGCCGTGAGCGGCGCGCCACGCATCGGAATAGCAGGAGATGTAATAATCCCTGTGCTCGGCGGGGTCTATGTACTCATGGCGCAGGGAGATCTGGTTTCCCGGACGCGCGGACAGCTCCGGCGTCAGGTGGGAAAAGTCGTTTATATAGTCGGCGGTGAAGATGCCATTGTCATAGAACAGATGCACGACGCCGGTGTTCGACGGTATCGGCAGGTGTTCGGTATCGCCAATGGGAATGCCGAGGACTTCGGAGAGCATGCAGCGGATCGCAACGCCGTGACTGACGACAGCAACGGTGCGGTCCGGGTTGTTCGCGGCGATTTCTCTGAGTGCTTCGGACGCGCGGCGCGCCACCTGAGCATAGGTCTCCGCGCCGTCAAGAGAGAAGCGATCGGGTTCAAAAATAAAGTCGTGCAGCTTTTCGGGGCACCGGTACTCAAGGTTCCCGAAGAACTGCGTTTCCCATGGCCCCATATGTATCTCACGCAGACGCGCGTCGAGCTGCATCGGGACGCTGTGCCAGCGCGTTATCGCCGAGGCGGTAAGGCGCGTGCGGTACAGGTCGCTTGAATACAGCGCGTCTATCTTCACATGACGGAAGCGTTCGGCGAGCGCGTCTATCTGCCGCAGGCCGAGCGGGGTGACGTCCCCATCCCAGTTGCCCTGCATCATCCGGTAAAGGTTGCCCTCGGCCTGGGCGTGTCGTATTATATAAATTTCTGTCATAAGGCTTCCTCCAAACGCTTGACCGGCGAGAATATATAAAGTATAATATAACGACTCGGGTGCAGTCAGGCACTGCGTAAACACACGCTATTATAGCTTGCTTTTCCGGGTTATACAAGAGCTGCTTTGTTAAATCGGCGGTTCTTTTTTGAAGAGAAACAGGGTGAGTGGATAATATGGTCAGAGCGGCGGCATTGGTGTCGGGCGACGGAGCAAAGCTCCAAGCGATCCTCGACTCCATGTATTTTAAAGAAATACCGGATTTTGAGCTGGTTGCGGTCATCTCTTCGGAGAAGGACGCTTACGCCATGAAGCGCGCGCTCAACGCGGGTGTTCCGGCATATGTGGTCGATCCGGAGCTTTTCCCGAACATGACCAGTCACAGCATGGCCGTTGCGAACAAGCTGAAGGATATGGACATCGAGCTTGTCATCCTCGCGGGCTACGACATGCCGCTGGGCGTGATCCCTTACCAGTTCAAGAACCACATCATCGGCACCTTCCCGGCGCTCTACCCCGCGTTCGAGGACGCGGAGGGAGACGTGCAGCGCGCGGTCTTAGAGCGCGGCGTCAAGATAACGGGGGCGACGGCTTACTTTGCCGACGCAGACGGCCGCGTCGGCGGGATAATCCTCCAGCGCGCAGTTGAGGTAATGCCGGACGACACGCCCGACTCGCTCCGCCGCCGTGTGCTTGAGGACGCGGAGTGGAAGCTGCTGAGCCAGGCAGTGAGTCTCTACTGCGCGAACCGGCTCTCCATCCGCGGCAGCCGCGTAATAGTGGAAGCGGAAACAGTAAAGTAAACTGAAATCAGACGGTGGCTGCAAAAATGCAGCCGCCGCTGTGAATTTTAGCCGACAAAAAGCCTCGCAGAGTTTTTCGCCGCGCACGGCGAAAAATCAATCAGATACATTTTTGCCGAGGGCGTGTACCTCGGCAAAAATACTTCTCGCTCAGAGAGTGTCGAGCAAAGCGAGGCACGGGTCTGAGCGTAAACTTTTTCCCCAAGAACCTTTGGTTCTTGGGGAAGTATAACAAAACGGAGCGGTCACCCGCTCCGTTTCGTTATATGGTTGAGGACAAAATGAAAAAGATGAAAAACTGTTACTTGCAGTTACTAATATACCCGAAAGATGTTTCGTATTAAACCGCAGAATTGTTTCAGAATTGTTAAATGCAAAAAATATTTTCGGGATTACCGGAAATAATTCCGGAGCAGGTCAGTCAAACGTTATATTCCACACGCAGTCGGCTGGGATGCTTCCCGGTTCCGCTGCGAGATATGGCTCACCGTCGGGCGCGGGCAAATAGTATACCGCGCGCTTTGTCCCGAGTGCTGCGCCTATCGCCGCGGCAATGGCCGCGGCGTCCGTCCCGCAGGGCGCGATAAGCTCCTTTATGACCGACGCACCGTCCTCGATGTATGCCGCGCATATCCCGCCGCCGCAGGCGTACAGTCCGCCGCCGAGCTCCTCACAGAAGCGGCGCTGGAACTCCAGCGTCGTATGTGCCGGGCGCATATAGCAGTGCCCCTTGAGCAGCGCTTCTCGCTGCTGGCCGTACTCCGCTGACGAAAGACTTTGGACAGGAGCGACAGCCGCGGCTTCCGTCTCAAACCTCTGCCGGTGCAGGGCGCACTCGGTGCCGAGAATGGTCTTATACCATGCGTACAGAGACTCCTCCGCCGGGAGCGTGCAGATGATCTCCGCGCCGCGATCTCGCGCAAGCTCCGCGCTGCGCTCCGTGAGCGCGCGGCCTAAACCGCTGCCGCGAAACTCCGGTGCGACCGCGACGGCGTAGATATACCCGCAGGTCTGGGCCTTTCCGTTGGCGCTCACAAGCTCCATGCCGGTGACGGCATAGGCCGCGCCCGCGATCGTTCCGTTTACCTCCGCGACAGCTGCGGTGCCTATATCGGGCAGCAGCTCAAGAAAGGAATTTACAAGCGCCTCACTGTCGCCGAACACCGCCTGCCACAGCGCGGACATTTCCGGAATATCGCCGCCGCGGTACTCGCGGATAACAGCATCACTCATCGCGCATCCTCGCCGTGAACTTACGGACCATAAACTCCGGCTTATACGAGAGCTTCGAGGTGCGCAGGGATTCAAGCCCCATGTCATCCTCCCGGTTCATGTATGCAAGCTCCGGGTGGTTCTGCATGACCATGCGCGTAAGCTCGCGGCAGACCATTGGGTAGGCACCGTTGATGTCGATATCGGCCTTTTCAAAGTGAACGTCAAAGGTGTCGCGCCCGGCCATCTCGCCCATCGAGAAGCCGATGATCTTCCCGCCGGAGCGCAGCACGCCGCCCTCAAGGCCGAGCTTTTCATACACGGCGAAGGCACGCATTATCGCGTCATGCTCATAGTGGATGCTGCCGTCGAGGCGGGCGTAGTTCTCCTCAGTCCACATGTTCAGCATATCGAGGCAGCCGGGAATAAGCTCGCGCGTGAGGGGAACAAAGTCCCAGTCGTGCTCCGCCTCGAAGCGGTTGCAGTGGTTTTTCTTCCCGTGCAGAGCCTTGCCGGAATAGGTGGAGAGCTTCTCGGCGGAATAGATATAATCCGCGCAGTCGACGTCCTCGCTGTACTCGAACGCACCGGGGTACTCCTTATCGAGCAGCTCGCGGTGTGCTTCGGTTATGCCGCGCAGCGTCATGGGATAGCCCTTGAAGCGGGCAAACTCCCGTATCGCCTCGACCGCCGGGCGCAGCGGCCCCGTGCCTATCGGAAAAACGAAGGTAGGCTTGCCCTCATAGCGCAGCTTTGTGAGCATCCTGTCCCCGCAGCGGCAGACAAGCTGGCGGTAATGCTTGTCCCAGATATAGATGTTGCCGAAGTTATAGTCAGCGCTCCGGCTGTTCTCGTTCATAACTATTTCGTCCACCCACGCCTTGTCCGCGAGGGTGACGGTTTTAAATTCTACCATAGGATGATTCTTAATACACGCCGTCACAGACGGCTTTGATTTCCTTTCTGAGAGCGCGCAGATCCATGAACGCATCCGGGCGCTTGCTCTGGTCGCGCAGCAGCGCCGAGGGATGGAAGGTCGCCATGACGCGGCGCTGGTCGATATCGAACCACTGGCCATGTTCACGGGTGATGCGGAAGTCCTCTTTTATAATTTTCATTGCGGCGATGCGCCCAAGGCAGACGATTATCCTCGGCTGCACGAGCGCGATCTGACGCTCCAGCCACTGCCAGCAGGCGTCCTGCTCGATGCCGAGCGGGTCGCGGTTCCCGGGCGGGCGGCATTTCACGATGTTCGCGATATACACCTTGCTCCTGTCGAGATCGATCATCTGAAGCATATCGTCCAGCAGGTGACCCGCGGGGCCGACAAAGGGTATGCCCTGCTTGTCCTCCTGCTCGCCGGGGCCTTCGCCGATGAGCATTATCTGCGCCTGTTCATTGCCGACGCCAAAGACGAGGTTCCGCCGCGTCTCGCACAGCGAGCAGCCGCGGCAGGCGGCGCAGTCTCTTTTTAAATTTTCCCAGCTGTCCATAGGCTATTCCTCCGATGCCGACGCCAGACTCAGCAGCAGCTCGCGCCGGTTGTTGTCGGGGTACTCCATCACGTAGCCGAGCAGAAAGCTCAGCATTTCCCCAAGCTCGCGCCCGCGCAGGCCGAGCGCGGCGAGATCGTCCCCGTCGACGGCAAGCTGCTTCATCGAAAAGCACTCGCCGCTTTTTATCACCGCTTTGAGAGCGCGGCAGCTGCTGCCGCCGCAGAGCGCATCATGGCAGCGCGCGGCACAGCTTACGCTGTCTACCCCGTATTGGTGCAGGAGCTTTTTCCACTCGAGCCGACTCCCCGGCGCAGGATCCTCCAGCATCTCGCACGCATCATTGCAGCAGCGGATGCTTCGGCTATCAAGCCGCAGCGCCGTAAGGAACTGCTCTGCGCTCTTTATCGCGCCCGATAAAATTAGCAGCCTGCACAGCGCCGCCCAGCGCTCGAGCGCTTTCTTCGGCAGCGCCGCGATGCGGTGCAGCTGCTCTTCCTCCGGGGCATTGCGCCGGTCAAGGTACTTATCGAGAAGTCCGAGGGAGATCACCGTATGCAGCGTCTCGAGCCTAGCGGTTAGTAGGATCTTCTCGACCTCGGCACTGACCCGCTCCGCGGCAAGCCCCGCGGCGAGGGGCGCTTTCTTCCCGATGGCCGCGAGGGTCGCCGGTTCTATCTCAAAGCCGAGACGCGAGGAGAAGCGGAAGGCGCGGAGCATGCGCAGTGCATCCTCATCAAAGCGCTTTTCGGGCGCGCCGACGCAGCGGATGCAGCGGCGGCGGATATCCTCAGCGCCGCCGTAGGGGTCGATGATGAGCCCGTCGGCGGAGACGGCCATAGCGTTCATCGTGAAGTCGCGCCGCATGAGGTCGGTCGTCAGGTCGCCGACGAAGGAGACGCTGCTCGGGTGACGGTGGTCGGCATAGTCGCCCTCGGAGCGGAAGGTCGTGACCTCCGCGCTGCGCGAGCCGATGACGACCGTCACGGTGCCGTGCTTTATCCCGGTCGGCCTTGAGCCGGGGAACACGTCAAGCACCTGCTCAGGCAGCGCCGAGGTGCAGATATCCCAGTCCTGCGGGCGCACATTGAGAAGAATATCCCTCACGCAGCCGCCGACGAGATAGGCGGCAAAGCCCCGGGACTGGAGCGAAAACAGTATTTGTCTGACATATTTCGGCGGAGTCACGTTTGCCATTATGCTCTCTCCGGTTCGTTGATAGAAAAATGGCGGGGCAATATATACTTGCAAGAAACCCGCGCGCGTATTATAATCAGTACCGCACAAATGATTTTATCATTTTTTCGGCAGCGTATCAATACCATTTCTGTGACAGAATAAAACCATATCTGGAGACATATATGACTGAATTTGAAAATTTTCTTTCCCCCGGCAGGAAGGGGCATCTTATAGGTATAGGCGGAGTGTCCATGTCCTCGCTGGCAGAGGTGCTCAACGGCATGGGACTGAGCATCACCGGCTCTGACATGAACGAAAGCTCCAACGTCCTGAACCTCAGGAAGAAGGGCATCCCCGTCGCCATCGGACACAACGCAGATAACATTACGGACGATGTCGAATTTGTCGTGCGTACCGCAGCGGTACACGATGAGAACCCCGAAATTCAGGCCGCGCACGCCAAGGGCATCCCAGTGTTCGAGCGCACCCAGGCCTGGGGCGCGATATCCAAGGACTATGACAACGCCCTGTGCATCTGCGGCACCCACGGCAAGACCACCACGACCTCGATGTGCACGCACATCATGATGGCCGCGGACAAGGACCCAACCGTTATGATCGGCGGGACACTGCCGCTGCTCAAGGCGGGGCACCGCGTCGGCCACGGAAACACCATAATCATGGAGGCCTGCGAGTATTATAACTCCTTCCTCTCACTGCACCCGACGGTCGCGGTCATGCTGAACATTGAGGCCGACCATCTTGACTTCTTCAAAGACTTGGACGATGTGAAGCACTCCTTCCATGAGTTCGCCGCGAGAGTGCCGGAGTACGGCTATGTCGTCGCAAACCATGACGACGCCAACACCATGGACGTTGTAAAGGGCATCGAGGCCAAGGTCATCACCTTCGGCCTGCACTCCGACGCTGACGTCTATGCCGAGAACATCCAGTTTATCGGCGCAAATTCCAAGTTCAACATCATGTACAAGGGACAGCTGTTTACGGATGTGACGCTGCACGTCCCCGGCATGCACAATGTGAAGAACGCGCTGGCCGCGACCGCCGCAGCGATCTGCCTCGGCGTGCGCCCCAACGCGGTGAAGTACGGCCTTGCCGGCTTCAACGGCGCGGGCCGCCGCTTCGAGTTCAAGGGCAAGTACAACGGCGCGGATATCTATGACGACTACGCCCACCATCCGGGCGAACTCAAGGCGCTGCTCGACACGGTCGAGAACCTCAACTATAAGCGCACGGTCGTCGTGTTCCAGCCGCACACCTATTCCAGAACTGCCGCGCTGTTTGACGATTTTGTAAAGCAGCTGCGCCGTCCCGACGTGCTGCTGCTCGCAGAGATATTCGCCGCGCGCGAGAAGAACACCATCGGCATCTCCTCCGCCGCGCTCGCAGAGCAGATCGACGGCGCTGTGTTCTGCCCGACCTTTGACGAGCTTGAGGATACCCTGCGTGCGATAGCCGCGCCGGGAGATATCGTGCTCACCGTCGGCGCGGGGAACGTGTATAAGATCGGCGAGGATATCCTGAGAGGAAAACGCTGAACAAAGTTGAGCACAAGAAGCCTTCTCCTTGAGGAGAAGGTGGTGAGCGTAGCGAACCGGATGAGGTGTTCTGTGTACTAAATATTTGCTTTGCAGCAAAACTCGACGTTTTCCACCTCATCAGTCACCTTCGGTGACAGCTTCCCCTCAAGGGGAAGCCTTTGTAACCCTGACTTTAATTTGCAATCAGCATACCCTTATCTATTTGAATCCGGACGGGAGGACCCGTCCGGATTTTTATATCTATCAAAACAGACTTGTCTGCTCATATTTTTCCGGGAAGGCGCTGAGGTACTCAAAGCAGTCCTCGGGCGTGTGCAGTATTCCGTGCGCAGCGCAGGTGTCCCGAAAGAGCGCCATGAGCTTTTCTTCGTTCGGGCTTGGCAGCGAATATGCGTTTCCGTAGCGCTCGATATAACGCTGCTTCAGCCCCGGAAAGTGTCTGTCCAGCGCGGCGTAATAATACTCCCTGTCACCTTCGCGCAGTGTCAGCCCCATGCCGAAGCAGACAATGCCCTTGACGCCCACCCTGACGCACTCGGAGAGCAGCGCGGAGATGTTCTCCTCGGTGTCGTTGATAAAGGGCAGCATCGGTGAGAGCCACACAACCGTCGGGATGCCGCGCCTGTGCAGCTCCTCGAGCACTTCAACGCGCCGCTTCGTGGTACACACATTCGGCTCGACAATGCGGCAAAGCTCCTCATCGGCGGTAGTCAATGTCATCTGCACGACGCATTTTGACGCGCGGTTTATTTCATCAAGCAGGTCGATATCCCGGAGCACCCGGTCGGATTTCGTGAGCAGCGCCGCGCCGAAGCCGTAGCGCAGGATGATTTCAAGACAGCGCCGTGTAAGGCGGAGCGTTTCTTCGCAGTGCATATACGGGTCAGACATAGAGCCGGTCGAGATCATGCACGGCTTCCGCTTCGACCGCAGTGCCGCTTCTAAAAGCTCGGGAGCGTTTTGCTTGACCTCGACGTCCTCAAACGGGTGCGCAAACTGATAGCAGCTGCTTCTGCTGTCGCAGTAAATGCAGCCGTGGGTACAGCCGCGGTAGATGTTCATCCCGTATCTCCCACCGCTGCCGGTCAGTATTCCCTTGGCGTCAACAAAGTGCATATAAGCTGCTCCCGATGTGTGTTGTGGGGATTATTATAACACACATCAGGGGCGTTTTCTATATATACTCAAGGGAGCATGCACCGTCCGGCATAAATATAATTATACCCTATTACAATAAGTTTTGGTTGGAAGCCCAGCATCCGGCTGGGCTTCCTTTCCGTCTCATGCCTAAGCTACAATA
>CAKTIH010000057.1 GCA_934565615.1 uncultured Oscillospiraceae bacterium | reverse complement strand
CGGGCGAGATCGACGTCTGCGGGCATAAGCCCGGCAAGGAGAGCAAGGCGCTCGTGAGCTATCTGCCCGACCGCCCCTGCCTGCCGGAGTGGATGAACACCAAGCAGCTCATGGATTTCTATGCCGACTTCTACGCGGACTTTGACCGCGAGCGCGCACAGAAAATGCTCGAGCATCTGAACATACCAGAGAAGCGGACGATAAAGCAGATGTCAAAGGGCACACGCGAAAAGGTGCAGCTCATCATGGTCATGAGCCGCCGCGCGAGACTCTATATGCTCGATGAGCCGATAGGCGGCGTCGATCCCGCAACGAGAGACTACATCCTCGACACCATCATCAGAAACTATGACGAGAACGCAAGCGTCATCATTTCCACCCATCTCATAAGCGACGTTGAAAACGCGCTTGACGAGGTCATCTTCCTCAAGGACGGCAAGGTGAACATGCAGTCGAGCGTTGACGATATAAGAGAGCAGTACGGCAAGAGCGTCGACGCTCTGTTCAGGGAGGTATTCAAATGCTGAGTAAGCTTATAAAACATGAGCTGCGCGCGAGCAGGCGCATTATGCTGCCGTTTCTCGGCGCGGTGCTGGCACTGTCGGTGCTGGCAGGTATCTCGACCACGGCGATGGAACATCAGGTCGATTACAGTTGGCTGAACGTTGTATACGGGCTCATCATTTTTGCGTTCGTCATGGGCGTGATGGCGGTGTGTGTCGTTGCCGTTGTCATGATGATCCAGCGCTTTTACAAGAACCTCCTCGGTGATGAGGGCTATGTGTCCTTTACCCTGCCCGCGACAGTCGATGAGCACATCTTCGCAAAGCTCATTTCATCATTTATCTGGTTCTTTGCCACAGCTGTCGTGGTCGTGCTCTCGACCTTCATCATGACCGCCACGAGCCTGAGCGCCGCCTTCACCGAAGAGGGCGTCGTCAGCATTAACGGTATGCTCAACGAGGTGCACTTCTGGGAGATGTTCACCGGCTGGGACATCGCGGGCTACGTGCTTGAGGGCATCGTACTGCTGTTTGTGTATTCCTGCTCCGTGTGCCTGCACTTCTACGCCGCCATGGCCATCGGTCACAGCTTCAATGACCATAAGGGGCTGCTGTCGGTCGTGTCCTTCTTTGTGCTCAGCGCCGCGATGACCATGCTTGCGGTCGTCAGCGCGAGCATCACCGGCAACTCCGGACTGTTCGACCTCTTCAATAACATCGACACGCTCGACATAAGCGCAGCCACGCACGTGGTGATGCTTATCTTCATCGCGCTTGAGCTGGTGAAGGCTGCACTATATTACCTCCCGACTACGCTTTGCCTGAAAAAGTGGCTCAATCTCGCGTGAGGCATGAGACAGTAATTAAAAAAATATATGGGCGCGTTGAACCGCGCCCATATATTTTGACCTTTTTTGAAGTTTTGGGGAGAAAAATGAAGATAATAGGGAAAATTTTCAAGATACTCGGCATCCTGCTGCTCGCAGTCGTCGTGCTGATAGCCGCGGCGGACGCCGCGTGGGTCGGCGTTCCGGAGCTCAAGGCGCGCAAAAGGCTTGACTGCGTAGATGCGTTCGCGCAGGACACCGCGGATATCAGCTTTGTGCCCGGACCGCAGGTGTACGCCCTCGGCGAAGCCTCGCACGGGAACGCCGATTTCCAGCGCCTGCGGCTCACAGTCCTGCGCCAGCTTGTCGAGGACTGCGGTGTACGCGCATTCGCGCTCGAAGCGGATTTCGGCGAGGCGATGCTCGTCGACCGCTACGTTCAGGGTGGAGCGGGAACGGCGGAGGACGCACTCTCGAACCTGTCCTTCACGATATACCATACGCAGGAGATGGCTGAGCTCATCGAATGGATGCGCGACTATAACGACGCCGCGGCGGAGGATGACAGGCTCACGTTCTACGGCTTCGATATGCAGAACCCGCAGGCAAGCCTGCGCCTGCTTGCGGATTTCTGCCGTGAGAACGGGGGACTGACTGATGAGAACGCCGCGGATAAGCTCATGGCTATGGCGGAGAGCGGTGGTATTTTTGCGGAGATCATAGAAAACGGCGGCTCCTCCATTGTGCAGGATCTGCGCGATGAGCTTGCCGCACAAGATAATGACCCAATGCTCCTGCACGCGGCGGACTGCGTGCTTCAGGCGGCGGAGCTTGCCTCCGCCCACGCCGGGGACGACTACATTAAATACAACAACATCCGCGACTCCTTCATGGCGCAGAACGTGCAGTGGATCGCGGAGCGGGAGGATACGCTCGGCCGCCCCGCGGTGATGATCTCCGGGCACAACGGCCATGTCGCCTTCCGGGCGCAGTATTATTCCTCTATGGGCAGCCTCCTGCGCGAAGAGCTCGGCGATAAATACTTTGTCATAGGCACGGATTACTATAAAACCGTCTGCAACATCGCCGGGAACGGCGGACGCGGCGACCACAGCTTCTGCTCGGCGGACCCTCTCGCGGCACAGGCAAAGCGCCTCGGCGGGGAGTATTACCTCGACTTCACCTCACCTGAATTGAACGACGAGGTGCGGGGGATTATAGATTCCCCGATGAGCATGGGCAGTCTCGGCGAGGGATATAACTTCCTCATGAAGCTTATTCCGACCTCACACAGAGTCAGCGATATCCCATCCGAGCTTTACAGTGCGATGATATACGTATACAAGGCAAGCCCGATTTCCCCGGCCTGACGGCGGTTTACAAAGCGGCCTTTTCATATTAAAATACCATAAAACACCGTGTCCCATGCGGACATTGCTCGCTTTGTGTCCTGTCGCTGCGGCGGCAGCCGTGCTATCATCGGGCCGTAAACGAGGGAGGCAGAAATATGGATCAGATCAAAATAGGCAATTTCATTAAGGTGCTGCGCCGGGAAAAGGGACTGACGCAGGAACAGCTTGCCGAGCGCTTCGGCGTTGCGCGCAGGACGGTATCGCGCTGGGAGACCGGCAGCAACATGCCCGATCTCGATATACTTATGGAGATGTCTGATTTCTACGCTGTCGATCTCAGAGAATTACTCGACGGTGAAAGGAAAGACGAGAAAATGAACAAAGAACTTGAAGAGACTGTGATGAAGGTTGCAGATTACAGCAACGACGAAAAGCTCAAGCTGATGCAGAGCATGCACTGGCTGTTTATCGCGGCGATCGTGTATACGGTGCTGGTGTTCACCGGACATTCGCTGAACTTCTGGGGCGGGCTCTGCTCCGGAATAACCTCCGGGATGATGGTAGTCGGCGTTTTTATAACGAGCAAGAACGCCGCGAAGATACGCGCTTTCAAGCTGCGCCTGCTCGGGAAAAAGTAAAATAAAAAAGGTGAGAACCTCGTGTTATCAAGCTGACGGCGTGACAGAAGTCACGCCGTTTTTTTCATCGGTCGGTTCGCACCGGAGGCCATCATTATATTGACAAAAGTCTCTGCAAATATTTGATTGCTTGTTCCTTACCGCAGGAACGGTTTTTTACCGCTGACCACTGCCATACAAGGAACAGCGTATTGCTGTAATGGTCGGCAAGCAGCTCATTCGGAATATCCTTGTGCAGGGCATCCGGGCAATCCTTGAATATCCGCCGCATCTGGGTGTTCAGAAAGCTGCGGAAGCTGGAAAACATATAGCCGATCTCCGGATTGTGAGACAATACACGGCTGATATGTTCGCTGTTCTGTTTTGTGAAGGCGTAGATCCGGTCGAAGAAAAGATAGAGCATCTCATTTTCCGGTGCATGATGGTACTCCGAAAGACCTATTTTTTCCGCAAGCGAGAGCCAGCAATAGTTCAGAAGGTCGTACTTATCATCGAAATAGTTGTAGAAGGTAGCGCGGGGGTACTGTGCCTGCTCGCACAGCTCACCGACGGTGATTTCTTCAAATGCTTTCTGCGGCAGAAGTAAGAACATTGCACCGCTGAGTGCGTCAAGCGTTCGCTTAGCTCCCCGCGTGAGAGGTTTTGAGAGATCGTATTTCATGGCGTTCCTTTTGCATTTTTTGAAATTTGTCCAAGGCTGAACACGTGCTCAATTCTGCATCTTGAAATGGACACAATGTTATTGTACCTTAATAGCAGAATTTTTGCAAGTGTCCAAATAAAGGCGCTTGTCTAACTATGGAGGAACAATTATGATTTTCTATTTTTCCGCAACAGGAAACAGCAAATATGTCGCTGACCGCATTGCCGCCGCAACGGGAGATAAAACCATTTACATTACCGACTGCTGCAAAAGCGATAGCTTTTCCTTTGGTGAAGCGGACAAAACGGTGGGGGTCGTCAGCCCGACCTACGCTTGGGGGCTGCCGATTATTGTCCGGGAGTTCCTGCAAAAATTAACGCTAAGCACAAAGCCGGACTACCTTTGGTTCACCGCGACCTATGGCACGACGCCGGGACAGACTGGGAGATTTGCCGAAGATATTCTGAACGCCAATGGCCTTTCCGTCTCTGCGAAATTCAGCGTGAAGATGCCGGACACTTGGACACCAATATTTGATCTGAGCAACAAAAACAAGGTGCAGCGCATCAATGAAGCCGCAGAGCAGCAGATCGACCGTATCATCAGTGAGATAAAGAAGCATGCCTGCGGCGATTTTATGGAGAATAAAATGCCCATGTTTCTTACAAAAGCGGTTTACGGTTTGGAATACGACTCCATGCGCAGGACAAGTCATTTCAAAGTAGAGAACACTTGTATCGGCTGCGGGCTGTGCGCACGGAATTGTCCTGTTTCCGCTATCGAGATCAGAGAGAAAAAGCCGGTCTGGGTCAAAAATGAATGCGTCATGTGCCTTCGCTGTCTGCACCATTGTCCCAAGTTTGCGATCCAGTATGGCAGACGCACCAAGCGGCACGGACAATATACGCATCCTGTTTTAAGATGAAATCGATGGGGTACGGTATGCAAAAGCAGCAGTCACTATTTTGGTAACTGCTGCTTCTGCGTCTGCCCAACATCCTGCCGCTGTTTTTACTTTGCCATTGTTGAAAACTTTTTCGGCGCATGGTACAATATCACATCAAAAATTTTTGAAGGGACGCGGCATGGGCGAAGAGAAGAAAAGCAGCTTTTTTGAGGAAGTGTATAAGGTCGTTGCGCGCATCCCGGCGGGTAAGGTCATGTCCTACGGGCAGATCGCCCGAGTGCTCGGCGCGCCGAGGGCGGCGCGGCAGGTCGGTTGGGCGATGCGCTGCTGCCCGGATGATATACCGTGGCAGCGCGTCGTGAAGGACAGCGGCGAAATAGCCGGCGGCGGACATGCGGATTTCCGACGCATTCTGCTTGATGAGGAGCGGGTGAGCTTCCTGCCCGACGGCAGAGTCGACATGGAGAAATGCCGGTATATCCCTACTATAGAATTACTTCTCACGGAGGACGAAGAATGAACATCACAGTGTATCTCGGCGCGAACGAAGGAAACGACCCCACGCTCAAAAGCGCGGTGCGGGAACTCGGCATATGGATAGGCGAGAGCGGCAACGCCCTTGTGTACGGCGGCTCTAAGGCCGGGCTCATGGGCGAGCTTGCCGAGAGCGTGCTCATGGCGGGCGGCGAGGTCACGGGCGTTGAGCCTCAGTTCTTCATCGACGCGGGCTTTGAGTATGACGCGATAACCCGCCTTATCGTGACAAAGGACATGCCGGAGCGCAAGACGAAAATGATAGAGCTGGGCGATGCATTCATTGCCTTCCCCGGCGGGACGGGTACGCTTGAGGAGATTTCCGAGGTAATGTCCTGCTCCGCGCTGGAGATGCTCAAGGCGCCGTGCATACTATATAACTTGAACGGCTACTATGACGGGCTCAAGGTACTGCTGGAGCACATGATAGATATGGGGCTTTCGACCACCGAGAAGCAGCGCGGGATATATTTCGCCTCCGACCTCGCGGAGATCAGGGCGATACTGGAAAAAGCATGAGCATAACAGAGACGGAAAGCAAACCCGTGCTGTACAGCGCGGAGCGCCCGGTGTGGATCGATGAGTTCTGCGCCCTGCCGGAAATGCAAAGACTCCGCCACGTCGGCATGAACTGCGGCTGCGAGTATACCTCCTTCCCGCGCTTTCGCGGGCTGCCGAGGTATTCACGCTACCGGCACAGCGTGGGCGTAGCGCTCATCGTCTGGCACTTTACCGGCAGCATGGCGCAGACGCTCGCGGGGCTGTTCCACGATATCGCGACGCCGGTGTTTGCCCACACGGTGGACTTTCTGTACGGCGACTATATGGCGCAGGAGCACACCGAGGGGCGCACCGGGGAGCTGATACGCGGCTCTGAGGGGATAACGCACCTGCTCGATAAATACAATATAGACCCGGACGCGGTGACGGATTATCACATCTACCCCGTCGCGGATAACGACAGCCCGCGCCTTTCGGCGGACAGGCTCGAATACACGCTCGGAAACCTCGCAGCATATACCGGGAGGACTGCGGTGGAGCTTCAGGAGTATTACGATGATCTCTGCGTCACGGTGAACGAGCACGGCGAGACGGAGCTTTCGTTTACCGATGCCGACACGGCGTACCGCTTCGCGCATGACGCGCTCGAAATGTCACGCATATACGTTTCGGACGAGGACAGATGCGCGATGCAGATGCTCTCGGAGCTTCTGGGGCGGGCGCTCGAAAAGAATGTACTCAGCGCGGAGGAGCTTTATCTGACGGAGGAGACCGTTATAGAAAAGCTCCGGTCCGACGCGGAGACTGCCGGACTGTGGCGCGGCTACTGCGCGCTGCACGAGATAGTCACCGACAGGGAAGCTTTCCCAGACGGCGCGTGGCGCGTGATCGGCGCGAAGAAACGTCGCATCGATCCGTTTGTGCGGGATCATGGGCGGCTGTCGGAAATAAACTCGCAATTCGACGGGGAGATAAAGAATTTCATGGACACGCCGCTCGACAGGGCGATATGCGCGCGATAGTAGAAATCAGGACCATTTCGGAGGAGATCGTTTGGAGAATAACATTCTCAAGAAAATTTCAAAATTCATCGTCGACCAGCGCATGCTGGTGATGATCGTCTTTGCCGCGGCCTGCGTGTACTGCGCAATGTCGATAAGCAAGGTGAAGGTCAATGAGGACATCACGGCCTTCCTCCCGGCAAATACCGACACGCGCCGGGGCCTTACGATAATGGAAGAGGAGTTCACGACCTTTGCCAGCGCGAACGTCATGCTCGCGAACACGACCTATGACCGTGCAAAGTCCGTGGCCGACGAGATAGCGGAGCTGCCGCACGTGACCGGCGTCACCTTTGACGATTCCACGGCGCACTTCGTAAGCTCCGCGGCGCTGCTGACGGTGTCCTTCGACGGGGACGAGAACGACCAGGACGTCATCGACACGATGAACACCATCCGCGGCATGACGGCGGGACCCGATACCTACATATCCTCAGAGATAGGGCAGGATCTGCTCGCGCAGATAGCGAGCGAAATGGTCGGCGTGCTGGCGCTGGCGGTGCTGGTCATCGTCGGGGTGCTGCTGTTTACCTCGCGCAGCTATTTTGAGGTGGTCATCTTCCTCGTTGTGTTTGCCGTGGCGGCGCTTCTCAACATGGGCACAAACTTCTGGCTCGGCGAGATATCGTCGATCACGAATTCCATCGCCGTCATAATGCAGCTGGCGCTGGCGATAGACTATGCCATCATCTTCTCCCACCGCTATCAGGACGAGACCGAGCGCTTCCCGACCGAATACGACGCGCTTATCGAGGCGCTCTCTAAATCCATCGTGGAGATATCCTCCTCCAGCCTTACGACCATCGCGGGGCTTGTCGCGCTGGTGCTGATGCAGTTCCGCCTCGGCTATGACCTTGGCCTTGTGCTGTCAAAGAGCATAGTGTGCAGCCTTATCACGGTGTTCCTGCTGATGCCGGGGCTTATCGCATACTGCCGCAAGCCGCTGCGCGTGACGGCGCACCGCTCGCATATACCGCAGCTCTACGGCTGGGGCAGGTTCCTGATGAAAACGAAGCTCGGTTTCGTTGTGATCTTCCTCGTCATCCTCCCGATGGCCGTGTACTGCTCGTCGAGAACGGAGTACGCCTTCTCGGACAGCAGCATTGATGAGCTTGTCCATTCCGAGAGCCGCGACGCCTCGCGCAAGATAACGAACACCTTCACGAACGATACGACTATAGCCGTGCTCGTCCCCGCCGGGGACTATGCTTCCGAGAAGGCGATACTCAGCGCGGCGGAGGAGCTGCCGCACGTCAAGAGCGCGACCGGCCTTGCCAATATCGAGATAGAGGACGGGCGCGTACTCACGGATTTCTACACGCCGCGCATGTTCTCGATGCTGCTGAACATCGACTATGAGCAGGCGCAGCTGCTATATGCGGCCTACGGCGTGGAGCATGAGCAGTATCAGGCAGTGTTCGGCAATGCCGAGGCCTATTCCGTGCCGCTTATAGACATGTTCCTATACCTGTTTGAAAAGATAGACCAGGGCATCGTCACGCTCGACGATGCTTCTCAGGAGACGCTTGATTCCCTGCGCGGCGAGCTTGAGCGCGGCGAAGCGCAGCTGCGAGGCGTGAACTGGGACCGCATGGTCATAACTGCGGACGTCCCCGTCGAGGGCGAGGACAGCATCACGCTTGTCGATTCCCTGCGCGGCATTGCCGACGGGTACTACGGCGATGGAGAGTGCCTCGTCATCGGCAACGTCACGAGTGCGCGCGAACTGCGCGAGACATTCAGCGGAGACTCTATGCTCATAAACGTCCTGACGATCACCTTCGTGCTGCTCATTCTTATATTTACTTTCAAGTCCATCGGCGGCGCGGTGATACTGGTGTTCGTCATCCAGGGCAGTATATGGATAAACTTCACATTCCCGTACCTTACGCAGACGAGTGCGTCATTTGTGACGAACATGATCGTCTCGGCGATCCAGATGGGCGCGACGATCGACTACGCCATAGTCATCATGAGCCATTACCTCGACCTGCGAAAGCTCAATGAGCCACGCGAGGCGATGGTCAAGGCCGTGAACGAGGCATTCCCCACGGTCATGACCTCCGGCACGATAATGACCGTGGCGGGCTTTCTCATCGCCTACCGCGTGAGCGATGTTTACATAGGCCACATTGGCCTTGCGGTCGGGCGCGGCGCGCTCATCTCGGTCATCCTTGTCATGACTGTGCTGCCGCAGATCATAGTGCTGCTGGATAAGGTGATAGAAAAGACAACTTTCGGGAAAAAGGCGGGGGACTGACGGTATGAAAAGAACTTTTTCTGTACTTTTGTGCGTGCTGCTGCTCCTGCCGTGCTTTACAATAGGCGCGCTCGCGGCGGAGGATGATACGGAAAAGGTCAGAATATCCACTGCCGAGGAGCTTATGGAGCTTGCCGCAAACTGCGTCTCGGACACATGGTCGCAGGACAAGACCATTCTTCTCGAAAACGACATTAACCTCACGGGGCTTGACTTCACGCCGATCCCGCTGCTCTCCGGGACCTTTGACGGACAGGGGCACAACATCATCGGCGTGAGCTTCGACGCCGCAGGCTCGACTCAGGGACTGTTCCGCATGGTGCTTGCCGCTGGCGAGGTCAGAAATGTCCGCGTCTCCGGTACGCTGAAGGCGTCCGGGACGGGGGAGAGCATCGGCGGTATCGCCGGTGTGAATTACGGAAAGATAACCAACTGCCGCTTTGACGGGGACATTCAGGCGGAGAGCGCCGTCGGCGGCATTGCCGGGCTCAACGCCGAGGGGGCGGAGATATCCGGCTGTACAGTCACCGGTACGCTCTACGGCCGCCACCGCGTCGGCGGCATCGCGGGCGAGAACCGCGGCACGCTCCGGGACTGCCGCGGCATGATGGACGTCAACACCGAGTATATCCCCGACGAGGAGGACCGCAGCTTTGATATCTCCACGCTCAGAGCCAGCAGCGAGGAGGATATCATCGACATTACCGACGTCGGCGGCATCGCTGGGCTGAGCAGCGCGCTCATAGAAAACTGCGCAAACAGCGGCGCGGTGGGCTATCCGCACGTCGGCTACAATGTCGGCGGCGTCGTCGGGCGGCAGAGCGGGCGCGTCGTCGGATGCGCGAACCACGGCGAGGTCACCGGGCGCAAGGACGTCGGCGGCATCGTCGGGCAGATAGAGCCGCATGCCGAGTGGAACTTCACCGGCGGCGGGCTCTCAAGTATGCGCTCCGGACTGTATGAGCTTGAGTCATCAATGAACACGATGCTCGGCAACATGGGCGCGGGAATGTCTGAAGCGGGCTGGCTGATGCAGGATGCGGCAGCCATCGTTTCCGACAGCATCGACATCATCAACGGCTCGATCGGCGATGATCCCTCCGGGTGGGGCGGGATAGACGATGACGCCGCGAACCAGCTCAACGCAAATCTCGAACAGCTCACCGAAATAATGAGCGAGATCGCCGGTGTAGTCGGCAATGAGACGCTTACATACGATATGCAGGATGTAAGCTCCGCCATGACGGACGTTTCCGCTGCGATGACGGAGATGCTCTACGGCCTTGGCAGCGCCTCTGATGCGCTGAACATAACCGACGTGTCGGACGGCAACGATCCAGATACCGCGTCATGCGCCGTGGTAAACGGCCTGAACCGCGCCGCCGTCAGTGCCGATACGAATGTCGGCGGCATCGCAGGGAGCATCGCGCTGGACGTGGCCTTTGACCGCGAGGACCAGCTCAATATTTCATCCGTTGTTCTCGACAGCGGGCGCTATGAGGTGCTCGCGTTGGTGAGCGGCTGCAAAAACTATGCCGAGGTAAGCGCGGTGAAATCCTGCGCCGGGGGCATTGCGGGCAGAATGGACTACGGCCTTGTCTACCTCAGCGGCTCCGCCGGGAGCGTGAGCGCCGGGAACGAGTATGCCGGCGGCGTCGCCGGTCTCAGCACCGGTACGCTGCGTGACTGCACGGCGCGGGCGAACGTTTCCGCGTCGAGCTACATGGGCGGGATCGCCGGCAGCGGCAGAAACATCGAGAACTGCCGCGCCATGCCGCACCTTGAGGGCTACGCAGAGTTTCAAGGCTCTATCGCCGGTTTTGCCGACGGCAGCGTCAAGGATAATCTGTATTCCGACTGCACCGTCGGCGGAGTGGACGGCTTCAGCTTTTCCGGGCAGGCCGAGCACATGGACTATGAGGAATTTACCGCGCTCGACGGTACGCCCGACAGCTTTAGAAAGATAAGCGTCAGCTTCGCGGTCGAGGGCAAGACTGTCGAGACTGTGGAAGTGCCCTTCGGAGGCGCGATAGATAAGCTTCCCGTGATCCCGGACAAGGACGGCATGCGCTGGCGCTGGGACGATTTTGACAGCAGCGCTGTGTATTTCAGCACAACTGTCGACGGCAGCTATGTCCGCCCGGTCACGACGCTCGCAAGCGACGGGGATGAGCCGCTGTTTCTTGCCGAGGGCGTCTTTGACGAGACTGACAGCCTGCTTGCCGTGCCGCTCACGCCGGACTGCACCGCGCTCGGGATCGACGCGGAGGAGCTTATCTCGGCCTACACCGTCGAGGTACCGGGCTATGACGGAGAGCTCACCGTGCGCATGCTGGCGGAGGAGAGCGGCAGGCTCTATGAGCTGCGCGACGGCGCGCTCAGTCCGCTGGATTATACCCGCGACGGAAGCCGCATCGTGTTCACGCTCGAAAACGGCGGTTCGGTCGTACTGCTGCAAGCGCAGCGCGGGGCATCGCTCCTGCTGCCCATAGCCGCGGCTGTGATTATCGCAGCCGGTGCGGTCGCGTCCTTCGCGGTAAGGAAAAAGAAGGCCGTGAAGAATAAAGCGGAATAATATAGAAAAGGCGAAGGGCTGCCATCAATCGCACAGGAAAATCAAGGCATTTATCCCCTCAGTCAGCCTTACGGCTGACAGCTCCCCTTGCAACAAGGGGAGCCTTTTTATTCCTATAAACTTGAAACTTTTTCCATCAGAACACGTCATTATTATAGAATAATACGATCGGAGTGACTGCCATGAAAAAGCTGCTGACGCTCTTGCTTGCGCTGTTCATGCTCCTGACGCTGTGCGCCTGCGGAGAAGAAGGTGCGGAACAGGAAAGCCCGGAGGAGACGTATTACTGGCGCACCGAAGCGGTGAGCCGCTATCCCTTCGGCCTTGACGGCACGATAATCGCTGCCGCGGCGGACGGGGGGCACATCTTTTTATGCGGCATCATGGACGGCGCGCCCTGCCTTGCGCGTATGGACTATACGCTTGGCGGCGGACTGCGTATCGGCGAAGCCATAGTGTCGGCGCTGCCGGGAGCGGGCAGCCCGATCTCCCTTGACTGTGCCGCGGGGCGCTTTCTCCTGCTGTGTAGCGAGGAAGCGGACGGCGGGACGCAGTACACTGTGAGCACCTATCTGCCTGACGGCACGCTGATCGAGACCTACCCCGTGAGCATCGACGCGGGCGACGAGGCGCGGAGCATTCTTGCACTGCCCGACGGCGGCTTCTGGCTGCGCGGGGTACACAATATCCGGCGCTACTCCGCTTCGGGCGAGGAGATTGAGAGCTTCACGCGTGAGCGCGTCGAGTTCTGCCCGCCGCTGCTGATAGACGGTGAGGCGGTCTTTCAGACTATCGATACCGACAGCCATAGGTCAAAGCTGAACACTTACGACGCGGCGGCGGGGAAGCTCGTCCCCATCGACTGTGATATAGACCTGATCGCGCCGAGCGCGGTGTGCCGCAGCGCTGCCGGTGAAGCGCTCGTGTGCATGGGCGGGACGCTGGTTAGCATCGGCAGTGACTTTACCGCGGCGCGCACTGTCGAACTTTACGAGCTCTACAGCACGCAGACGGAGTATAGAGAAGTTCTCAGTCTTGATGAGAACACTTATCTTTTAGCCCCCGGGAAGGCCGACACCCTCCCACCGGAAAACTCCGGGGAGCTTGTGTGTCTGACGCGGGAGTGGACGATAGACGACCGGCGCACGGTGAACATCGCCTTTTACGGCAGAGCGTCTGAAATGCTGGGTGTGCTGAAGGCGCAGTATACGCAGCTATCACCCGACCACCGCGTCGAATGCCTTGATTACGGCGCGGATGAGGAGGGGCTTGCGCGGCTGCTGCGCGACGTTTCGACCGGGGAGGGGATAGACCTCATCGTCTCCGACGGGTACTCGATCGATATTGCCGCCGGGTTTGCCGACCTCTATCCGTTCCTTGATGCCGACCCGGAGCTTTCACGCGAAAGCTTTGTGCCGGGTCTGCTGCCGGGGATCGAGCGCAATGGGCGGCTCAGCGAGATATGGAGCGGCTTTTCGATCTATACCTTTGTATCGAGCGGCGTACTGCGCGATAAGCCGGGCGCGCTCAGACTCGCGGAATGTCAGGCGTATCTGGACACTATTGGCAGCACCGAGCCGCTGTTTAACGGCCGGATGACAAAGACGGAGCTTCTGCGCTGCATGACGCCCGGCATATTCGCGCGCGGGACGGCTGCGCTTGAGTCGGACGGTGTCCGTGCATTGCTTGAGATGTGCGCGGCAAGACCCGATGAGGTCAATACGGAAGATGCGGGAACCCCGGAGCTGATGTACACAGACCTTCAGCCGGACTATCTGAACAGCGCTATGGAGTCCGGGCGCGCGCTGCGCCTGCTTGACGGGAGCGACGGCGGGGATGATTTCACAAGCCTTGTCTGCGACATGCGCGGCTGCTATATGATCCCCGAGACCTGCCCGGATAAGGAGAACGCATGGAGCTTCCTGCGCCTGCTGCTCACGGAGAGCCAGCAGATGAAGGACTTTGACCGGCGGCGCATATGCTATCCGAGCAATGCCGCAGCGCTCGATGCGGTATTGGATTCTTACACACGCCCGGAACTGGGCGCAACAGTCAGGGGGCTTATTGACGGTGCGCCGGTGTACACTCAGGAGAGCGCCGAGATGGAGCGGATATTCATCGAGAGCATGCAGCCCTATCTGTACGGTGACTCCGACATGGATACGGCGCTCGGTATCGCGCAGGGTAAGCTCGAGATATTCATTGCCGAACACGGTGCTTGACATATTTCTGCCGGCGCGCTATATTGTAC
>CAKTIH010000056.1 GCA_934565615.1 uncultured Oscillospiraceae bacterium | reverse complement strand
CGATAGATCAACGCCCGCTGACCTCATAGCAACCAAAGAACATTGGCAGACTGACTGGACAAGCGATTTCATCAGCGATCCTGCACTTGAAAAGTATACCGCCAGAACCGAAAGCGGCGAAATCGTTGCATTGGGTGCTTACCGCGAAACTGAATCCAGTATGTTTGTTTACATCGAATACATTGAAAGCCATCCCGAGAGCAATCCCACTCTGACAGCAAAGCGCAAATATCTGAATATTGGGCGTATGATGATCGCAGACAATGCGGCACTTTCTCTCTTCAACACATATCTTTCGTGAAAGGCGGTCTTGCTATGGATATTGAAGTGAAACGAATGTCTCCCAATGCAATCGAAATGCTTGACCAGCTCAGTGCAGTTTGCAAGCGGTTCGGAGTAGACTACTATGCTGCTTCTCAAAATCAACGTGACCTGCTGGACAGCATTGCTCTGCATGAATACCAACTGAAAAAAGCACACGAGCAAGGGCTGAAACGCTCTGAGGTTCCACCGTTTCTCGGCTTAAAGAGAACTGACCGAAGCAACGATATGCCCGCTTAAATGTTCGAGTCCTGTGCAGAGCACTCCACCACTAAAAACACGTATAAAAAGAGACGGCCGAAGCCGTCTCTTTTTCAATTTAATAATTATCAGTCGGTCACGTAGGGCAGGAGCGCGATCTGACGTGCTCTCTTTATAGCCTCGGTGAGCTCACGCTGATGCATGGCGCAAACACCGGTAGTGCGGCGCGGCAGGATCTTGCTGCGCTCGGACACGAAGCGGCGGAGCTTTGCGGTGTCCTTGTAATCGATAAAGGTGGCCTTATCAACACAGAACTGGCACACTTTTCTGCGCTTGCGGTTCTTGGGATTGTTCTTATCGAAAGCCAAAGCTGTATCCTCCTATCAAAATTTTAGAACGGCAGCTCGCCGTCGCCGTCATCCAGCTCCGCAAAGGCAGAAGCAGCGGGAGCGCTGCTCTTTCCGGCAGAACCGGAATTGCCATAGCTGCTGTATGAACTGCTGCGGCTGTCACCGCTGTCGCCGTCGCGGCGGCGGCTTTCCCCGAAGTACACATTGTCAACAACGACCTCTGCGCTGCGGCGCTTGCCGCCCTCGCGATCAGTCCAGTCACGGATCTGGAGACGGCCGGAAACAACGGCCATGCTGCCCTTCGTGAAATACTTGCTGACGAACTCCGCGGTCTGACGCCATGCAACGCAGTCGATAAAATCGGTCTGCTTCTCTCCGCCGTCACGGCTGCCGAAATCACGGTCGACCGCGAGGGTGAAGGACGCTACCGGCGTCTGGGACTGGGTGTATCTGAGCTCAGGGTCTCTGGTCAGACGCCCCATAATGGTGATATGGTTCAGCATAATTATCGCTCCTTACTCTGCACGCAGGGTAATCAGGCGACGCAGAATGCCGTCGGTAATACCGAGTATACGATCCAGCTCGGCGGGGAACTCGGGAGCGCTGGTGAACTTCATCAGCACATAGTAGCCCTCGGAAATGTAGTTGATCTCGTAAGCGAGCTTGCGCTTACCCATCTCCTCCATCTCTTCAAGAGTACCATTCGCTTCCACAAGTGCCTTGAACTTCTCAACAACAGCGGCAGTCTCCTCCTCGCTGAGGTTGGGGTTGATGATGTACATCACTTCGTACTTTTCGCTTGCTTTTGCCATGGTTGCACCTCCTTCTGGTCTGTTGGCCCCCGTTTGAACGGGAGCAAGGATCGCCCGTCTCTATGGACAGGCTATATTATTATAGCTGTTTTTCTTTATTTGTCAAGGGTTTTCCTCGTTTTTCATCCTCTGTTTTTATCGGTCTCCAACAGTCTGAACTACAGCAGTTTTTCCACGCTGTACATGCTTTGCAGCGCATATAGCCCCGGGCGGTAGACCTTATCCGCCGTCCAGAAGCTTATCCCAGCAAGAGCGTATTCGCCCACAAGCTGGAGCCGCGCGATGAAGCTGCGCGCGTCCTCGAACCACACGACGTGCGCGCGCCCCGCGGCGTCGGTATAGTTGAACCACGGTGCCTGCGCGGTGTAGTCGTATTTTATCTCCGCGCCGCGGGATATGGCAAGCTCTACCGCCGCCGCGTTCGAGAGTATGCGCGCCGCCTGCCCCTGCCGCCACGAGAGCGCCCAGTCGTATGCGTAGTTTGAAAAGCCCATGAGTATCTTCCCCGCGGGCATGACGGTGACGGCGTAGTCCAGCACGCGCCGTATGCGGTTCACGGGCGATATCGCCTGCGGCGAGCCGTAGGTATAGCCCCACTCGTATGTCATGAGCACTACCCGGTCGGCGTACCTGCCGTGCGCCGCGTAATCGTGCGCGGTGTAGAGAATCCCGCCCTGCTCCGCGCTCTCCTTTGGGGCAAGTGCCGTCGAGACGGGATAGCCGAGGGCGTGCATCCGCTCCGCCGCCCGGGCGACAAACTGACTGTAGCTGTCCCGGTCAAAGGGATAGATGTACTCAAAATTTATATTCAGCCCGTAATAATTCTTCTCCCGCAGCACCGCCGTTATGCTCTCCAAAAGCGCGCTCTGCGCCGCCTCATCGGTCAGCAGGCTGTGCGCGATGTCGCTTGAAAAGCCGCTCGATTCGCTGAGATTCGTCACGACCATGAGCGGTGCCGTCTGCCCGGAACGCGCGATGGAGATGAGCCGCTCATCGTCGATACCGGAGAGCGAGCCGTCTGCCCGCGCGCTGTAGCAGAACGGGCAGAGATATGTAAGATACGGATTCGTCTCCTCAAGCACCTCTGAGGAAACATTCGGATAATCATAAGCGTTGACCTCGATGCTGCCGCGCGCGGCCTCCTCGCCGCCGGGGATCACAAGGCTCATCCCGACGGCAAGGCGCGACGGATCGTTCAGCTGGTTTATTTCCGCAAGCCGCCCCTCGTTCGTACCGAAGCGCCGGGCGATAGAATAGAGACTGTCCCCCGGACGCACAATATATATCTGCATAGCTGCTCCTTTCACGCTCAAATATTTACAGTATATTAGTATATTCTTTATAAGCGCGCTGTTTGCAGAGCCGGGGCGGCTGTGTTATAATTGCTTTGCTTAAATTTTATTCTTGGAGGTGCCTATGGCCGCTGAAAGGATCCCCGAAAGAAATGAGATCCCCGTGGAGTTCACATGGGATCTGACAGATATATTCAAAACCGATGAGGACTGGCTGCGCGAGTATGAATCTCTTCTGCAGGTACCGGAGCAGCTCGCAGAGTACGAGGGCACGCTCGGCGAGAGCGCCGCGCGTCTGCTGGAGTATATGCGTCTGGATGACGAAGTCTCCGTGCGCCTTGAAAAGCTGATGGGCTACGCCGGGTGCAAGGCGGATCAGGACACAGCGGACTCCCGCTATCAGGACATGCGCAGCAAGGGCGTCGGCTGCTGCGTCGCGATCTCGGGCGCCGCGTCCTTTGCAACGCCTGAGCTCATCGCCATCCCCGAGGAGACGCTCGATGCCTTCTACCGCGAGTGCCCGGAGCTTGAGACCTATCGCCGCAACCTGTACCGTCTGCGCCGCCGCGCAGAGCATATCCTCTCCCCCGCCGAGGAGCGCCTGCTTGCCGCTGCCGGTGAGATGGCCGACGCGCCCGACTCCATCTGCGGCGCGCTGAGAAATGCCGACCTGCGCTTTGAGGACGCGGTCGACTCTGAAGGTAAGCTCCACCCGCTCTCCGCCGGTACCCTCGTGCCGCTCATGGAGAGCGCAGACAGAGTGCTGCGCAAGAGCGCCTTTGAAAACTGCTATAAGCGCTATGACGAGTTCAAGAACACCGTCGCCGCAACGCTCGACGCGCAGTTCAAGCAGCTGCGCTTCTTCGCCGATGCAAGGAAATATTCCTCGACCCTTGCCGCCGCGCTTGACGCGACCGAGGTCCCGAAGAGCGTGTACCTTAACCTTATCGATACCGTCCACAACAACATGAACAAGATGTACCGCTATGTCGCTCTGCGCAAGAAGCTCCTCGGCGTGGATGAGCTGCACATGTACGATGTGTATACCCCGGTCGTACCTGACGCCGCCGTCTCCATCAGCTATGACGAAGCGAAGAAAACCGTCCTCGAAGCCTTGAGCGTCCTCGGCGAGGACTATACCAAGCTCCTTGAGACGGGCTTCAGCAGCCGCTGGATCGATGTGTACGAGAACCGCGGCAAGCGCAGCGGCGCATACTCCTCCGGCAGCTCCCGCCCGCACCCCTATGTGCTGCTCAACCAGAAGGACAATCTCGAGTCCATGTTCACCATCGCCCACGAGATGGGTCATGCGCTGCACAGCTACTATAGCTGCCATAACCAGCCCGTGAACACCAGCGACTATGTCATCTTCGTCGCCGAGGTCGCCTCCACCTGCAACGAGGTCCTCCTCATGCGCTATCTTCTCAGCCGCACGCAGGATAAAAAGGAGCGCGCCTACCTCATCAACCACTTCCTCGACCAGTTCAAGGGCACGGTCTACCGCCAGACGATGTTCGCCGAGTTCGAGCTTGAGATGGGGCGCATGTCCGAAGCCGGGCAGGCGCTGACCGCCGACGTGCTCTGCGAAAAATACAAGGAGCTGAACGAACTTTATTACGGCCCCGACATGGTCTGCGACGAGGGCATCGCCCTCGAGTGGGCACGCATCCCGCACTTCTTCTATGACTATTATGTGTTCCAGTACGCGACCGGCTTCTCCGCCGCCGTCGCCATTGCCGAGCGTATCCTGACCGAGGGCGCGCCGGCTGTCGCGGACTATAAGCGCTTCCTCTCCGGCGGATCGAGCACCGACCCGATATCGCTGCTCAAGATCGCGGGCGTCGACATGAGCCGCCCCGAGAGCATAGACTCTGCCCTCGCGCTCTTCGGAGAGCTGATAGACGAGTTGGACAAACTCAGCTAATAAATCCCCCCAGAAATATAAAGGAGGAACTACTATGAACGTATTGGCCAGCATGCCCGCGTCGGGCATTATCGTTATCGCCGCCATCGCCATCCTTTTTGTGCTCGCGGTGCTGCTGCTGTTTTACACTTGGGGCAGATACAAGGGCCTTGCCGGCATGGTGAAGGGCGGCCTTGACCGTGATAACGGCTTCCTGCGCTTCACCGTGAACGACTTTGCCGACGCCTATAAGAAATACGGGCAGGACGTCAACACCCCCGCGATCATCTCGAACGCCGTCAGCACCAAGCTCTCGGGGCTCCTGCTGTGTGAGCGCTCCCTTGCAAACGCCGTGTCGCTGTTCGTCACGCTCGGCCTGTTCGGTACCTTCCTCGGACTGAGCCATTCCGTTTCCTCGCTTACCGAGCTCATCAGCTACTCGAACACCTCCGAGTGGCTGAGCGTGCTCGACAGCGTCGGCGGCGGGCTGATGTCGGCGCTCTCAGGCATGGGCGTCGCGTTCTATACCTCGCTCGTCGGCGTCGCCTGCTCCATTGTACTTACGCTTCTGCGCTCCATATTCAGCCCGCAGGCCGAGCGCGAGACGTTCGAAGCGCGGCTCGAGCTGTGGCTCGACCACACCGTTGCCCCGACGCTGCCGACCGAGCGCGCCAAGGACGAGAGCGAGATGGTGCAGCAGATGGTGCATGCGATGGACAGCGCGTCCAAGACCATGGAGCGCGCGCTCCAGAACGCGACCGGCGATCTCAAGACCGCCATCGATTCCAGCCGTGCGCCCATCGTGGCCTTCAACAAGACCGTCGACAGCTTCAACGGCGGCGTGCGCGACTTCTCCGAATTTAACTATAACCTGCGCGGCACGGTCGAGCGCCTTGACGTCACGGTGCGCGACCTTGTCTCCGGTCTGCGCGAGGTTTCGCGCATCCTTGAGAAGGGCGGCCGCCAATGAGACGCGGGAGCATACGCACCGGGAAACGTTCGGCGGACTCCGGCGGCGAGCAGGGCTTCTGGCCGACCTACGCCGACATGATGAGCACTGTCGCGCTTATCCTCTTCTTCCTCATGCTCATCTCGTATATACAGAACCTCATCACCGGCAACGACCTGCAAAACACACAGGAGGTGCTTGCGGATACGCGCACTCAGGTCAGCGCGGCGCAGGCTCAGCTGGACGATCTGAGCGACGAGCTCAAGCTCAAGCAGAGCGAGATAAACGGCTACACTCTCCAGATCGATAAGCAGACCGAGACCATAAACAACCAGAAAAAGCTCATCGGCGATCAGGAGAAATACCTTCAGGCCGCAAACAGTGAGCTTCTTGAAATGCGCACCCAGATGCAGAGCATCGCCGTGCTGCGCATGTCGATACTTGAGCAGATACGCGACAGCATCATCGACGTCATGGGCGATGAGAGCAAGGTCAGCGTCGGCGACAACGGCAATATCATCCTCAACGAGGGCGTGTTCTTCGACCTCGGCTCCGCACAGATAAAGCCCGAGAGCGAAGCCGTGCTCAACGAGCTTATAGACGTGTTCGCAAGGTTCCTGAGTGACGGGGAGAACGCAAAATATGTTGACAGCATCGTCATCTCCGGACACACGGACATCACCGGCACCGCCGAGACGAACCGTCAGCTCTCGACCGACAGAGCAAATTCCGTCCTGCAATATCTCCTGACCGGCAAGGGCGCAAAGCTTGATAGCTACGCCGAATATTTCTGCGCCGCGGGCTACGGCGCGACGCGCCCCGTCGCGAGCAACGACACCGCCGACGGTCAGGCCGCAAACCGCCGCATAGAGATATCCATGATCCTCAAGGATGAATCCGTGCTTGAGATAGTCGAGCAGTATCTTGCGATGGAGGTCCCCGGCACGGACACAGCCGCCGCGTCCCCCTCCCCGTCCCCGCTGCCCTCTTCAATGCCGTGACCAAACGGCAGAAATTCGATTGGGATTCCGTCATAAAAGTCATAAAAGGAGAGCTCACATATGAATAGGTGGATCAAGATCAGCATTGCCTTAGTAATTATTCTGTCCATGTTTACCGGCTGTTCCCAGACGCCGCCGGAAACAACTCCGCCGCCGGCACAACCGGAGGAAACATCAAGCCCAAGCCCCGCAGCCGAGCCAGCGCAAACAGAACCAGCGCAGTTACCTTCTGAGCCGCCGCAGACATACGACGAGCTTGAGCTTACTCTGCAGCAGATGACGCTCGAAGAAAAAGTCGGTCAGCTGTTTATTATCCGTCCCGACGCATTGGACCTGACCCAGACTCCGGAGCAGATCAAGGACCCCTATGCCGAGGGAGTTACCGAGCTGTCGAGCGCCATGGCAGATGTGCTCTATAAATATCCCGTAGGCGGTATCGCGCTGTTCGGGAAGAACATTTTGACGTCTCAGCAGATGTCCGGCTTTATCGATGCGCTTCAAAATGCCGGCGGTATTCCCCTTTTCATGGCGGTAGATGAAGAGGGCGGCCGCGTCGCCCGGATAGCCAACAGCTCCGCGTTTGACGTTGCGAAGTACAGCAGCGCAGCCGATGTCGGGGCAAGCGGGGATACAACGGCTGCTGAGGATATGGGCGAGACGATAGGCGCATATCTGCGTGAATACGGGTTCAACATGGATTTTGCGCCGGTTGCCGATGTGTATTCAAATCCGGATAACACCGTGATTGGGGACCGCGCATTTTCATCGGACGCCGGCACTGCCGCCCAAATGGCAAAAGCCATGGCGGATGGATTAAAACAGCAGCAGATCATCCCCACCTTCAAGCACTTCCCCGGGCACGGTGATACCGCGGAGGACAGCCATAACGGGATCGCCGTGAATTACAAGTCAAAAGAAGAAATGGAAAGCTGCGAGTGGCTTCCGTATGGATCGCTGAGCCGTGAGGACTGCGTCATGGTCGGGCATATAGCAACGCCTGAA
Organism: uncultured Oscillospiraceae bacterium; assembly: GCA_934565615.1. Classification (GTDB taxonomy): domain Bacteria; phylum Bacillota; class Clostridia; order Oscillospirales; family Oscillospiraceae; genus Limivicinus. The sequence goes on along the minus strand of CAKTIH010000056.1, from coordinate 6,251 downwards.
ATAACCGGCGATATGACGCCCGCGTCCATGTCGTCCAAGATCGTCACCGGTGTTTTAAGACAGCAGTTGGGTTTTGACGGCGTCGTGATAACCGATGCCTTGGCGATGGGAGCGATCACGGAGGAATATACCTCCGCCGACGCCGCCGTAAACGCTATTGCCGCGGGCTGCGATATTCTCCTTTGTCCCTACGATTTCTGTGAAGCGTTTGAAGCCGTGACGGACGCGGTCAGTAATGGCACCATCAGCGAAGAGCGCATCAATGAGAGCGTTTACCGCATCCTGCTGCTGAAGCAGACCTATGGACTGCTGAATTAAGCGTATACCAAATCGGAGCAGGCATCCTTACCGGATGCCTGCTCCTAATATTTTCTGCTTATATCACTCTCACGCGCAGCACGTCGCTCATTGCGCGGATCGATGCGGCGGTCTCTTCGCCTATCTTCTCGCCGAGGTCGACTATCGTGTACGCGTACTCTCCGCGCGGCTTGTTTATCATGTGCTCAACGTTTATGTTCAGGTCGCTGATGTAGTCAAGGATACGCGTTATCATTCGCGGCACGTTGCGGTGGATGACGCACAGGCGGCACACGCCCATGCGGCTGAGCGTCGCATCCGGGAGGTTGACGGAGTTCTTTATGTTCCCGTTTGCGAGGTAATCGTACAGCTCCTGCGCTGCCATCTCCGCGCAGCGGTCCTCGCTCTCCGGAGTGCATGCGCCGAGGTGCGGCATCGCGATGACGTTCGGCGCCTTGAGTATCACCTCGTTCGGGAAGTCCGTCACGTATTTTGCGACCTTGCCGCTCTTCAGCGCTTCCGTCATTGCCAGATCGTCCACGACCTCCGCGCGCGATTCGTTCACTATGCGCACGCCCTGCTTCATCTTCGCAAAGGCGGCGGCGTTGAACATCTCATGCGTCGTCTCCGTGTATGGGACATTGATGCTTATATAGTCGCAGTTTTCGTATATCGTCTCGATGTTCTCCGCGCGGATGACCTCGCGGGAGAGCCGCCACGCCGCGTCTACCGACATGAACGGGTCGTAGCCATAGACCTCCATGCCAAGCTCGAGCGCAACATTTGCGACCAGCGCGCCGACCGCTCCGAGACCGACTACGCCAAGGGTCTTGCCCAAGAGCTCGGGACCGGCAAATGCCGACTTGCCCTTTTCCACCAGCACGGGTATCTCCTCGCCGCGGCCGGCGATGGAGCGCACCCAGTCGATACTGCCGAGGATGTCGCGCGAGGCCATGACGAGCGAGCATATCTCCTGCTCCTTGACGGCCTCGGCGTTCGCGCCTGGGCTGTTGAAAACGACTATGCCGTGCTCGGCGCACTCCTCTGTCGGGATGTTGTTGTAGCCCGCACCGGCTCTCGCTATGCCGAGCAGGTTCTCCCCGAAGTCATAGCCGTGCAGATCGGCGCTGCGTATCAGCAGCCCGTCCGGGTTCTCTACCGCCGCGCCGACCTCGCAGCCGCGCTTTTCCAGCACTCCGATGCCCTGCTCGGAGATCGTGTTCATTGTCTTTATCTTAAACATGGTGTCCCGCTTCAAACTCCTTCATGTATTCGACCAGCGCCCTTGCGCCCTCGACCGGCATCGCGTTATAGAGCGACGCGCGCATGCCGCCTGCCATCTTGTGTCCCTTGAGGTTCAGCAGACCTCTTTCGGTCGCTCCCTTTATGAACTCCGCGTCGAGCCCGTCGTCCCCCGTGCGGAAGGTGACGTTCATATAGCTGCGCGAATCCGCCTGCGCATGCGCCTTGAAAAGCCTGCTGTTGTCAAGAAAGTCGTAGACGATCCCCGCACGTTCCCTGCGCAGCTCCTCCATTGCCTTGACGCCGCCCTGCGCCGTCACCCAGTCGAGCGTCAGCGACAGCATATATATGCACCAGCACGGCGGCGTGTTCAGGAGCGAGTCGTTCTCTATCATCGTCCTGTAGCTCATTATCTGCGGTGTGTACGGCAGCTCGCGCCCTGCCAGCGCCTTGTCTATTATCACGACCGTCAGCCCCGCGGGAGCCATGTTCTTCTGCGCCCCGGCGTAGATAAGCCCGTATTTTGATACATCGACATATCTTGAGAGGATGTCCGAGGACATGTCGCACACCATCGGCGCGGGAGCCTCCGGGACGTACTGCCACTCCGTACCGTAGACGGTGTTGTTCGCGCAGTAGTAGAAGTACTTCGCCCCGTCGGAGAAGCTCAGTTCACTCTGTCCGGGTATGCGGTCAAAGCCCGTCCCGGCGGTCGATGCGGCAATGTGTACCCTGCCGTACTTCTCTGCTTCCTTTGCCGCCTTGTTTGAGAAGTTCCCGGTCACGGCGTAGTCCGCCGTGCCGCTCTCTATAAGGTTCATCGGTATCGCGGCAAACTGCGCCGTTGCCCCGCCCTGCAATAGCAGTATCTCGTGCGTGTCGGGCACTTCCATCAGCGCCTTGAGCTTTGCCTTTGCGCCCTCATGTATCTCCTGAAACAGCGCGCCGCGGTGGCTCATTTCCATCACGGACATCCCGCTTCCGTGATAGTTCAGCAGCTCCGCTGCCGCCGTTTTGAGTGCCTGTTCCGGCATGACCGACGGCCCCGCCGCGAAGTTATATACCTGTTCTCTTTCCAAATTGATCACCCTTTGAGTATATTCCAAAACGTCAGCCGTCTATATTGCGGCTCATGGCTCCCCTTGTTTCTCAAGGGGAGCTGGCGCGCAAGCGCCTGAGGGGAAAAGCGGTATGCCGCTGCCAGCGGCAGATGAAGGCATGCCGCTTTTTCCGCAGCCGCAGGGTTTGCGGGGCTCAGCGAATGCAGACCCGCAAACCCTAACGCGGCAAGGTGGCAACAGCAACAATGGCTTCCCCTCGCTTTTTGCCATCATCGCAGTCAATACTTATAAGGCCATTCTAACGTTTTGCCCCGCGGCTGTCAATCGAGGATATCCCCAATTCTTCACCCTCCGCACCCCGGCAATTTGTTACTTTATCTCTGCCTTAATCTATTATTTCCCCGGTCAGCAGCTCGCCGTCCACGCCGGTTATGCGCACCTGCTTTATGCTGCCGCGCAGCTTCTCCCCCGGCGCTTCCACGCGCAGGTAGGTGTCGCTGTGGCCGCTGAAGCCGTCGCCCTCCGCCGTCTCGAAGAGCACCGGCAGCGTCTGCCCAAGGCTGCTTTCCATGAACTCGCGGTGCATCTTGTCTGCGATGCGCTGCGCCTCGTGTGCGCGCTTGGCCTTTACGGCGTTGCTCAGCTGCCCGTCCATCTTGTCCGCCGGCGTTCCGGGGCGGCGGGAGTACGGGAAAATGTGCATGTCCGAGAACGCGCACTTCTCTATGAACGCAAGCGTCTGCGCGTGATCCTCGTCGGTTTCACCGGGGAAGCCGACTATCAGGTCGCAGGTCAGCGCGCAGCCGGGGAAGTGCTCCCTCAGCAGCTCTGCGGCGCGGAAAAAGCGCACGGTGTCGTACTTTCGGTTCATGGCCTTGAGCGTCCTGTCGCACCCGGACTGGAGCGACAGATGAAAATGCCTGCATATCTTCCCCGTCGCGGCAAGGCGGCGGCAGAAGTCCTCGGTTATCACCGTCGGTTCAAGGGAACTCAGCCGTATGCGCATGTGCGGCGCTGCCTCGGCGACCGTTTCTATCACGTCCGCAAGCCCCGGCTTTCCCGGCAGGTCAACGCCGTAGGACGCGACCTCTATCCCCGTCAGCACGATCTCTCTGTACCCCTCGGCATCTAACTTCGCCGTCTCCGCTGCAGCGTCCTCAAGCGGCAGGCTGCGCAGGCGGCCGCGGGTGTATGGGATAATGCAGTAGGTGCAGAAGTTCACGCACCCGTCCTGTATCTTCAGCATCGCGCGCGTCCTGCCCGCAACGGCTCCCGCCGGCAGCACCTCGAACTCGCGGCGCTTGAACGGCTCGTCGATATCGCGGCTGCCCTCGCCGGTGCCGTGGGCTTTCTCCACGGCCTCGACGAGCTTTCCCCTATCCGCCGCGCCGAAGATAACGTCCACGCCGAGCTGCGCGACCTCCTCAGGCTCTATCTGCGAATAGCACCCGCATACCGCGACGACGGCTCCGGGGTTCTCCTCCTTGAGGCGGCGTATCACCTGTCTGGATTTGCGCCCGCTCTCGGCAGTCACGGCGCAGGTGTTTATTATCACGGCGTCCGCAAGCTCTCCGGGTACGGCGGGCTCATGCCCGTGCTGCTGCAAAAAACTTTCCATTGCCTGCGTCTCATACTGGTTGACCTTACAGCCGAGAGTGGATATAATATATTTCATCGTTTTCTCCTATTCTGTGATATTGGAGTATAGCTATGGAACACTATCTTGATAATTCAGCCACTACGCGCGTCTGCCCGGAAGCGGCTCAGGCCGCGCTCAGAGCAATGACGGAGGTCTACGGCAACCCAAGCTCCACCCATACCAAGGGCAGAGAGGCAAAGCAGCTGCTCGACGCTTCCCGAAAGCTCGTTGCTTCCGCCATGGGCTGCACGCCTGCGGAGCTCATTTTCACTTCCTGCGGCTCGGAGAGCGATAACTGGGCACTCCTCAGCGGTGCCGAAGCGATGCGCCGCCGCGGCAATCACATAATCACGTCCGCCGTCGAGCATGACGCGATACGCAAAAGCGCCGAGGAGCTCGAGCGCCGCGGCTATGACGTGACCTATCTCAAGCCCGACAGCACCGGATCTATCCCCGTCGAAGCTGTGAAAAATGCACTCCGCCCTGATACTATACTCGTTTCTCTGATGCTGGTCAATAACGAAACCGGTGCAATAAACGATATTTCTTCTGTTTCCAGGCTTTTGAAGTCCTCCGGCTCTCAGGCTCTCCTGCATACAGACGCCGTTCAGGCCTTTATGAAGATACCCTTCACGCCGAAATCGCTGGGTGCGGACATGATAAGCGTCAGCGGTCACAAGATCCATGCACCCAAAGGTATCGGCGCTCTGTATGTCCGCTCAGGTCTGCGTCTCAAGCCCTACATAATGGGCGGCAGTCAGGAGGATGGGCGGCGCGCCGGTACCGAAGCCATGCCGCAGATAGCCGCCTTCGGCGAGGCCTGCCGCATTGCGAAAGAAAATCTGGCCGAAAATGCCGAAAAGATGGCCGATCTGCGCCAGTTGACCATAGACACGCTCTCCGCCGCGATACCCGAGCTTCAGGTCATTAACGGTGCGGCTCCGCACATTCTCAGCATTTCCCTGCCCGGCTGGCGCAGCGAGGTCCTGATGAATTTCCTTGAAGCGCGCGGGGTCTACGTTTCCCGCAGCTCCGCCTGCAAGAAGGGCGCGCGCAGCCATGTGCTCGAAGCCATCGGGCTTGACTCCCGCGTTATCGACGGAGCAATACGCATCGGGCTGTGCCGCTATAACACCGAGGAGGACATCCGCGCTCTGTGCGACGGGCTCATCGAAGCGCACTCCACCCTTGCGCACAGGTGAATCAGTGACCACAGTGTGACTCCACTATCGGCCATAAAGAATCTTAACGCCGGTGACGGTCAAAACCGCACCGGCGTTTTTTTGCCGAAATCCGAAAAACTTTGATATTTCTCAATTTTCTTCGACAAATCTCTTGCAATTGCAAATCTGTTCTGTTATACTTTATGTTAAGGAAACGTTAAGAAAAGCGTCTCTTGCATAAATTTATCGCAAAGGAGTGAATGTAATGGAACCTGCCGGAATAGTTATTTGCGCGATATTCGGCTGCATGATAGTTTACCTCGTCGTATCGAGGATCGTTGAGGCCAAGAACAAAAAGAAGGGCGCAGCCGCTCCTGAGGCAACTGCCGAGGAAGCAAAGGAATAAAACGTAAAACCGCCGCGGGTCAAACGATCCGCGGCGGAGTTTTTACAGATAACCAGTTAACTCAGAGTTGTTGACAGCGTTGCATATGGTAGATATTGTCCAATGTTTTATGGCAAACATTGACATTCCCTGCCCTTCTTGCTACAATAACCACGGTTCTTCGGAACCGGGCGCTGCCCTAAACGGTAGGCGGTCTTGCTCCTCTTCTTGCAGGGGGTGCAGCAGATGCTTTTCCGCCCCCTGTCCTGTGCAGGAAGGGGGTGGCCAGAATGACTCTTACAGAGCTATATCAGTTTTGTTTGGTACTTATTGGTCTTGCCAGTCTGATTTTTCAGATCATAAACAAGAAAAAGTAACCGCCCCAAGTTCCCCAACTTAACGGTTACTTTTTCTAAATAACTGTGTGGGAGCTGACCGTCTATCGGCAGCGCGCCCTTTATGTT